>JAILEM010000150.1 GCA_024687745.1 Lachnospiraceae bacterium
TGAAGATGTTGAAGCTTCCGTGCTGTCGATCATAGAACCTGATTCAGAATCAAGCTCGCTTGACCTTTCCGAAGCAGAGGTATACTCAGACCTGTTTTCCTGATAATTATCCTGTTCATCAGTAAAATCCTTCTCAGTAAAATAAGGAACTCCCTTAGTAGTTGAATCTTTTACTTCCTTACCATTATATTCAAGCTTTTGTTTTTCAAAGCGCTCAAGCTCATATGTTTTGTATGTTTTCCACCCCCATTTTTTCGTGGTTGTGATCTTTACAGAATCTTCAGATATCTCAACTGTTTTATCCTCTGTATCAATTTCCTCCCATCCGGATCTGGTATTTTTATATAGAACTACTTCGCCTTCATCATTTACCTCATATTTAATCTCCTCACTACCATCACTAAATATGGCCGTCTTTTGAAGTATAACTATGTGGTCTACTGTACTGACCACATGATTATCCAGCGAAATATAATCTTTCGAATCAGCGTGAACATAGTCGAAATACCCATAAACCAAGTCTCCATTTTCAGTCTTATAGGAAACGCTGAACCTGTTATTATCCCAGTTGTTATTACTTCCATGTACTAATTCACTGGCTATTACCTCATCGACATGACCTTCCTGATAATATGCGTATTTAACAAGGACCTTTGCAAGTTCGTCCTCCAGGTCATACAGGTAGTCTCTGAGATTGGTAATAGTAGACATTTTAGTCCCGTCAAATTCTATAGACTCTTTCAGACTGCTATTTGTACCACTGAGGTTATCATATTTGTTATCCAACACAAACTGCTTATAATCCGCTATCTTTTGCTGTAATTCAGGTATCTCCTTAAGAAGATCTTCAAGATAATCATCATAGTATCTCTCATTAAAGTTCTCAGATGCCACCTGAAGCTGACTCTCTGCTTCACTTATGGCTGTACTCAGGGAATCGTTTTCGCTTGTAAGCGAATCAGATGCCGATCCGGATTTATATATTCCCTCGGAGGCAGTTTCTGACTGAGCAGTTGAAGCTGATTCAGACTGGGATGTCAATGTCGAATCAACTGCAGAATCTGAATCTTCTGCCTTATCTGATTGAGAAGCTGTTTCTGATACCCTAAGAGATTCCGATGCTGATGCCTCCTCGGAGAGTGATTCGCCAGATTCACTTTGAAGCTGTAATGAATCCGATGCAGACGCTGACGAAGAATCCCTTGTTGAATCCTGCTCGGCAAGGGAGGCCGCTGCAGCATTGGATGCAGCACTTATTGCATTACTTTGAGATTCCTGAACTGTGGATGCTCTTTCTGACTGAGATTCAACCTCTGATTCACTTTCTGACGATACAAAAGATGCCGATTCAGATGCCGAACCAACCTCTGACACTCTTACCTCTTCCGATACAGAAGCGGATCCTGAAGCTTTGATGATTTCAGAAGTCTCATTATATACTGTTTCTGAAGCCACACCTGACTCAGAAGCTAAGATCTCTTCCATTTCCGAAAGTGATTCATATGCAGACAGTGATTCCAATATCATATTGACATAATCTTCACTTAAGGAATTGCTTGATGACTCAGACTCTGCTTCTATGTCTGAATTCTCCTCTGCCAGAGATCCTGCTGCCGATTCTGACGACTCAGCGGTCTCAGATTCCTGTTGACTTAATGATTCTTCTGCTGATTCTGATGCCTCTTCTATCTCTGATTCCTGTTGGGTTAATGATCCTGCTGCCGATTCTGAATTTTTCTCTTCTTCAGAAGCTGTCTCCGATGTTACAGCAGAAGCAGACTCTGATTCCACTGCTGTTTCGGATACCTTGGCGGACAGAGATTGTTCCGCAGATTCTGATGTTTCCGATATATCCTCTAAAAGACCTGTTTCGGATTCAGAAGCTGCCTCTGAATACTCAGATATTTCAGAATAGAGAGTACTCTCAGATCCTGCTGCTGACTCGGACTGAGATATTATATCAACAACCAGTTCACTCTCAGCCTCTGAAGCAGATCCTGACTGCTCGAAAATATCAGCAAAAAGATCTGCCTCGATTTCTGAAGCAGCTTCAGACTGTTCTGTTATCTGAGCAAAAAGGTCTGCCTCCGATGATGCAGCATTCTCGGATTCTATGCTGATCTCCTGATACACTTCACTTTCATTCTGATCTACTGCTAATGGCTCTACAGCTTCTTCCACAGGGTTTTCCTGTTCTATCCCTTCAACAGGAGTTTCCACAATAGCTTCTTCTGCAGGAGTTTCCACAATAGCTTCTTCTGCAGGGGTTTCATCAATAACTTCTTCCGCAGGGGGTTCCTGCACAACCTCTTCCGCAGGGGTTTCCTGCACAACCTCTTCCGCAGGAGCTTCACTGCTTGCCTGTTCTGTCTCTATAGTTTCTTCCGAACTCTCCTGAGCTTCATCCGACAATTCGGAAGCATATACCACCATATCGTCCTGAATGACATTTTGTGCTCCAATGGCCGCTCCGATAGAAGCAACTCCTTTTAAGATCCTTCTTAATTTTTTGTTCTCCATAGACTCTCCATTTCCGGAATAATATGCTTTTAAATAAACAGCAAAAAATGATCCTTACTAATTATTTATACCTGATATTATTAAGACTGAATATTTTTTATATTTGGACCATATTTTGATTGTACTAAATTAAATACATACAATATATTGTCGCTCCTTTGTCACATTATGACAATCTCCCATGAACATAATATCTTCATTTTGTATACAGGTCAAGTAACACAGCCTTAAATTTACAGTTTATTAACAAATAAGATAGGGATTAAACAGAAAATACGAAGGATTGTAGTGTTTTATGTAATGTAAGTATGGTATAATTTAAAAAGTAGCAATTATATTCCGGCTTTTTCACAAAAGAGGTTTTAACATGCAATACAATCTGATCGATAAAATCCTCCTCGATCCCGAGGACTATCCCGACGTTTCCAAAAGCCTTATTTATGATTTTAATAACAGGATAAAAAATATATCCGGAATATCCTCCGGACTCGGACGGGAGTATCATATAATATGGCTTATCAGAATAAAAGATCATGAAATGGAACTATACCGGAATACGGGAGAAGATACTACCCGGGGAGTTATCGAATATGGCCTTGACTACAAAAACTATGATGACTTTATAAAAGCATATGTAGAAAACTATGTTGTAGACCGCACAGATAACATCGAAAAAGAAGTCAGCTTTGATACAGTCATGAAGAATATCGAAAGCGGTGAGATGTATACGATAGATTATATGAGAATGTCAGATGACGGTGAACTCTCATACTTTCAGATGGCTTTTGCCCTTACCGGCGAACCTGAACACTCCAACTACTTCACCCTGGCTTTTAGAAACATTGATAAAACAATAAAAAAACATATCGCCGACAAGAGATATCTGAGAGAACAGCTTGATATCGTCGCTGCACTCAGCCGTGATTATTATAATATATTTAAGCTGGATATGAATACCCGTACAGTAGTGATCCTAAAGCTTGACGGTTATGTTACCAAGGGTATGGAGGGGCCCGGTGAGAAGAGCTATCCATATGATGTACTTTACGCTCAGTATGTAAAGGACAGAGTTTATTCTGAGGATATACCCAGCATGATGGAGGCTATGAGCCTCGATGTCATTCGTGAAAAGCTTAAAGAGGTTGATGAATATGTATCCAGTTACCGTGTTATCGATAAGGATGAGATCCACTACTATCAGTTCACCTACCTTCCTCTCAATCCCAACAATCCTTCGAGCGGCGTTTTGGCTGCTTTCAAGAATGTAGATGATATAGTAGAATCAGCCAAGGAAAGGGAGGCACTGGTCGCCATGGCAAAAACCGATCTTATGACCGGGCTTTTAAACCGTGGAAGCGGCGAGTCAAGGGTAAAGGAATCCCTTTCCGGCTATGCTCCGGGTATGATGTGTGTTATTGATATAGACGAATTCAAAAACATCAACGATACCTTCGGACATGATATCGGAGATAAGGTCATAAGAGGAATTGCAGACATCATCAGCACAGAATTTTCCAAAAACGATATAGTATTCAGACTTGGCGGAGATGAATACGGCATTTATTCAGAAGAAACCATTGATGAAAAAAGCGGAACGGATATTATCAACCGTATATTTAAAAGAATATCCCGGCTTGATATACCTGAACTCAAAAAGCACAGGGTCTCGGTCAGTGCCGGTGCAGTGATACGTAATACGGTTCTTGACAGAACCTTTGAAGATATATACAGAAAAGCGGATCTTGGAGTTTACAAAAGTAAAGAACAGAGCGGATCTTCATTGACCTTTTTCAAACAGTGATACCGCCGGTTCACTATATAAAAAGGTGTGAAAAAACTCCGTTAGAATTATTATTTATCATAAGCATCGTATGCATCATCGGTTACATCTATATCGCAGATATTACCTGCCTTATATTCAGCATATGCTTCACTGTCAGGAATTCTATCTGATACATGAGATGTTTCTGAAAGATCCTCCTCTTCATCTGTGTAAAGCAGGTTTTCTTCTTCTATCGGTTCTTCAACCGACTCAGTTTCAGATAAAGACGTTTCCTGTTCCTTTTTAAATATCTTTTTTATACGAAATATTATATTGGCCGTAGCCCATCCGGCGCAGAACAGGATAAGACAGCATATCAGATAGAACAATACTGTCTTCCATGTAAATTCAGAAAAATTAAAAGTCAGAAATTTCATTTATCGATCCCTTTTATAAATATCTTTATTTCAAGGCAAATAATACATGATCATGTGAGAGTATTATGCCAAAATCGCCCAAAAAAAGCAAATATATTTTTCTCTTGCATTTCACTTTAAAATGATATATTATTTTATGGTACGGCTCGTTGGTCAAGCGGTTAAGACGCTGCCCTCTCACGGCAGAATCAGCGGTTCGATTCCGCTACGAGCTGTTAAATAAAAAAAAACCGGTGATATATCTTGTCATCGGTTTTATTTTTTATAAACATCAAAAAACAATTATGAGGTGGCAAATCATGAATCTGATCAAAAAATACAACGAAACAAGTCTGATTTTGCGAATACTGTGCGGTATGATCATCGGTATCGTTTTAGGTCTCTTATTTAAGGAGCTTTCGTTCATATCCATTCTCGGCGATCTCTTTGTCGGGGCTCTTAAAGCCATTGCACCTGTTCTTGTCTTTGTACTGGTTATTTCAGCCCTTGCCAAAGGACAGGATAAGCTTGACAGAAGATTTGGTCTTGTGATCGCCTTATATCTCTCAAGTACCCTGCTTGCTTCGATTACAGCGGTCATAGGAAGCTTTTTATTTCCACAGACCATACAGCTTACTACGGTTGCAGAAGCTGATACCATCCCTTCCGGAGTAGGAGAAGTTCTTTCAGGTCTTTTTGTCAATATGGTAACAAATCCTCTTTCTGCTATCATAGACGGTAAATATATCGGTATCCTGTTCTGGGCGATAGTAATAGGATTAGCCGCCAAACGAATGGCCTCCGATAACACAAAAAAAGTTTTTGAGGATATATCAGACATCGTTTCACTTACCGTAAGATGGATAATAAACTTAGCTCCCTTTGGAATAATGGGACTAGTCTATACCAATGTTTCACAGAACGGTCTCTCCATCTTCGTTGATTACGGCAAGCTTGTGCTTTTGCTGGTTGTATGCATGCTGTTGGTCGCACTGGTTATAGACCCTCTTCTGGCTGCATTAGTTTTGAAAACCAACCCATATCCTCTTGTTTTAAGATGTCTTAGAGGATCAGGTCTGACCGCATTCTTTACAAGAAGCTCTGCCGCCAATATTCCTGTAAACATGGCGTTATGTGAAAGATTGGGGCTTGATAAGGAAATGTATGCTGTATCAATACCGCTTGGCGCCACGATAAATATGGACGGCGCCGCCATAACGATCGCTGTTATGGCTCTTGCCGCAGCTAACACTGTAGATATAAAGGTTTCATTTGGTACAGCTATAATACTGGCATTTATCTCAACCCTTGGTGCATGTGGAGCCTCAGGTGTAGCCGGCGGATCACTCCTTCTTATCCCTATGGCATGCTCTCTGTTTGGTGTGGGACAGGATGTTGCCATGCAGGTAGTTGCAGTAGGCTTTATGATAGGTGTTATACAGGATTCACTGGAAACAGCTCTTAATTCCTCAGGTGATGTAATGTTTGCCGCAACAGCCGAATACGCCCAGTGGAAACGCGAGGGTAAGTCCCTGCCGACATTCCTCGGCGGAACTACTAAGGTTGATATATAGTCTTTCCAAGACTGATCTTACCGATTATCAGTAAAAGCTGGAGCATAATAAACGAAGCCGCGCTGAAGAAAAAAAGAATACTTTTCTCATCAGGCTCATTTATCAGAAAAGCATTTATATATGTATTGTTTGTAAATTTTTTCGAGATATCGTATGAACCGGTTATATTTCCGGCATTGTCCGTGACCATCATATATAAATTGCTTTTCTCTCCGTTTTTCATTGTAAGAAATGCGGTTTCATATATTTTTCTGTGTACATTCTTCTCAAATACCCTTTCCTTTATCAGCTCCTTCCCCTCAGCACATACTTCTACCATCCTAATCCCGCTTCCTTCATCAGTTATATCCATCTTCAGTTTCATTCCTTTATCACCTGTCCCGTCATCCGTGCTTCTCTTCAGACTTATATGTATCCTTGGAGGAATCGTATCAAAACATATCCTGATCGGTTTGGAGTATATGAACTTTCCCTGATCATTTTTCTCAGGATCACTTTTATCCGCTTTCTTTCCTCTGAACCTCACAGTATATAGAATACCTGATTTTTTTATATCAGTATCATCTATATCGGGGACTTTTATACAAAGCGAGCTCCCCTTCATAGTTTTATAATCTCCATAGGAGATCCCGCCGTCTTTACTTATCGAATATTCATATGAATCGTATTGGTCACTCATGCCATTACTTTCTTCAAAGAAAAAGGTCACTTCGGAATTGGTATAATACACTCCCCCATCAGCTATCTTCACAAGATTTCCGGCAGAATTTCTGATATCCGGACATATGAAACCGCTTTGCCCTGCCTCAGTTCTCTCAGGTAAAACCAGTAAGATCATGCTGCAGATCATTAATATGATCATATATCTGATCCCTTCTTTTTTTATTGTCATTTCAAAACTGCCTTTCCGGATACTACGATCTTTTTAGAGATCGGTTTGAAGCGATTTTCATCCTTTATCGGTATATTAACCATATCCCCTTCGAAGATCATTGTAAAAATCATTCCGAAGCATACCCTGAGTGGAGCCAGATCATATATAGCTGATGATATCCTGCATACCCATCCTCCATTTTTATACACAACAAATGATATTCCCGCAATGCCATACTTTTTCTTATTGTCTCCCTCATCTTCTTTTTCATAAAGGAAGATAACACCGAAGAAAAGCACAAATATCAGCAGTAAAAATAACAGAACAGCTCCCGACACAATAAGTATTATAGCCGGCAGGGAAAGCTTTCCCTTATCGGTCATGGTCTCAGGTTTTAGCTTTCCACCTATAACTACAGGTGCTTTACTGTATACTACGGTGTTTTCCTTTACCTCTTCCCCTGATATCACAACATTTTCATCGGTGTCCGGATTTCCGGAATTGTATTTTAATCCGTTCGTATATCCGTTTCCGTATAGATTTACAGGATCATTAAGCTCATCTTCTTTATTTTCAGTATCGCCTTTCTGTCTTCCTGCCGCGGTCGTACCGGATGAAGCAGATCCTTTGCTGCTTCCTGAACCATTTGTATTTTTGCTGCTCTTTTCCTTTGCAGTCTGCGTTATAAGACTGATAGTCGGAACCTCTTCAACCGCTACAGTCTTCTCTGATGAGAGTGATCCTTTGTTATCGTCTGATACATCTCCAAAACCGGTGGTCAAAGAATTTATAGCATCCCACGAACCAACAGCTTCTGAACTTTTATAATTCTCCTTTTTATCCTGTGTGGATGTTTGAGGTTTTAGTGTCTCATTTTGGGTATTTATCGGATTTATTCCCGTACCCGAACCGTTTACATTTACTTTATCGGTGGCTGACACATTATTTTTTGAGGGGTCATCAGCATTTTCAACCGGTACATTTGGTTCTGAAGGTAAATCTGAACCTGACTCTCCCACTTTACTGTTATTTTCCTGACCGGATCCACCTCCAGGTTCATCACCTTCCGGTCCTTTTATATCAACCTGTTCTGAATTGTCCTTTACTTCTGTTCCGGGATTTTTTGTTCCGGGATCATTCTTATCATTATAGTCTTCAGTACCGGTATCCATATCATTATCATTAGTATCCTGTTGTTCTCCCTGTTCATCATTGCCGATATCTGTATCTTCCGGATCTTCATCTGCTGATGCTTTGATATCCTCAATCTGGTCTATGATAACAGTTTCGGAGTATTCATTTCCTTCTCTGTCTTTAACCCGGACCTCGACCGCTTTATTCGATGTAACCTCATGGGTATTTGAACCTGAATATGTGATACCTCCATCATAAGAATATGGCATTTCAGGAAGGCCTTTCCCATCATCAACAGCGTTAACCGTGATCGTAACGCTTCCTGTAGTTTTTCCTTCCGGACTCTTTGTTATACTTACTCTTGGCGGTTTATCATCATTTACTGTTAATCTAACTTCATCAGATATAACCTCATCATTTCGTCCTCCTAAAGCCACACATCTGAATACCGCACCATCCATTGATCCGCTTACATTTGTAATGGATAATTCCTGTCCGTTAACCCCATAAAATCCCGTACCTTCACTGTTTACTCCCTCAGCAATATCCGAAAATCCCGCATCTGTACGTATCTGCCATCTACTGACTGCTGCATCCAGAATTTCCAGGCTAAAAGTTACATTATCTCCGGTATTTGCAGTCTGACTGACAGGCTGAGTCCGTACTCTTACATTACGGTATCCGTATATCTTCAGTTTACATCTTGTTTTTCCACTAATCCTTAAATCTTTTTTACATCCGGGGCATTTTATCATGGTGTATCCGTGTATTTCTATCATTTCAAAACGGTATTTATGATCCATATTTAATGGATACACTCCGGGAGTTACGGTAATTTCTGTTCCATCTGTTTCATCTGTTACCTTTACCTCTGCCCTTCCTTCGTTAATATAACCTGTCAAAGTCTCTCCGCACAGTATACACTTACCCACATAATCACCATATCCGCTATGCTCCATTGAAACCTCGGCAGATGTAAGTCCGGGACCTATATTTGCCATCAAAGGGCCTGTATATCCATATAACTGTGTAGGTTCAATGGCTTCAACCCTAATCGGACAATTCCACACTATCGATAAAACAATAACAATACCCATCACACGTGAAACTAACCCGTATCTTCTTTTCATCCTCTCCTCCTGACTGAAATCGATCATTATTACGTTTTTACGAATTATATACGATCTGTTTTATTTGTATTTAGATTTTAAATTTGATAAATGAAATGTATTTCATTATGTATATACGTATAATAAGCCATGTTCTGCCGATATGTCAAACACATTTTATCCGTCATTTTAAACAAAAAAAGAGAGATCAAGCGGCTCCTTTTCTATACGTAAATACGTACACGCTCGTTCGATCTCCCTTATTTATGATTTAATCGGCTTTTTTCAGATAGTAAATATATACAAAAAGATTTTCAGCATGGCTTCTTAACCCGGCTTCATCTTAAAATGTCACCTGAAAAGCTTCAATATATCATTATACATTATAAACACGGTAAGAAGCATAAGAAGGGCAAAGCCCGCGAGATGGATCTTATTTTCTATAGTCTGGTCGGCCGGTTTCTTTCTTATCGCCTCTACTGCCAAAAATAACAGTCTTCCTCCGTCAAGAGCCGGAATAGGCAGCAGATTAAATACCCCCAGGTTTGCCGATAAAAGAACAGCTATGTTGAGCATATTTACAAGAACAGTCAAAAATCCATAGGATCTGCTCTCCTCATAAACATCGTCTATGGCTGCAGTTAAACCAACAACTCCCGAAAGGTCATCCACCTTAACCTTACCCCTGAATATGGAGAGCAGGCTTTTCAGCACGTTTTTAACCCAGTATTTTGTATAATAAAAACTGTATTTCACTGTTGACAGAGCTGTCTGATTCTCATCCGGTAATCCACCCTGGACTCCAAACATATATCTGCCATATTCCGGCGAGTATTCAGGAGTTATGTTAACTGTATCTCTGACTCCGTCTCTCTCATATGTGATCTTTACAGTTTCTCCCCTGTTAAACAACGTATTCAGAATGATCTCATCATAAAGATGAATGCTTTCATTATCCATCTTTACGACAACATCCCCCACCTTCAATCCGGCTTTGTCAGCCGGCGATCCTTCCACTATACCCGAAAGTACCGACGTTGAGTATCCGGATATCCCAAGAACAGCTATCGAGAGTACAAAGGCCAAAACGAAGTTGGAAAGCGGCCCTGCAACAACCGTAGCAATCCTTGAATAGACGTTAGCTTTACTAAAGGCTCTTTCAGATGGTTCTTCACCCTCCTCTAAAGCATCCTCTTCAAAAACACAGGCTCCTCCCAAGGGTATCGGCTTTATACAATACCTGGTCTCACCCTTTGTAAACGAAAATAATGTAGGTCCAAAACCGACCCAGAATTCCTTTACATAGATACCATTTGCCTTTGCTGTATACATATGTCCCATTTCATGTATGACAACTACAACACAAAATATCAACAGGGAAATAATTATGCTCAATAAGATCACTCCTTCTTAAATTCTTTTATTATCTCTATGGTTTCTCTCTCTGTCTCCAGAATCTCATCAACAGAGGGCTCGTTTTTCATCCTGTGTCGGCTCATTGCATATTCTATTATGTCTGCTATATCGTTAAATCCTATCCTTCTGTCAAGAAAAAGTTCAACAGCTTTTTCGTTGGCGGCATTGAAAACCGCAGGCATACTTCCTCCGATATCCACCGCATCAAATGCAAGTTTAAGCCCTTTAAAAGTATCCATATCGGGTTTTTCAAATGTCATGCTTCCAAGCTCATCCAAACGTAACCTCTTCGTGTTAAGATACCTTCTGTGAGGATAGAACAGTGCATACTGTATAGGCAGTTTCATATCCGGCATACCCATCTGCGCGATCACTGCACCATCCTTAAACTCTACACCTGAATGAATTATACTCTGAGGATGCACGATAACCTTAATCTTTTCTGCAGGCACATCAAAAAGCCACCTGACCTCCATGACCTCCAGCCCTTTATTTACCATTGTGGCTGAATCTATGGTTATCTTTCTTCCCATTGACCAGTTAGGATGCTTTAGCGCATCTTCAACCTTCACAGCATCAAGTTCACTTTTTTTTCTTCCCCTGAAGGGGCCTCCCGATGCAGTAAGTATTATGGATTCTATACTTTCCTTATTTTCACCGTTAAGTGACTGGAATATGGCACTGTGCTCCGAATCTACCGGAAGGATCTTTACACCTCTTTCTTTGGCTAAGGGCATTATTATATGTCCCGCGGTAACAAGAGTCTCCTTATTCGCCAGAGCAATATCCTTCTTTGCATTTATGGCGGCTATGGTAGGCCTTATACCTATCATCCCAACCATAGCGGTGACTACGATATCGGATTTCTCATAAGAAGCCGCTTCAAGCATTCCTTCCATTCCCGAAAGAATCCTTACAGGCATATCGGTTACCTTCTTCTTTAACTCATCCGCTTTCTTCTCATCATAAACAACAGCAATATCCGGAGTAAATTCGCGGATCTGTTTTTCAAGAAGGACTATGTTTGATCCTGCAGCTATGGCTACTGCCTTAAGATCAGGATTACCCCTTACTATATCCATTGTCTGGGTCCCTATCGAACCCGTTGATCCAAGAACCGTTATATTTTTCATGTATTTTCACCTTTTTAAGTTCTTTTACAGCTTACATTATCCTTGTGAAAAAATGGCATAGAAGATAGATCATCGGTGCAGCAAATATCACACTGTCAAACCTGTCCATGATCCCTCCGTGTCCCGGTATCAGGTCGCCGTAATCCTTGATCTCATAGTCTCTCTTAAAGGCCGACGCAGCAAGATCTCCTATCTGCGAAACAACTGCCCCAAGCGCACATATCACTACCAGTATCCAGGTCACATACTGACCTGCCACCTTATTGTTTACAAGTAACACAGAATACAGAAAAGCAATGATCGCAGAACCTGCTACTCCTCCTATAGCTCCCTCTATTGATTTTTTGGGACTGAGTACCGGTGCAAGCTTATGCTTTCCCAAAAGCATTCCTACACAATATGCCGACGTATCACACATCCATGAAGCAATATAGATTATCCATACGGTATACTCTCCGTTAGGAAGTTCCCTGGTCATGTATATGAAATGCAGCATGACCGGAATATATACAAATCCAAAAAAAGACTTCATAGCCATCATCCCGTCATATTTGGGAAAGGTAAATACATATGCAGCCATCATTCCGATTATAACACCGACTATAACAAGCATAAGATCATTCAGTGTGGCTGAGCCTAACAGATATCCTACCGCAAAATATACAACCGTACCGCCTATACCGATCACACCGAAGACATTTATACCCCTTCCCCTGACATATACTCCTACCATCCTGTAGAACTCAAACAGGCCGACTAAAGATATGATCAGTAAAAAGACATCCATAACCGGTCCTCCCATAATATTCATGAGAGTAACTATAGCAAGCAATATAATACCACTTATCAGTCTTTTTAAAAACATAGATCATCCTTTCAATATCAAGCCAAAACGACACACTCAAAGGTACACCGGTTTTCTTATTCTTATATGGCACCGTATCTTCTGTTTCTAGATGAATATTCAACAACTGCTTTTTTTAACTCATTTTCGTCAAATGCAGGCCAGGCTGTATCGGTAAAATAAAACTCCGAATAAGCCAACTGCCAGAGCAGAAAATTGGAAAGCCTCTGTTCACCGCTTGTACGTATCATAAGATCGGGAGCAGGAATACCACTAGTATCCAGATAGGACTCAAAAAGCTCTTTTGTGACCTTCTGCTTTTCTATCTCTCCGCTTAACATATCCTCAATGATATGGTTCATTGCCCTTAACATTTCATCCTGGGCTCCATAATTAAGAGCCACGGTAAAATTAAGACCCGTGTAATCTTTCGTGACCTCTGTCAGCTCATTGATCTTGTTCCTGAGGCCCTCATCAAGCCTGCTTATATCCCCGATCACCCTTACTGCCATGTTATTCTTCTTAGCGGTCTTTAAACAGTTTTTTAGATAATTGTCGAGAAGACCCATAAGCTGCTTAACTTCCTCCTCAGGTCTTGACCAGTTCTCAGTGGAAAAAGCATATACCGTAAGATACCTTATCCCCATATCATGAGCCGCCCTGCAGATCACCTCAACATTTCTGGCTCCCTGTATATGTCCATAGCTCCTTGGCATTCCCTTTGACTTTGCCCACCTTCCGTTTCCATCCAGTATTATCGCCACATGCTCAGGTACTCTGATACCTTCCATAACACTCTCCTTTGATCAGAAATGATCATACAGTCTGACATATCTCTAATTATTATCAGAGGGACAAAACGCTATCGTCCTGTCCCTCAATGATCATACTGTAAGTATATCCTTGGATTTTTCTTCTATGAGTTCATCTACAGTCTTAATAAATTTATCTGTCATTTTCTGAAGATCATCCTGTAACTCATTTACTTCATCTTCGGAAACTTCCTTTGACAATTTTTTAAATGCATCGTTTCCGTCTCTTCTTATATTCCTTATGGCAACCTTATCTGCCTCTCCCTTTTTCTTGACTTCCTTGACCAGTTCTTTTCTTCTCTCCTCTGTCAGCTCCGGAAAAACAAGTCTTATTACATTGCCGTCATTAGTAGGATTTATACCAAGATCCGATGCCTGAATAGCCTTTTCTATTTCTTTTAACAGTCCCTTGTCCCATGGCTGGATCTGTATGAGCCTTGCTTCGGGGATCGAAAGGTTCCCCACCTGCTGAATAGGCGTCATGGTCCCGTAATAATCTACCTTTATATTATCCAATACATGAGGATTTGCTCTTCCTGCCCTGATGGAGTTAAATTCGGATTTCAGATGCTCCACAGTCTTATTCATCTTATCCTCATATTCCTTTAGTCTTTCATTCATTGGATGATCACCTCCTAAACCGTCACCTTGGTGCCGTTAAAATCACCATTAATAGTATTTACAATGCTGTTTTCTTCATTAAGACTGAACACATACATGGGTACATGGTTTTCCATTGCAAGAATACTTGCGGTAAGATCAACAACCTGAAGCTTCTTTTCTATGACTTCACTGATAGATATCTCATCGTATCTTTTTGCCTGACTGTTGGTCTTGGGATCGCTGTCATACACTCCGTCTACTGCCTTTGCAAGCAGTATTGAATCAACCTCTGTTTCCACTGCCCTCAATACTGCTCCCGTATCGGTAGAGAAATATGGATGCCCGGTTCCTCCGGCAAAGAAAACAACCATTCCCTTCTTGAAACACTTTACAGCCCTGTCCTTGGAAAAAAGCTTTGTAAAGGTTCCCACCTCAAAAGGCGTCAGGATCTCCGTTCTCATTCCTTCGGATCTGAATATCTCCGAAACATAAATACAGTTCATTACCGTAGCTAACATTCCTATCTGGTCAGCCTTTGTACGATCTATATTCTCGCTGGTCCTTCCTCTCCAGAAATTACCACCACCGATCACTATCCCTACCTGTATACCCTTTGAAACAACCTCTTTGACCTGCTGTGCAACGCTGCGCACGGTATCCTCATCAAATCCGGCTTTCTTATCTCCCGCAAGAGCTTCCCCACTTAATTTTAGAAGCACACGTTTCATATGATATCCGCCTTTTATTCTTTTTCAAAGAAATCACTGGGACTGACCTCAGCATAACACTGTGAGCAAAGTCCTTCTATGATCGCTCCGTTATTGATCTGTATTGTCTTGGATTTTATATTACCCATTATTATAGCTGTGGAATCAAGTACAACCGGTCCCGTTATATCAATATCTCCCTTGACCGCACCGGCAAATACACCGCTTGTTGCAGTGACATTTCCACGGATAACGGTTCCTGCGCCAACCTTTACGGTTCCGACTGATTTTATGTCTCCCGTGATCTTTGCAGCCTCCGCAAATAGCTCTTCAACATCTGAGTTTCCTTCTATTGACCCGCTTACCTTAAGCTTACCGTCAAGCTTTATATTACCCTTTATCGATCCCATAACATCAAGGTTTCCATCTGATATGACATCTCCGGTTATCGACATGCCGGATATTATCACACCTGTTTCCCTGGTTGTCTTTTCCGACGTTGTATTTATGGGAGCCGGTTTAAATGAAGTCTCTTTAAACACAGGCTCTACCGGGGGCTTAGATCCTTCTGAAGCCACAGTTCCTGCTGACGAAGGGGCAGCGCTCTGACTTACAGGCTGTAATATATGCTCTTCCACAACCGGTTCCGGTGAGGGCTGGGGAGCCATAGCCGGTTCCGGTACAGGCTCAGGCTGGGGAGCTGTGGCAGGCGCAACGGGAGTACCGGTCTGCAAAGGAGCTGCTTCAGCCATAAATCCACTGCTTACCGATTCTTCCACAGCTGCATTCTGAGCTTCGGTAAATGCATTCGGAATCTCTATCTTGGGTTCCGGCGCTTCGCTCATAGGAGCGGTTGTATCTGAAAGAAGATCTGCAACTGCCTGAGAAATATCTGCTTCCATGTCCGGCTGCTGTTCCGGCTCAGGGGCAACCTGACCTGACAGATCCATTCCTGCCTGTTCTTCCATTGCAGCCGTATTTTTTGCAGCCTCCTCAGGCAGAAGTTCATTGACAGCCTGAGAAAGGTCTTCCTTAAAATCCTTAAAAAAACTCATCTTTAGTCCTCCGTTCTTATTACTTATAATTGATCATCAGTTTCAAGAAACCTGTCATTTCCTATTCAAGATGAAAGGTGGGGGTTGATGATGCAACTCCCGTATCTACAGGAAGGATAACATATCCTCTTGCAATAAGCCCTTCTATGATATACGGAAGTGCTTCTACTGTTGTGACCTTTGGTTTAAGGTCATGCATGAGTATCATAACATCCTTATTTCCCAGAGAATCGCATCTCGAAAATACATTTTGTATTATCTTATCCCTTGAAGCTCCTCCCCTTACGGCATCTCCGGCGGATACATTCCAGTCATAATATCTGATCCCGAGATCGTTCAATGCCTGTTCATATAACCCGTTATCAAGAGGCGAAACGCTGTTGTTACTCCCTCCCGGAAATCTGTAGATCACAGGAACCACCCCTGTTACCGAGGCAACATAGGCCTGGTTTGCAGCATAGTCATTGAGAAATGAATCCAGACTTGCATACACCTGCGAATAAACATGAGAAGTTGAATGAAGGCCTATTGTATGTCCTTCACTTACAATTCTCCTGTATCTGGCAATACTTGCTTCATCGGTTTTATTATTTACAAAAAAAGTGCCTTTAACTCCATATGCATTCAGAATATCAAGGATCTTATCGGTATTGGTACTGGGGCCGTCATCAAAGGTAAGATATGCTCTTTTTATAGTAAACTGATCAGCCAGATCGATACTTCCTGCACTGGCGGTTATCAGGTTATTATAGGGATCTGTGGATTTTATCTCATTATCCCTGATAATCTCATTTTCCTTTACGGTTTTTTCCTCAGTCACAGCGGCTATATCCTTTGAATAGCCGTTTATGTCGGCCTCATAGGTCATAGCTCTGTTGAGCATAGGTAAAACAACTAAAAATGTTACAATAAACCTTATTATTTTTTTTCTTTTATTTATCTTATTCATAATAAATTATTTTAGCACACAAGCATTTAATAAAAAACCATTTTTTTTAAAAACATGGTTATTCTTTTGACCCGTCTTCATTACTCCCTTTATCACCCTTAGTATCCGAGTTTTCTCCCATCTCCTTAGGTATCGGCATCTGTGCCTCCCTGACCTGTATCTTTTCCGGATCATCAGCATGTTTCTTTTCTTCAGTGATCTCCATAGCCTCAGACGGATCCTTTACAAGACTTATAAATGCGATAACTGCCGGAATGATAAAGGGGAGTCCGGATATGATTCCCGTAATGGAAGGCCCTACAAAGGGATTTCCTCCGTCCTTTGTAAAATAAATTCCAAGTGAAGCAAATCCGTTAAGACTTCCGTGAGCTATGACTGCAGGCCATACACTCCCTGTCTTTATCGTTACATAGGATATCAGAACTCCCATTACAAAACAGAATAAACACATGGCTATTATACCGGTAATGGGATATCCCATATAGGAGGTTCCGTAATTATGACCCATTATCGTAAGCGGAAGATGCCAGAGTCCCCAGATAATTCCGGAAATGATCAGTGTAGGGACTATCCCTGTAAGCTTCATAAGCTTTGGAAGCAAATAACCTCTCCAGCCCCACTCCTCACCAAAGCAGGTCACCACATTAAGTACCGGTGCAAATATCAGCGAAGACAGCACGGAACTTAAGAGGGATTTCCGGATGACCGAAACAGAGACATCGGCGCCCTGTTTGCTGAGTATTCCCATATAGTATTCCATCTCCCAGGAAAACTCCGCGCCAAATATCAGGAAGTAGATCAATACGCCTGCAACCGTCAAAACAGGAGGAAGTATCCAGGCGAAAATATAATAGAGCCTCTTCCCTTTTTTAAAATTAGGATCCAGCTTATTGTCAGAAAAGCCCTCACGGGTAACAAGCCTTGTTATTACCACGGATAATGCCGGAAAAAGCATGACCGGTGCTACATTTACGGCACCTATGGACTGTATCTGCTTCCACTCAGGGAAAAGTATCAGAAATTCATACAGATATGTTATTGCAAAAGCAAAAATCAGATAGATAATAACTCTCTTTATTGTAACCTTATCCTTCATAAACTCTCCCTCCGTTTACAAAACCGGTATGGCAATTCCTTCTTAATATCCCGGCAAGCCATCTGCATATTACAAAAGAAGAAACTACCAACCCGGCAGTTTCTTCTTTATGCAGATCATAATGTAGTCATCCGCTTATGCGAATAAATCAATAGGCTGATAGAAACTCATTGCCTGCGTATATTGATTTGTATCAGTCCTCTGAGGATCCATACGCTGCATCTGATCTATTGCCTGCAAACTGTCCGTAGGCGACATGACCCTCGAAGCATTTTGTCTGCTCTTTTCCATCTGTTCCTTGAGGATCCCGTTGAAGTCTACGGTTTCTCCACGCTTTAAAGGATTAACGTTCTGCTGTTCATCCGTGAGTGCAGAAAAATCAGTCTTTGAAGTGAGGAGATCATTCCCTATGCCCTGTATCTTATTCATGCTTGCAGAGCTTATGGAGTTGGTATTGTAAATATATGGCATTGAATAACTTGTACCTATACCGCCTACCTGCATTCAGATCTCCTTTCCGGCTCATGTTTATAAACCTCGCCCTTTATATTTTCAATAATACTCCTGCAGAAAAGAAATGTCAATCCCGTTTTGTTACATTGTTACATTTTTATGTAAATGATCTTTTCTTCCGTTATCAGGCTGTATCATAGCTTTCTTTTCATATTTTCCGGAATCCGGGAATACCTTATGGCCGTTTCCTTATCTATCCTCTCTAAAATACAGAGTTCATAAAGATCATCATCCATAGTGATCATTCCCCGGTTTTTTCCGGTCTGGATCATGGTATTTATCTGATTATATTTTTCTTCACGTATGAGATTTCTGACAGCCTGATCGGCTATCATTATCTCATGTACAGGTATCCTTCTGCCCTCTTTCCCGGGTATGAGGTCTGTTATCACAACAGCTCTTATCACAGAGGAAAGCCTCTCCTTTATGTCATCGCGCCTGTCTTTATCCTCTGCTCTTATGATCTGTCTGATCACATCATCCGCGCCGGTTTCATTCATCACAGCTATGACTAACCTTCCTGATCCTGCTGCGTTAATGACCTCTTTTATCTCATCCTTACCTGTCATATCTCCGACCATAATGACATCGGAATCAATAGCTGCGGCTTCTTTTATAGCATCTCTCATGCTCCCGGCATCACTTCCGGCTTCTATCTGCGTTATCATCGATCTGCCACTGTCAAAAACATATTCAACAGGATTCTCCACCGTAACTATATGAGCCTCCCTGTTATGATTAATGTGATCGGTAAGTGATGCTGCAGCCGTAGTCTTACCGCTTCCGTGCGATCCCGAAAAAATAATGATCCCACTTCTGTTATGGGTAAGTTCTGTTATCTCTTTTGGTATTTCACACCTTTCAGTATCAGGTATATGATCGGGTATGAACCTGACAACAGCCGAATACCCGCCTCTTTCCAAAAACAGATCAGTACGGATCCTTCCTGCATTTCCCGTATCTATGGCAAAGCGTATCCTTCCACTCCTGTTAAGTTCCTTTATTTTATCTTCGTCGGCCATTCCCGAAAAGAAGGCTTCTGTTTCGCCCTCACCCATGCACTCATCCGAATACTTCTTCAGAACCCCTTCGACCCTTACCATCACCGGTTTTTTGTCCTGAAAATGTGCATCGGAAGCTCCCATATCTTTTACTGCCGACAGGATCTTCATTAATTCAGCCAAGGCAACCTCACATTCTTTCCAAAACCGAAAGCAGGAATTCATAAGTGCGAAGCACAGAATCAAGATCGAGCGACTCATCCGGAGTATGGATGTCTTTCATGTCAGGACCTATGGATACACAGTCAAGCCCTTCTATCCTGCCATTAAAAATACCGCACTCAAGCCCTGCATGTATAACGGTGATCTTCGGACTCTTTTTATACTTTTCCTCATATGTTTCCCGCATGATCGATAAGAGTCCTGAATCACTGTTAAATTCCCATGCCGGATAGTCTCCGGAATGGTCGGTATATCCGCAAAAAAGCTCAGTAAGACAGTCAAGCCTGCTGCAAAGCTCCATTTTCTCCGAATCCATCGAGCTTCTTAGCAGAAACGAAAAGACGATTTCCTTTTCATGGCTGTTTACAATACCAAGATTTAAGGATGTGCGTACAAGTCCTTCTATGGCCGGGCTCATCTTCTGTATCGCATTGGGGCAAAGATACAAAAATCCCAATACCCTGTCAGCTGAATCCTTATCTAAAACCATGAACTTTGCACTTTCCTTTTTTTCTATCTCTAATTCTATCCCGGGATCGGTAAACTCATACTCATTTTTTATATCTTCAAATATATCCGTTATAGCATCCGTGATCTTCTCTGCTTCATCCGCATCCTTTATGATAAATTCCGCATCCGACCTCCTGGGTATCGCATTATCCTTTGATCCCCCGTCTATAGATATAAGGCCTATCCTGTCACGTATATGATAAAGAAGCCTTCCCATAAGCTTATTGGCATTTCCCCTGCCTCTGTTTATATCCTCCCCCGAATGGCCTCCCTTAAGGCCCTTTACGCTAAGCCTTATCAGCGTTCCCAAAGACTCTTTAAAGCTGACGGGGATATGGCATTTAACACTTCTTCCACCTGCACATCCGATAATAAATATACCTTCATCCTCAGAATCAAGGTTTATCATCCTTTTCGAGCTGAGTACGGATGTATCCAGCGCAGAGGCCCCGACCATACCGATCTCCTCATCGGAGGTTATAACAGCCTCTATGGGCGGATGTTTGATATCATCTGCTTCAAGTATCGCAAGTATATATGCAACCGCTATCCCGTCATCTCCTCCAAGGGTAGTACCTTCAGCACTTAAAACCCTTCCGCAGAGCTTAAGTCTAAGACCGTCCCTGTCAAAATCTATGTCTGTTCCTTCATTCTTTTCGCAGACCATATCCATATGTCCCTGAAGTATAACAGGATCGGATTTCTCACAGCCCTGACTTCCGTCCTTGAATATTATGATATTATTGTTTTTATCCTGAATATATTTAAGGCTCTGCCTTATGGCAAAGCCCTTTAAATATTCACTTATTCTCTCTGTTTTTCCCGAGCCTCTTGGGATCGATGAGATCTCCTCAAAATAAAACAGTACCCGTTCAGGCTCCATTCCCTTAAGCAGCCTCATAAGCAATTCTCCTCACTCCTTACTTCCCGTATTCTTCCATCCATTTCAGAAAATCATCTATTTCGACAGGCTTAGAGTAATAATACCCCTGGAAGGATGTTACATAATAATGATCTCTGAGGTATTCAGCCATCTTCTGCGTTTCTATTCCCTCAACACACACATTCTTATCCAGCTCCTTTGCACAGCTGGTGATAGCTCTCATAAGACTTTGTTTTGAAGGATTTGTTTCTATGTCATCTACAAAGCTCTTGTCTATCTTTATCTGATCGACCGGAAGATCCGCAAGGAGATTAAGTGCCGAATAGCCGGTTCCAAAATCATCAAGCGCGGTCTGCATTCCCAGTGTTTTCAAAAATATCATATGATTTCTCAGCATATCCTGATCCAACAGCTTACACCTCTCTGTAAGCTCCATCTTGATATTATCCGCACTTATTCCTTCTTCCCTTATTATGGCATCGACACTGGCTTTAAAATCATCCCTCTGCAGCTGGGGATAAGCCAGATTAATATTGACAACAAATGATGGATCCCTTTTTATTATCTTCTTCAGATCGTTTATAGCCTGCCTTAATATCCAGTTTCCGAGATCAAAGAATATAGGGTCTCTTTCAAGCCATGGTATAAAGTCATTCGGCGGTATGATCCTGTTGTCCTTGTTTCTCCATCTCAGTAATGCCTCCATACCTACGGGTTTTTCCGTATGGGCATCCATGATAGGCTGATAGCAAAGGAAAAACCCTTTAAAATTCTCACCTATACAGTTTCTTATCTCATTTATCAGTCTTAGCCTTTTCTCATTATCGTCAAAAGTATCATTGTCTATGATCACAAGCTCAGGCGAATTATCTTCCTTAGCCTTATCCAGAGCATATAGTATACTGTTGTAAATGGTATTGACCGAAAGATCAACATCCTCCACCTTCATGAGTGCCGAACAGACTTCAACGGAAATATGAACTCCATCTACTATTAGTTCGTTCTCG
Organism: Lachnospiraceae bacterium; assembly: GCA_024687745.1. Taxonomy (GTDB): domain Bacteria; phylum Bacillota; class Clostridia; order Lachnospirales; family Lachnospiraceae; genus UBA2868. The sequence goes on from JAILEM010000150.1 coordinate 22,141, forward strand.
CAGTATCGTCTGAAGCTTGCATACCTTTCCCGAAGCTCCTCCTCTGCGATCCCCTTATTATCAACAGCTACTACTATCTTGGTCCCGTCAGTCCTGAATATCCCTGCCCCGGGATTGATCGACCTTATATACTCGGCAAGCTCCTTGAGCACTCTGTTACCAAAAATATAACCATAAGCGGTATTAACCTCAAAGAAATTCTTTATGCCGCTTATCATAAAATAATATGGAATATTATTATTCCTGCGGTATCCCATATGCTTAAACATATGTGTTCTTCCCGGCAGACCCGTTACCGGATCTATAGTATCATTCTTCTCATGATTTACGATCGTACCTGCGAAGAAAAGCGGCTTACCCTCTTTATCCTTTATGATCCGGCCCTTGCACGAAACAGTCACATATTTTCCAAACTTATTCCTTGCCCTGTAGGTAAAATCATGTGTATCGGTCTTGCCTGTAAACAAGTCCATAATACTGGCCTGATATGCCTCAAAATCATTGGGATCTATGAGTTCGTTCCATATAATCCCCGAATGATACATCCTCATATCCGGAAGTCCGAAATAATCAACTGCCTCCGGTGACCAATACGAATAATCATTGGCCATATTACTCAGAAATACATATTTTCCATCTGACGTATTTGAAAAAGAAGAAAATATCTCCGGAAAATATTTAGCGACTAAATCCCTGTCAATTTTATCATCCCTGAACTCGTCCGACACTTCCAACCCCCATGTGACCGGATAAACAGATATCCGTCCTGATATTTGTCCTGTCAAAATACAGTATATAATATTATAATTATATCACGTTGTCACAGAAAGGCAAAGAAATCATTACCTTTTGCCTGATTACATCTGTATTTGTACTTTTACCTTTGATCATCCTCTGTAAGAGCATACTTCTGCTTGACCATATGCTCCTCCTCGTAACAGTCAAATACAAACTTTATCTCTCCCTCATCCATCTTTGGTGTGAAAAGACTAACCACAGGTACTATGACAAGTCCCGCTATCATAGCTGCCGCTCCTGCATTTATAGGACTCTGAATGAATTTTGTTGCCGGGAACATATTGAGTACGGTAATGAGTATTCCCGATGCAAAGCTTGCCCATACGGAGGCTCTTGTAACCCCCTTCCAGTACAGCCCATACATAAACGGTGCAAGAAAGGCACCTGCCAATGCTCCCCAGGATATTCCCATGAGCTGGGCTATGAATGTAGGAGGATTAAGGGCTATTATTACGGAAAGGACAATAAATACCACAAGGAATATCCTCATCGTAACGATCTGTTTCTTCTCATCCATATCCTTAACAAAATTTCCCTTTATAAGATCTATGGTAAGTGTTGAGCTTGATGTTAACACAAGCGAAGCAAGTGTTGACATTGATGCGGAGAGCACAAGCATTATAACAACACCTATCAGAATATCCGGCAGTGTGGAAAGCATTGCAGGTATGATAGAATCATAGGCAACCGAACCATCGGCGTTATGGATCGCCGGTGTATCATACAGTCTTCCGAATCCTCCGAGAAAATAACAGCCACCCGCGATTATCACAGCAAAGGCCGTAGATATAATGGTTCCGGTCTGCACGGCCTTCTCATCCCTTATCGCATAAAACTTCTGTACCATCTGGGGAAGACCCCATGTTCCAAGTGATGTAAGGATAACTACTCCAAGAAGGTTTTTGGGATCTGTTCCCAAAAAGGCAGTGAACGCTCCGGGCTGTCCCATTGTTGCCGGAACATCCGAAGGAAGCTTTGCAAGCTCCATTATAGAGGCATTAAGTCCTCCGTTCTGGGAAAGAATGGCAAGTATTACCGCAATTATACCTACTATCATTATGATACCCTGGATAAAATCATTTATCGCAGTAGCCATATAACCGCCGAGTATAACATATACACAGGTCAGTGCTGCCATAACCACAACACATACGGTATAGGGTATATTAAAAGCCATCCCGAAAAGTCTCGACAGTCCGTTATACACTGATGATGTATAAGGTATCAGGAAAACAAAGGATATTACAGCGGCAACTATCCTCAACTCCTTACTGTGATATCTTTTTCCAAAGAAATCCGGCATTGTCTTGGCGTCAAGGAATTTGGTCATTATCCTTGTACGTCTTCCAAGCACCGCCCAAGCAAGCAGTGAACCTATAAAAGCATTTCCCAGGCCGATCCAGGTTGTGGCCATTCCGTATTTATATCCGAACTGTCCGGCATACCCTACAAAGACAACCGCCGAAAAATACGATGTTCCATAGGCGAACGCTGTAAGCCACGGGCCTACCTTTCTGCCTCCGAGCACAAAATCGTTAACATTGGTGGAATGTCTTCTTGAATACAGTCCCACAGCGATCATGATCGCAAAAAATAACACAAGCAAAAAAATCTTAATTCCCACTTTCCTGTCCCTCCATATTACTCATTAAAAATAAATTTATTTATAACTTCGGCGATGCCGTCATTATCATTATCATTTTCGGTCACATAATCGGCAACATCCATAAGCTTTTCATTGCCGTTTTTCATAAGAACTCCTATACCCGCTGTCTCTATCATGGATCTGTCGTTTTCCTCATCTCCGCAGGCTATCGTGTTTTCCATGGGCACTGAAAGGATTCCCGCAAGATATTCAAGAGAAGCTCCCTTTGTTGCCTTAAGACTCGAATACTCAAGCAGTGTCGGATTTGAAAAGGTATATGCAAGACGGCCATCCGTATAATCTGCAATGCTCCTTCTGAAATCAACCAGCTTCTCTCTTCCATCAAAGCTTACGACTATCGCCTTTATAGGATCTTCCTTAAGATATGTGGTGATATCGTCAACTACTATTCCCGATTCATTGATTCCCTTTTTATACCTTTCAAATTCTTCGGTCGCATACTCTGATACCACCTGTTTATCGTCATAGGTATGGGCATGCAGCCCTGCTGCATGTGCCGCATCAAGAATATACTTTATATCCTTAACGCTCACCCTGTGTGTTATTATATTTTTTTCTCTGTGACAGTCATATACAAGTCCTCCGTTATAGCTTGATATATAATAGCCGTCTCCATACCAGTTATAACTCCTTGCTATTCTTATGGCCGAAAAAAGCGGCCTGCCGGTCACTATGACAAATTTATGACCCTCCCGCGTCATTCTTTCTATAGCTTCAAGATTCTTAGGGCTTACGGATTTATCCTTTGACAGAAGAGTTCCGTCAAGATCCGTAAAAAGTATCTTTCTTCCTGAGTTCATTTTATTCTTTCTTCCGTTTCACCTGTCAGTTTTCATCATCCTCTATCTGAGCCGTATATACAAATCTCTTTCTTGCATTCTCATCGTTTTCAAGATATTCATCATACGTGGTTATCTTATCAACCATGGATCCGTCCGGCATTATCTCCATTATCCTGTTTGCCGTAGTCTGTACAAACTGATGATCATGAGAGGTAAACAGAATAACTCCGGGATACTTGATAAGACCGTTATTAAGAGCGGTAATACTTTCCATATCCAGATGGTTTGTAGGTTCATCCAGGATCAGAATATTGGCACCCGATATCATCATCTTCGACAGAAGACATCTCACCCTCTCTCCTCCTGACAGAACCTTTAGTTTTTTGACTCCGTCCTCTCCCGGAAAGAGCATCCTTCCAAGAAAACCTCTCACATAAGTAACATCCTTAACGGGGGAATATCCCATAAGCCAGTCAGTGATAGTCAGTTCGCTGTCAAATTCCCTGTTTGAATCCTTGGGAAAATATGCCTGTGATGTTGTCACACCCCACTTAAAGGTTCCCTCATCGGGTTCGATCTCTCCCATAAGTATCCTGAAAAGAGTTGTCTTTGCAAGCTCATTCCCACCCACAAATGCGACCTTGTCGTTATGTCCCAGGATAAATGAGATATTATCAAGCACCCTGACTCCGTCTATGGTCTTGGATATGGAATCCACCATAAGAACCTCATTTCCAATCTCCCTGTCGGGTCTGAAGTCTATATAAGGATATTTTCTGCTTGAGGGTTTTATCTCCTCCAATTCTATCTTTTCAAGAGCTCTCTTTCTTGATGTTGCCTGCTTTGATTTTGATGCATTGGCCGAAAACCTTGATATAAATTCCTGCAGCTCCTTTATCTTTTCTTCCTTCTTTTTATTTGCCTCCTTCATCTGTCTTACAAGAAGCTGGCTTGACTCATACCAGAAATCATAATTTCCTGCATAAAGCTGGATCTTGCCATAGTCTATATCAGCAGTGTAGGTGCATACCTTGTTAAGGAAATATCTGTCATGGCTCACTACTATGACTGTATTCTCGAAATTGATAAGGAACTCCTCGAGCCAGGCAATGGCATCCATGTCCAGATGGTTTGTCGGCTCATCAAGGAGCATTATATCCGGATTTCCGAATAAGGCCTTTGCAAGCAAAACCTTGACCTTCTGGGAACCGTTCAGATCCTTCATCGGACTGTAGTGAAGCTCCGTCTCTATCCCAAGACCGTTAAGGAGCATGGCTGCATTTGATTCCGCTTCCCATCCGTCCATTTCGGCAAACTCAGCCTCAAGCTCACTTGCCCTTATTCCGTCCTCATCACTGAAATCTTCCTTCTGGTATATGGCATCCTTTTCCTTCATTATCTCATAAAGCCTTTTATTTCCAAGGATAACCGTATCAAGAACACTGTAATCATCATATTTAAAATGATCCTGCTCAAGGACGGACATTCGCTGCCCGGGCGTCAGGGCTATATCCCCGTTCGTTGTCTCAAGCTCTCCCGAAAGGATCTTTAAAAATGTGGATTTGCCTGCTCCGTTTGCGCCAATCAGGCCATAACAGTTTCCCTCCACAAATTTGATGTTGACATCCTCAAACAGAGCCTTCTTTCCAACTCTGTAGGTAACGTTGTTAACACTTATCATATTGTACTGTCTCCCTTGATCTTTATATTTCAGGCCTCCACTATAAGGAATCTTCCGTCACCGAGCCTGAAAACCTCCGAAATATCATCTATATCACCTGTATCTGTCACGTCCATTCCCATCTCATCAAGATATGAGAATACCTCCTCCTCAGAGTCCACTATGACAGCCATAACATCCTCAAGAAAGGCCTCTGCTTCCTCCTCTGTTTCCGCAACCTCTTCGGAAAACAGCTGATCCTGTTTTTCCAAAAAGGTCCTAAGTACCTCTTTACTGAATTCTCCCATCTAAGTCACCTTTCTGTCAGGTATTTATCCGATCTCCTTTGTTCTCCCGCGGCATTCACCGCTCATTGACCCTAAAATCTCCGCAGCCTATGTCTCAGGTACAAAGGATCTTGATCTCCTGAAATCCCTGTTTTCATCTTCCTGTTTTTCTTTTTCCTTTGCCTTCCCGATAAAATATGCCTGTGCCGACAAAAGCTCTTTTCCTCTCTTATCGGGTTTAACATATCTGCCGTCAGGCTTGAGAAAATGAGCCTTCAGATTATCGGATAGCATAATATTTATTATCCTTATGACTCTGTCCTTAAGCTTCTCATCATCTATGGGGAACAGAAGCTCCACCCTTCTCTCAAGGTTTCTCGGCATCCAGTCCGCCGAGCTTAAAAATACCTCCGGATGTCCCGCATTTTCAAAATAATAGATCCTTGAATGCTCAAGAAATCTTCCCACTATCGAACGCACCGTGATATTTTCGCTTATATCCTTTATGCCTGTCTTAAGACAGCATATCCCCCTTACTATAAGATCTATCCTGACTCCGGCTCCTGCGGCCTCGTACAGAGCCTCTATTATATCCGGATCACAGAGGGAATTAAGCTTGGCCTTTATGGCAGCAGGTTTTCCCAGCAAGGCATTATCCCTCTCTCTGTTGATGAATTCCAGAAACTTATCCTTCATCCAAAGAGGGGCCATAACAAGCCTGTGCCATGACTTTGGTTCCGAATACCCTGAAAGCATATTAAACACAGCGGTGGCATCCTCCCCTATGGTATCGGCACAGGTAAGAAGTCCTAAGTCGGTATACAGCTTGGCAGTCTGGTCATTGTAATTTCCGGTTCCCAGATGTACATACCTTCTTATACCATCTTCCTCGTTTCTTACAACAAGGGTTATCTTACAGTGTGTCTTTAATCCTACAAGACCGTATATAACATGACACCCTGCCTTCTCAAGCCTCTTGGCCCAGACTATGTTGTTTTCCTCATCAAATCTGGCCTTTAATTCCACAAGCACCGTAACCTGTTTGCCTCTGTCGGCCGCCGTTTCAAGCGCGGCTATTATAGGCGAATTTCCGCTGACCCTGTAGAGTGTCTGTTTTATAGCGAGTACACTGGGATCGGTCGCTGCCTGTCTGATAAAATCGACTACAGGCTCGAAGGATTCATAAGGATGATGAAGCAGTATATCTCCCTTTCTGATCTCTGCAAAGATATCCTTGTCCGAAGTAAGGTTTCCAAGCTTTATGGGAATATGATCGGGCATGCGCAGATGATCATAATTCTCAAGATTATACAGCTTCATAAGAAACGTCAGGTCAATGGGTCCCGGTATCCTGTAAACATCCTCGTCCCTGCATCCCAATTCCTTTAACAGTACCCTTAGAAGCTTTTTGTCGATATCATCGGGAACCTCAAGTCTTATAACCTCACCCCACTGCCTCTTTTTGATCTGCCTTTCTATTTCCTTTAAAAGATCCGCCGCCTCATCCTCCTCGATCGTAAGATCGGCATTTCGCATTATTCTAAACGGATATGCGCAGATAATATCATAGTTCAAAAAGAGCTTGTCTATATTTCTCTTGATGATTTCCTCCAAAAGGATCATCTCTGTCTTGCCCTCGTCAGCGGGAAGAAGTATTATCCTCGGTAGGACTGCCGGAACCTGGACTGTTGCAAATTCCATGTTGTCAAGCTCTCTGTTTTTCTTTTTTGTACCCTCATTTACAGGCTGAAGTCCTCTTACTCCACTCTTCTTTTTCAGGATCGCTCCAATGTTAAGGCTTTTATTCCTTATAAGAGGGAAAGGTCTTGAGGAATCAACGGCCATCGGTGTCAGAACCGGATAAACGTCATTTAAAAAGTATTCATCGACATATTGTTTCTGTTCATCGTTAAGCTGCTCATGTCTTGTATATACCCGTATCCCCTCTTCCTGCAAAAGAGGCAGCAGCGAACGCATAAATGTGGAATACTGAAGATCCACTAACTCATGGGTTACCTCACTTAATCTTTCAAGCTGAACCTGTGGCGTCATTCCGGCGATATCGGGTTTTTTGTAACCGGCATTGACCATATCCTTAAGTGAGGCTACCCTGATCATAAAAAATTCATCAAGATTGGATGCCGTTATGCTCAAAAACTTAAGCCTCTCAAGCAACGGATTTGTCCTGTCCCTCGCTTCAGCCAATATTCTCTCATTAAACTGTATCCATGAAAGTTCCCTGTTATAATAATATTTTGGATCAGACAATTTATCCATTATCCGCTTTCTCCTTTATCTCTCTAAATACATCACTTTAATGCCGATATCTTTTTTTTATACTTAAGTACAGGTTCGACGCTGAACACTTCTTCAAAGAAGGCAGATTTTCTTCTGAAAAAACGGTTTTCGAGATTGATATTTTCCTCCGAATCAACCGTTATCTCAAGTCTCTTATCCTTTAGGATCGTCCTTATGCCTTTAACCTTTGTCCTGTAGCTTCTGCATATACCATCGGCTATCCTGAACACCGCTGTAAGCTTTGCAATTCTCAGATATGTATTTTTGTCAACATGTGTATCCCTGTTCATGATCTTATAATAATCAAACTTTATCTTATTATATCTGACCACACTTGCAACGATAAGCCGTTCCGCATGCGAAAGCCCAAGCATTTCGGTTGCCATTATTATGGCATAACCGGATTCCGCAGCTCCCTCAAGACTTATGTATTTTCCACAGTCGTTGAGTATAGAGGCTATCCTTATAAGAAGAAGGTCTCTTTTATCCATCTTATGGATCTTCTTTGTCTCCTCGAAAAGCCGGACGGATATTCTCTCAAGCAGTTCATTTCTGTCCTTGTTCCCATGATATTTATAAGCCATCTCCTTTGCGCAGGCTATTATATCCTTATCAAAATCATGGACCTCTTTGATAAACTTATTTTCCTGCGCATACTCATAAGCTATACCGTCGGCGACCCCGACACCGGGAGCCCAGAGCCTCTGAGCGCCGCTCAGCGAAAATACCCTTTCCACCATGGCAACGGAAGGAGTTAAAAGAGATGCACTCTCCTCTGTCAGGTTAAGCTGCTTTGAGATCTTTTCAAAGGGCATATCCTTAACTCTTCTCACAAAATCCTCAAACTGATCTCTGCTTACAAGATTGTCATTTTCACCTATCTGCTGAAGGACGTGGGAAATATAATCATCTATTATGACTATGTTCTCTATCTTTCTGTTATCGATATAAAGCTTTTTAAAGGCATATAACTGATTATCTATAAACTCCTCCAGAAGTTCTTCATAGATCGTCGACCTGTTGGAAAAATCCGACATTGCATCCCTCATACGAAGGATTCCGAGTCTTAAGTTCTGGGTTGTCACAAGAGCATCATTTTCAAACAGGGAGAGCTGAACGCTTCCGCCTCCTATGTCCAGTAAAAGGGACCCTTTGTTCATGATACTGTTGAACATATCCGCATAGGATGCAACAGCCTTGTAATGAAGAAATCTCTGTTCCGAATTACTCAACACGGATATTACCAGACCGGTCCTCAGTTTGATCTGTTCGAGAACTATAAGTGTGTTTTCGGTCTCCCTTATGGCCGAGGTTCCGTACGCCCGGTATGCCTCAACCTTATAGCCCTCCATAATGGTCTTAAACTCCATAAGGATATTACAGAGTTCATCGACTCCGGCCTTTGATATCTTCCCGTCCTTATATGTATCCGTTCCAAGCTCTATCCTTGTTCTGATATGGTCGATCTCCTTCATGACCTTTTTACCGCTGAACTGGAATATCTTCATTCCCACTTCATAGGAGCCGACATCTATTGCCGCAAATAATCTTGCCATAATCTCACTCCCTGCCTGCCAAATAATCTATAAAACTCTGTGCTGTTCTGCCTGATAAACCTCCATGAGAAAGTTCCCATTTATTTGCTTCACTCAAAAGCTCTTCTTCAGACAGCTTAATGTCAAAACGCTTTGCAAGACCCTTTACTATTTCATTGAATTCTTTTCTGTCCGGAGAACCAAAGTATATAGTAACACCAAATCTGGAAGAAAGCGATATTTTTTCCTGAACAGTATCCGATGCGTGAAGTTCATCGTCCATATCATTTCTGTCCGAGAAGGATTCTTTTATGAGGTGCCTTCTGTTACTCGTAGCATAGATCAGTATATTATCAGGCTTCTTTTCAAGTCCTCCCTCTATCACTGCCTTAAGATATTTATAATCGGTTTCAAAATCCTCAAAGGACAGATCATCCATATATATGATAAACCTGTAATTCCTGTTTTTTACCTGGGCTATCACCTCATTGAGGTCCTTAAACTGATGTCTGTATATCTCTATCATCCTTAAGCCCCTGTCAAAATATCTGTTGACTATCCCTTTTATACTGCTTGATTTTCCTGTTCCCGCAGCTCCGAACAAAAGACAGTTGTTGGCCCTTCTGCCGTTAACAAATGCCTCTGTGTTATCTATCAGCTTCTGCTTTGCGGCTTCATAACCTATAAGATCCTCTAAATTTACATGTGCGATATTCCTTATCGGTTTTATGATCACTTCATCATTCCGGTCATGATATACCCTGAATGCCTTATTAAGCCCAAATTTACCGACTCCGTATTCCTTATAGAATTCGTCGACCCTGTCCTTGAATTCATTGACTGACCCTGCTCTGTCAAGTTCTTTTGAGAGATCAAAGATCCTGTCTCTTATCCTTTTGTTAAAAACCTGTCCTGCGCTGTCCGGGTTGTCGTAATCGGCAATAAGTCTCATGCATCCGGTCCCTGCTTTTTGATCAAGCGAAGCAACATCAAAGTCAAATAATTCCTTAAATATCTCAAAATCATGCAAGGCGGCATTATTGATACTTCCGTTAACCTCTCCCCTTCTTTCCGCAGATTTTGAATAGGGATTCTCATTATTGGCAATGATACCCGTGATCAGCATCTGCCAAAGATTACCGCTGTATCCGAATTCATACGCTGCCTCTATTATCCTTCCGGCAGCCTGATCAAGCCTTTTTGACAGATCATCCCTTAGATCCTTACTCTGTAAGTCTGTAAGTGAACTCTCTATCCCTGCGATTTCCGTAACTATATCCATATGACCGGTTTTCTTATATAAGATCATTTCATCCGTTCTCATTTTCATACCCTTCACACATATCATAATCCTTTCCGTATCTTTGAATTATATAATATTTTTGCTATAATGGGAATCAGGAAAGAATGAAATTCATACAATAAATAAGGCTGGGGGTATTATATATGGCCAGAGAAAACAATAAGAAAAATCTGCTCATAATTCTTATCGTTATCATAATAGTCCTGATAATGATCACTCTTACGATAATCACAAAGATCAACAGGAGTATGCCGTCCAATCCTTTGGGAACTGTGGGTAATACTTCAGGAAACCTTAATAACAACGGTCTTTTCTGTGAAGACGGATCCAAAATCTATTTTTCGAATCCCTATGATAATAATTACCTTTATTCCATGAACCCCGACGGCAGTGATGCCGAGCTTCTGATGGAGGTACCTTCAAAATTTATAAACAGTGCCGGTGACTATCTCTATTTTAACCAGATGGATTCAGATGTCGGAACTATCTTTGGCTTAGCCGGAAACATGCACGGAGTTTACCGGAAGAAAAAGACGGGCAGCAAGGAATATATCTGTCTTGACAGAGCCGTTGTCGGATATGTTGTCCTTGTCAATGATACCGTATATTACCAGTATGCCGATAAGGACGAGACAAGCTTCAAATATGTAACAACAGATAATAAAAACAGCGAACTCATAGAAAAAAGCTATGTTAACCCTTCCTGTGTCATAAACAATAATATTTACTATCCTGACTATAACAATAATCATCTCCTTGCCGAATACAATACTTCGACAGGGCAGAGCAATATCTTTTTAAATGTAAGGGTTCACAATCCCACGTATTCAAACGGATATATCTACTATATGAGTGTAGACGACGATTATCATCTCTACAGATATTCACTCAGTGACAACTCAACTCAACAGCTCACGGAAGACAGACTTGACTGCTTCAATGTCTTAGGGGACACCGTCTTCTATCAGAAAAATGACAAGGAAGCTCCGATGCTCATAAGAATGAATGCGGATGGCTCAGGAAAGACAGCTATAGCTGAAGGCAACTTTACAAATATAAATATGACAACCTACTATACCTACTTCCAGGATTACCTTGACAAGTCAAGACTGTACCGGGTAACGACATCAGCTGCGGGCGATACCTCTGTATCTGAATTTATCCCCTGATCCCTTACTCAATGACATACCTGTCCTTGAGCTCCAGGAGAAGATCGCTCATTGTTTTATTAAATACAGGATGTCTTAATCTTGGTGCTATCTCGCAAATGGGAACAAGCACAAAATCCCTTTTATGAAGCTCAGGATGAGGTATGGTCAGTTGTTCGGTATCCATAACAAGATCGTCATATAAGAGTATGTCTAAGTCAAGGGTCCTTGCTCCCCAATGTGTCGTCCTCTCCCTTCCCATCTCATTCTCTGTCTCATTCAGAAAAAGCAGGAGCTCCTCAGGGGTCATCAGGGTTTTTATATGGCATACTCCGTTAAGATAATCCTCCTGATCCATCCCCTTGTAAGGCTTTGATTCAACATATTCGGAAATAGAACCTATAAACGTATCATCTCTCTTATCAATGGCAGCGATCGCGGAATTCAGATAGTCTTCCCTGTCTCCCATATTGGATCCCATCCCAAGATAAACACTGTGCCATCCTCTCTCTATGCAGACAGCTACCGCCTCAAGCGGAAGACCTATCGGTGCCCAGGGTTTCTGTATCTTTAATTCCACCTTCTTTACCATATTGAATTTAAGCAGTATATCCTTTGCGATATTTTCCGCAGCAGCCTCTATAAGCTGGTAGGAATGCTGTCTCATATGATCATAGATAAGGGCCGAAACCTTACCATAGTGCACGGTGGACTCAAGGTCATCACACTGTCCTGCCGTCCTCAGATCCAGATAAAGCCTGGCCGAGACAAGAAATTTCTGACCTAATTTTTTCTCTTCCGCATATACTCCGTGATTCCCGAAAACTTCCAGATTCTCAATAATTATATGATCCATGTTTATCCCCTTTATTTTTTTAATAAGTGCATTATATTTCACTTTCTTTTTTTATCGCTTCAAACATATCGATCGCTCTTCTGTTTTCCCTTATATCATGTACCCTTACAAACATATATCCGGCCATTGCACCCATTATGCTTGCAGTAAGGGTGCCCTCAAGTCTGTCCTCCTTTTCAAGAAGAAGGGCCTTCCCTATAAAGGATTTTCTCGACGCCCCAAGTAACATCGGATATCCGGCTTCCTTAAGTCTTTCCAGATTACCCATTATAAGAAGATTCTGCCTGTGGCTTTTTGAAAAACCTATTCCCGGATCCAGGATTATCCTGTCTGCATTTATACCGCCCAAAAGAGCATTATCCGCTATCGCCTTAAGCTCTTTGTTAAGCTTGTCGATATAATCCTCCTTTGAGCACTCCCTGTATATTTCCTTTCTGTTATGCATAAGGCAGCATGCTACCCCTTCCTTTGCGATAAGCTCTCTCATATCCTTATCGCTACCACCCCATACATCATTTATAAGATCGGCACCCTCTCTTACCGATTCCTTTGCAACCTCTGCCTTCATCGTATCAACAGAGACGGGAATATCGGAAACCCTTCTTATCGCCTTTATGGCAGGGATCACCCTGCTAAGCTCTTCATCAGCACTTACCGCCGTATATCCGGGTCTTGTGGATTCTCCTCCCACGTCAATTATATCAGCCCCATCCTTTATCATGGTTTCGATCCTCGAATAAAGATCCCTCTCCCTCTTTAAACTTCCTCCGTCATAAAAGGAATCGGGTGTAACATTCAGGATTCCCATGATATAGGTTTTTCCCTCGGTTTTAAAATCTCCGGATCCTATCTTCATTTATACCATCCTCATATGTGAAACCAAATTAAGTGTATGAATTTATAATATACTTTTTTTGCTCATTTCTCAACAAAACCCGAGCATACTCTGACAATTCAAAAAAAGAGTTGTTTTACCGGTACCGTAAACTGTGTTATAATCATTGCGGTCAGGATAGACACCGTCTTTTTCGGTCGGTTTTATAAGACAAAAGGATATCTTCGGAGCAAAACATGGATTATATAGCAGCAATGGATTATATTAACAATGCCGGGTGCAGAGGGATAAAGATGGGAACTGAGCGGATGAAAAAGCTCATGGAATATCTTAATAATCCCCAGGATTCCCTGAAGTTCATACATATCGCCGGAACCAACGGCAAAGGATCCACAACGGAATTTCTTGCCTCCATTTTAAGACAGGGCGGATACAGGACAGGTCAGTACCTTTCTCCCGCGGTAGGACCACACCTTGAACAATACAGGGTGAACGGTGTTCCCATGCTCGAAAATGAATATGCAAAATATGTATCCCTGATAGCCGAGGCCGTTATAAAAATGGAGGCCGACGGCTTTGAGGCTCCTACACGGTTTGAGATAGAAACCGCCATTGCTTTTCTTAACTTCAAAAACTATATCTGTGATATCGTACTCCTTGAAACCGGAATGGGCGGAAGAGACGATGCAACAAATATAATCAACACGGTATTGGTATCGGTCATCACATCTGTAAGCGCGGATCATATCGGTATCCTTGGGAAGGATCTTAAGGAGATCGCAGAGATCAAAGCCGGAATAATAAAATACGGGGTCCCGGCTGTTATGATGCACAGCAGCGATGAAGTCGAACAGCAGATCATAAAAAGATGCAAGGCTGTGGGTACTACACTTTCGGTTGTCGACCCTAATCTGATCACAAACAAGCGCTATGGTATAAGCGGCCAGTATTTTTCATATAAAAGCCGTAAAAACCTTGCCATCGCGATGGGTGGTGACCATCAGATAGAAAATGCAGCACTTGCCCTTGAGGTATGTGACCAGATGATAAACAAAGGGATGATCCTGGCTGAGGATGAAATAAGGGAAGGACTGGCCCAGGCTAAGCTTCCGTACAGGATGGAACGCATATTGAGTGATCCTTTATTTATCATAGACGGAGCACATAATCCGGATGCCGCCTTAAGTCTCAGAAATTCTCTGGCCCATGATCTTATGGGGCACTCCATGATCTTTATAATGGGTGTCTTTAAGGATAAGGATTACAGAAGGATCTGTGAGATAATCGGTCCAATGGCCGACAGCTGTATAACTGTGGAGACCCCTGATAATAAGAGGGCTCTTCCGGCCGGGGAGCTGGCAGAATGCCTCAGTGATTACTGTGATGATATCCGGGTTTCGGAAAGTATTTCGGATGCCGCAAAAAAAGCGCTTTCTCTGGCTGAAGAAGCTGTCGAAAAACTCGAGGAGCCCTTGATAGTCGCATTTGGATCACTGTCCTATCTTGATGAGTTAAAAAAATCTGTGAGAGAACTTACAGACGATCATTCTATCCCTGTCAGAGGATAAATTTATTACAGATAATAAATGCTTCTCTTGCACCTTGATCTTAATTGTTTTATACTTAATGGAAATATGTATCCAACTCAAATGCATTATCTTACAGATGGTTGGCAATTAAAAATAAGGAGGTATATATGGACGTAAAAGAATGTATTAAAGGCCGTCGAAGCATAAGAAAGTTCACCGATGAACCCGTGCCCACTGATACCCTCGAAAAGATAGTAGAGCTTGCCTCTTACTCTCCTTCATGGAAGAACACACAGGTGGTCCGCTACATAGCAATAAAAGATCCCGTTCTTAAAGAAAAGATCGCAAACGAATGTACCACAGGTTTTACATATAATGCAAATGCAATGGGATCGGCACCGATGCTTATAGCTGTAACAGTACTTAAGAACCGCTGCGGTTATGAGCGTGATGGATCCTTTACCACAAACAGAAAGGATACCTGGCAGATGTTTGATGCCGGTATCGCATCCCAGACCTTCTGCCTGGCAGCCTATGAATACGGACTGGGCACGGTGATAATGGGTATATTTGACGATACTCTCTCTGAAGTGCTTGAAATTCCCGAGGACAGGGAGCTTGTCAATATCATCTGTATCGGATATCCGGCAGAGTCACCTGAAGTTCCGAAACGAAAAACAGTAGCTGATCTTATCACATATAAATAATATCAAGGGGCGAAGTTTTTTCTTCGCTCCTTTTTTAAGGAGACAAAATGAGACATTTAATGAACCCACTGGACTTAACCGTGGAAGAGCTTGATGACCTTATGGCTCTTGCGGATGATATACAAAAGGACCCCAAAAAATACTCCCACAGATGTGACGGAAAGATACTTGCGACCTGCTTTTACGAACCAAGCACACGAACAAGACTGAGTTTTGAATCAGCCATGCTCCAGCTCGGGGGGCAGGTTCTGGGATTTGCTTCCGCAGATTCATCATCTGCCGCAAAGGGCGAGAGTGTTTCAGATACCATACGTATAATATCCTGTTATGCCGATATCTGTGCCATAAGGCATCCCAAGGAGGGTGCAGCACTTGTAGCGGCTTCCAGGTCGACGATCCCTGTCATAAATGCAGGAGACGGAGGCCATCAGCATCCCACCCAGACACTCACGGATCTGATGACCATACATGCACTTAAAGGAAGCTTTAATAACATTACCATAGGCCTGTGCGGTGATCTTAAATTTGGAAGGACCGTACATTCTTTAGTCAATGCACTGGTAAGATATGATAATGTACGTTTTGTATTTATTTCACCCGATGAGCTCAGGATCCCAGGCTACATAAAGGAGGATGTCCTTGAAAAGAACGGGGCAGAATACAGCGAGGTATCAAGACTTGAGGATGTTATGCCAAAGCTTGACATACTTTATATGACAAGAGTTCAGAGAGAAAGATTCTTCAACGAAGAGGACTATGTAAGACTGAAGGATTATTACATACTCAACAAAGAGAAGATGTCTCTTGCAAAGGAGGATATGATGGTTCTCCATCCTCTTCCGAGAGTAAATGAGATCTCCGTAGAGGTTGATAACGACAAAAGAGCCAAATACTTTGAACAGGTTCAGTTCGGGGTATATATACGAATGGCTCTCATCCTTACACTGTTGGAGCTTGTCTGAAAAGTCTGAAAGGAGAGATATATGTTAAACGTAGGAAAAATAGAAGAGGGTTTTGTGTTAGACCACATAAAAGCCGGAACATCTTTACAGCTTTATCACGATCTTAAGCTTGACAAAATGGACGATACTACTGTTGCCATCATAAAAAATGCCCGAAGCAACAAGATGGGAAAAAAAGACATCCTTAAGGTTGAATGTGATATCGATATGCTCGATCTTGATATCTTAGGCTTCATAGACCATAACATAACCGTAAATGTGATAAAGGACGGCGAAATTGTGGAAAAGAAGGTATTAAAGCTTCCCGAGCAGATCACCAACGTAATAAAATGCAAGAATCCAAGATGCATAACCTCTATCGAGCAGGAGCTTCCGCATATATTTGTCCTGACAGATCCCGCAAAGGAGATCTACAGATGCAAATACTGTGAAGAGCAGTATTCAGGAAGACATTTATAAACTTAGATCAAAAATCCTTCAGCATCACTGTAAGCCGGGTTCTGTATCTGACGGTCATCTATCTGTTCCTGCCGTTACCGGCAGGCTAAAGCGATCTACCCGGAAACATGACGGGCCGCCATATGGTCTCCTGTTTGATCTTACTTTGGATGGGGTTTACATCGCATATACCGTTACCGGCATACCGGTGGTCTCTTACACCGCCTTTCCACCCTTACATCAGACAGACTGATGCGGTATATTTCTGTTGCACTTGCCTTGGAGTCACCTCCACCGGACGTTATCCGGCATCCTGCCCTGTAAAGCCCGGACTTTCCTCGTGGGTTTCCCCACGCGACCGTCCATGATACTGAAGGATCGATCATCAAATTATCATACGGGGAAGATCGATCCTCCCACAAATTCCCTTATGATAGAATTATTGGGAAGATGTTCACTTGTCACACCGACAAAATATTCAAGGAACTTCAAAAGTCTCTTTGCTTCCTGATATTGGGAATCTTCACTTCCTATCGCAAATAAAAGCGGTTCGGCAAACTGTTTTAATACTGCAAGTTCATATATGAGAGCAGAATTAAACATTGCATCTGCGGATTCCTGGAACGGGAATATATTCTCCTCCTCTCCCCTTCTTACGGATTCCCACATTGCAAGAGTATTTCTTGCCGTGGTTCCTCTTCTGAGATTATCTCTTACCATTCTCCTTATAAGTCTTCCGTCGGTCGTCGCTATACGGTTATGCTCATCAACATTGAGAGTAGTAAGAGCACTTATATAGATCTTATATTTACTCTCCTTTGGAAGGGCGTATGACATTTTCTCGTTAAGTCCGTGGATTCCCTCCAATACCAGGATCTCATCCGCATCAAGCCTGATATAGTCTCCCTTATACTCCCTTAAACCGGTCCTGAAATTAAAACTTGGGATCTCTACTGTCTCACCGTTCAAAAGGGCCGTCATATCCTTATTAAAGCCCTCTGTATCTATAGCCTCAAGGCATTCAAAATTATAATTTCCCTTTTCGTCCAAAGGTGTATCTTCTCTGTTCTTAAAATAATTATCAAGCGCTATGGTATGGGGTCTGAGTCCATGAGCTCTTAGCTGAATGGAAAGCCTGTGGGAAAAAGTCGTCTTTCCTGAAGAGGATGGCCCTGCTATCATGACAAACTTCACTCCGCCTCTCTTTACTATATCCTGCGCAATACCGGCTATCTTACTCTCCTGCATTGCCTCCTGTACCCATATGAGATTATTGATGTTTTCATTGCAGATATAACTGTTCAGATCGCCGACAGTCATTATTCCCATATTATCAGCCCATTCCGTAGACTCCTGCATCGTATGATAGAGCTTTGGCTGAGGAATAAATTCCGGTACCTTTAAAGGATCCTTTCTTGCCGGAAGCTGGAGAAGAAATCCCGTATCATAAGGTATAAGGTCATAATGCTTTATATAACCTGTGGAAGGGACCATATATCCGTAATAGTAATCACTGTATCCGTCCAGAGTATAAACATTTACCCTGGATGCCCTTCTGTATCTGAAAAGCTTTTCCTTATCATGCATATTCTGAGCCCTGAATATTTCCAGCGCTTCATCCAGATGAAGGGAATCCTTGGTTATGGGAAGATCGGCTTTTACAAGTTCATCCATTCTTGCCTTTACTCTGTAAAGCAGTTCCCCGTTAAGCAGGAAATTACCCTCGGTATTGCAAAAATAGCCCTTCCCGAGCGAAAACTCTATCTTGAATTTTTTTATGTTATCCTCTCCTACAACATCACTGAAGGCTTTAACAAGAAGAAGACAGGCACTTCTTTTATAGGTCTTATAACCGATCTGGTCGTCAAGTGTAACAAAGGAAACCTCGCAGTCTTTTTTTACCTTTTTAATAAGCTCATTGAGCTTTCTGTCCGTGTAGGCAAGAACGATGCAATACTCATGATCACTCTGATGCTCCTTTGCAAGTTCAAGTAATGTTACGCCTTTTTTATATTCCTTTGTCTCATTATTGATGGTTATCCTTATCCTGTCATCAGCCATCGTAATTCTCCTTTCAGTCATTTTAATATCCTGTCTATTTCTATCGGATTTGTCTTCTCCATAAGATTTATCGCTTCCTGATTAAATGCAATATCCCTTTCTATTTCAGAAAGCCTGAGTGTTACTCTTTCCGTCTGCTCCTCATTAAGAAGCTGATCCCTGATATAATTAAGACTCTTTCTCTGAAGATAGAGAAAATGCAGCAGTATTGGATTCCTTTCCCTGATAAGGATCCTTCCGTAACGGAAAAAAACCTCTCTTTGAAGATCCATCTCTCCGTGTACAGCCTTGATCATGGGATAAAATTTATCATCCTCACATATCATATCCTCGGATATTATCAAATATCCCTTATCCTGAAGGTAATGCCTTACGAGAGCTATATCCGACTGGGGCTGTAATATCAGCTCATCAGCCTCTTCACATACAGCCGGTGAAGCCTTTATTATATCCACCATAAGCGGACCGCCCATCCCCGCCATCACGATAGATCCTGCATCCCCTGGGTTTAACTCGGTCAGCCCGTCTCCGAGGATCGTCTTTATATCTGATGAATAACCGCTCTCCATTATATTTATTATGGCTCTGTCTATCGGTCCCCGGTTTATATCCATTGCATATACATATGGAGAGATCTTCTTTTCAATGAGATATATGGCAAGATGCCCGTGATCACAGCCGACATCGGCAACCTTTAATCCCGGGGTGACCATCCCGGCAACTGCTTTAAGTCTGTCAGATAGTTTCATAAGCCTTCTCTTATCAGTCCAGATAATCCTTGAGTTTTCTTGATCTGCTCGGATGTCTGAGCTTTCTCAATGCCTTTGCTTCGATCTGTCTGATCCTTTCACGGGTAACGTTAAATTCCTTCCCTACCTCTTCAAGTGTCCTTGCTCTTCCGTCTTCAAGGCCAAATCTCAACTCCAGAACCTTCTGCTCCCTGTCGGTAAGAGTTGTTAATACCTCATTAAGCTGTTCCTTTAACAGATTAAAGGCCGCTGCTTCAGCCGGAACAGGTACCTGATCATCCTGAATAAAATCTCCGAGATGAGAGTCCTCCTCCTCCCCTATAGGTGTTTCAAGGGATACGGGCTCCTGTGATATCTTCTGTATCTCCCTCACCCTTTCAACCGGAAGGTTCATTTCGGCAGCCGTCTCTTCGGGGGTCGGTTCACGTCCGAGTTCCTGAAGAAGCTGTCTGTTGACCCTGATCAGTTTATTTATGGTTTCCACCATATGCACAGGTATCCTTATCGTTCTTGCCTGGTCAGCTATAGCCCTTGTTATTGCCTGCCTTATCCACCAGGTAGCATAGGTTGAAAACTTATATCCCTTTGCATAATCGAATTTTTCCACCGCTTTCATAAGACCCAGGTTTCCTTCCTGAATAAGGTCCAAAAACAGCATTCCCCTGCCCACATATCTCTTTGCGATGCTTACAACAAGCCTCAGATTCGCTTCAACAAGACGGCTCTTTGCTTCTTCGTCTCCCTGCTCCATCCTCTTGGCAAGCTCTATCTCTTCCTCTCCTGTCAGAAGGGGAACTTTACCGATCTCCTTAAGATACATCCTGACGGGGTCCTCAACACTTATACCATCAGGAACCGAAAGATCGATATTTTCAACATCGATCTCATCCTCCTCATTAAGGATCACATCATCATCGTCATCATCTTCCTCCGGGATAATATTTTCCTCTTCCGTTACCTGAAGCAGATCTATCCCGTTCTGCTCGAGTATATCGTATATCTTTTCATAATTATCCTCAGAAAGCTCCATTTCTCCGAACGCTTCCTGAATATCAACATTTTCCACAACATTCTTTTTCTTTTTTCCGAGCTTGATCAGTTCTGATAGCTTCTCGTCAAATTGTGTCTGTACATTCTCATCCATCTTTTTTCCTCTTTCCCTGTTTTAGGTTAAATGCTACAAAGCATTCTGTCATAAACCGTCTCATTATGATATTTCAGTTTAATAATCTGATATTTTTCAGTTCTGACTTTATCCTTTCGTACTCCTTTTTTTTATTTATCCTTTCCTGAATAAGCATGACATCGCCGTTATCCTCCTCTCTTCCCGGACTTAGCCAGCTGTCCTTTAATAACCTGAGGATCAGTTCTTTTAGAGCTTTATCCCGATCCTCTCCGATATCGGTATCTATGACCTCTTCGTTAAAAACCGACGCAACCTGCCTTTGCATTTCCTCTTCTTCATAACTGCTTATGATAGCTGCAGGATTTATGCTGCCGTTTTCGAGCTGCTCATAGATCCTTGTTGCAAGGTCTTTTAATAAGCCCTCACTGAAATCCTCTGTCTTTATATACTCCTTTATCTTAGTATATATTCCAGGCTCCTCACAAAGCCATGTCAGCATACCCTTCTGGGCCTTTATCCTCCCATCTTCACGCTCTGTTTTGTGATCGAGGGATTTAGGCCTTTCATATACATTTATGTTTTCTGCCTTCATTGCCTGCTTTTTTACCATTTCACCAAGGCTTTCGGGACTTATATGATATTTATCCGCGATCCCTTCAAGATAGTTGTCCCTTTCTATAGCATCCTCAAACCTCAAAAGCCTGGCAGCTATATTCTTAAAAAAGCGAGTCTTGTCATCGGGATCCTTTAGATCAAAGGAAGCTTCATCGATCCTTACCTCATAGTAAAAGCTGTTTTCAGCTTCCTCCATACGCTTTTCAAATTCCGAAGAGCCAAGATTCTTTATAAATTCATCAGGATCCTTATAAGGGTTCATATTTATGACCCTGCATTTAAACCCTGCATTCCTTAAGATCGGAATTGCCCTTAATGCCGCTTTTATACCTGCAGCGTCAGAATCATAACACACAAAGACTTCATCGGCATACCGCTTCATAAGATTTGCCTGGGCCACAGTCAGTGCTGTTCCAAGGGATGCCACCGTCTCCTTAAAACCTGCCTGATGCATGGAGATGACATCCATGTATCCCTCGCATATTATCAGGCTCTTTTTTCTTGCAGTCCTTGCCAGGTTCAGCCCGTACAGATTTCTTCCCTTTTCAAAAACAGTAGTTTCCGGAGAATTAAGATATTTCGGGGTACCCTCACCCATAACTCTTCCGCCGAAACCGATGATCCTGTTCTGTATATCCATTATCGGAAATATGACCCTGTTCCAGAACTTATCAAGCATTCCCCTTTTTTCATCATGATTGAAAAGTCCGGATTGTCCAAGCAGCTCATCCTCATAGCCCTGTTTCTTCAGGTATCCGTACAGATTTTCCTTTCCGAATCCCGCATATCCCAGTCCAAAGGCATTTATTACAGGATCGGTCAATCCTCTTCCGGTAAGATATCCGTATGCATTCCTCCCTCTTTCATGCCTAAGCAGATAATAATAGTATTTTCCCGCTTCTTTATTTACTGCAAGAAGTCTGCTTCTTAAGCTATCCTTTTCTTTTTCCTCAGAAGATGCAGACTGCTTTGGAAGCTCGATGCCTGCTCTGTCTGCGAGCGCTTCCACTGCCTCCGGAAAGGAATAATTCTCTATATTCATTGTAAAGGTTATTACACTTCCTCCGGCCCCGCATCCAAAGCAATGATACATCTGTTTGGACGGCGAAACGGAAAAGGACGGGGATTTTTCACTGTGAAACGGACATAATCCAAAATAATTGCTTCCCCTTCTTGTGAGTTTAACATGTGAGGAAACAACATCTACAATATCATTCCTTCTGCAGACCTCATCTATGATATCCTGTGAATAATACATCTTTTACTCCGAATTTCTATAAATTCCAGCTTTTAGGCATATATATATCATCAAAAACCGCCACCGCATATCTGTCAGACATCGATGATACATAATCGCAGACCACCCGGTCCTTACTCTCTCCCCTCTCAGTCATCAGCCAGAGATATTCCTTTGGCATTTTACGATATTCCCTGAGAAAATATTCATAAAGGTTTTCAACCAGGTTTTCTGCCTTTGCCTCTTCCTTTTTAACTATCTTATTTGTATATACATTCTCAAACATAAATCTTCTTAAGTCCATCATGGCTCCAAGGATCTCATCGGACATTTTTATCTCGGGATTATCCCTGCTGTTTGTGATCACGTCATGTATCATCGTATCAAGACGCTTATTGGTGGTGTTTCCGAGTGTACTTCTCAGTTCCTTTGGAATATCCTCTTCCTTTAGGATATTTGCCCTTAATGCATCATCCATATCATGATGTATATATGCTATCTTATCGGAAAGTCTGACTATCTGTCCCTCCAGTGTAGAGGGCATGGAATGTGTCTGGTGATTAAGGATACCATCCCTTACCTCCCAGGTGAGATTGAGTCCCTTTCCATCCTTTTCAAGTACCTCAACCACACGTTTTGACTGCTCATTATGCTTAAAGCCAAGCATACAGCATTTGTTCAGTGCTCTCTCTCCTGCATGTCCGAATGGTGTGTGTCCAAGATCATGTCCCATTGCTATAGCCTCGGTCAGATCCTCGTTCATCTTAAGTGCCTTGGCTATTGTCCTTGCATTCTGCGATACCTCAAGGGTATGCGTCAGTCTTGTCCTGTAATGATCACCCTCAGGAGTGAGAAATACCTGTGTCTTATCCTTAAGTCTCCTGAAGGATTTTGAATGCAGTATCCTATCCCTGTCCCTCTGGAAAACAGGTCTTATATCACATTCCTCTTCCTCAACATCCCTTCCCCTTGATTCGACACTTAAAGAAGCATAAGGGCTGAGATATTCCCTCTCATGTTGTTCTACCATTTCACGGATAAGCATAATTTGTCCTCTATATTTTATATACGAAAAAAAAATTCAAAATCCTTTTTTATTTTTTTGTGCCATAAGACCGGCTATCTTATGCAGCAGACATATGAGCGCTATTATCACGGAAACTCCCACCATATCTATCAGAACATCCGTAAATTTACCGCTTCTTTCGGGGATCGTTCTCTGATAAAGCTCATCACATGATGCGGTAATAAAACAGAAAATAAATGTCAGGATACACGAAAGTCTGTTTCCCAGTGCCCTTCCGTAAAAAAACATGTATACAAAAAGCGAAAGCAGGGCATATTCCGTAATATGAGCTATCTTCCTTACAACGGGCTCCCATATCAGCACTGGATCCATACCTGCCGGTACGGGCGCTTCCACTATTGTCTCTATCCCGCCAACAGGGATCTTTGATATGATAAACAAAAGCTTTTGCGTCACAAAATAGCTCAGCTTTGATGACTCTGCCCCGGGATCCGAGGAAAAGCCGAATATCATCTTTATCATAAGAATGATCGGTATGATCTGTATGATTATGAGCGTTATCCTGTTAAGCTTCTTTTCCCTCTCACTTTCTTCTCTTTTTTCCGCCGGTCCGTGTCTGTATGGGGCATTTGGATGATTTTTTCTGTGCTCTTCACGGTAAATCCTTTTTAAGGATGAAATACTTATATAGAAGAGCCTGAAGATCATATAGCCGATAACGGCTCCGCAGACATTAAGGAAAACATCATCTATCTCAAAATAACCCCTTCCCGTTTCCAGCTGGGTAATTTCAATAAGAAGGCTTGAAATAAATGCGATAAGCACAAGATTCCACCATTTTCTGAAAAAATACCAGATATAGGGAACCAGTATCCCAAAGGGGATGAACAGAAGAACATTCTCTATTCCCGTAAGCTTAAAGGAATCCCCCGAGGAGGATATAAGTGTTGAAAAAAGATCGAGATTTATATGGCCGCTCCTGCTGCCCTCCTCCCTTCCCGAAAGGGTAAGTGATATAAGATATGACAGATATATTCCAAAAACACCAAACAGACAGGTGTTATACACCACCTGTCTGAAAAATGAGCGTTCTTTTTTTCCGATCACTCGATAAGTATACAGAATGAAGGCAAAAGCAAAATACAGAGAAACAAATATCACAGCGATCTTTACCGCCTGCTCATTGTATTCCCTTAGTGCCTTCCATATATCTGACAAAGCACTGATTACCAAAATATAACTCCGTACGGGATGTGTTTAATATCTTAATATTACCTTATCTTCAGAGGACTTTCCCTGTATATGATATCATTTCTTCCCGGGCCGTTAGAGATCATAGTTATGGGGAAGCCTACCTGTTCTTCGATAAATTCTATATATGCCCGACAATTCTTTGGAAGATCCTCATAACGGCTTATGCCTCTTATATCTTCTTTCCAGCCTTTTAAGACCGTAAGTCTGGGTTTGGCTCTGTAGAGATCCTTTGTTACAGGAAAATCAGATGTCACCCTTCCGTCTATCTCATAACCCGTACATACAGGTATCTCATCCAGATATCCCAAAACATCCAAAACCGTGAATGCTACATCTGTAGTACCCTGTATCCTCAATCCGTATTTTGAAGCAACACAGTCAAACCAGCCCATTCTTCTCGGTCTTCCCGTGGTGGCTCCGTATTCTCCTCCGTCTCCTCCGCGTCTGCGCAATTCTTCTGCCTCATCGCCAAAGATCTCCGATACAAAGGCTCCTGCTCCAACCGCCGAAGAGTAGGCCTTACATACGGTTATTATCTTTTTGATCTCGTAAGGAGGAATACCTGCTCCTATCGCGCCAAAAGCAGCCAGTGTGGATGACGATGTTACCATGGGATATATACCATGGTCCGGATCCTTAAGAGAGCCAAGCTGTCCTTCCAAAAGTATCTCCTTATCATCCTTTATCGCCTGCCAGAGATAAGCAGAGGTATCACATACGTATGGCTCTACCATTTTTTTGTAATCCATAAGCGTATTAAAGATACTCTCCTCATCGATAGGATCTTTATGATAAAGATGTATCAAAACGGCATTTTTGATCTCGGCTACCCTGTGTATCTTATCCTTAAGCTCATCCTCATCCATAAAGAGCTCACTGACCTGGAAGCCCGTCTTGGCATATTTATCCGAATAAAAAGGAGCTATCCCGGACTTTGTGGAACCAAAGGATTTACCTTTAAGTCTTTCTTCCTCAAATGCGTCAAGATCAATATGATAGGGCATGACGACCTGGCACCTTTCCGAAATGAGGAGCTTTGGTTTTGGTACTCCCTTCGATGTTATATCCTCTATTTCCTTCATAAGGATCGGAAGGTTAAGAGCAACTCCGTTTCCGATTATATTTACTGTTTTATCCGAAAACACTCCCGAAGGCAGCGTATGCAGCGCAAATTTTCCATAATCATTTACTATCGTATGTCCCGCATTTGCTCCGCCCTGAAAACGGATAACGATATCGGCATCCTGGGCAAGCATATCTGTCATCTTGCCTTTTCCCTCATCTCCCCAGTTAGCTCCGACTATAGCTTTAACCATCTTTCTCCTCCTCTCAGACGTTTATCTCTGCCTTGATCCCAAGTATATCACTGTTACTTTCAAGCACCGGTCTTACATAGTTCTTTAAATATTTTTCCACCTGGATCACAGATCTTCCTATATATTTGGAAGGCTCCATTGTCTTTTCAAGCTCTTCTTCGGAAACAAGAAAATCCGGATCCGCTGCGATCAGCTCCAAAAGGTTGTTATCCAGGCCCTCTTTTTTGACATTCCCGGCTGCCTGCATGGAAAGGACTCTTATCTTCTCATGCATTTTCTGTCTGTCGGCTCCATTTTTTACGGCATCCATCATTATATTTTCAGTGGCCATAAAAGGAAGCTCGCTCATTATATGTTTATAAATGACCTTATCATTCACAACAAGTCCGTCGGCAACATTCATGCACAGATCAAGGATCCCGTCGGCAGCAAGAAAGCCTTCCGGTATCGAGAGTCTTTTATTTGCCGAATCATCCAGCGTCCTTTCAAACCACTGCGTTGCGGAAGTGATGGCCGGATTAAGAGCGTCTACCATAACATACCTGGCTAAGGAAGCGATACGTTCACTCCTCATCGGATTGCGCTTATATGCCATTGCGCTGGACCCTATCTGCGATTTCTCGAATGGCTCCTCAACCTCTTTGAGGTGCTGAAGAAGCCTTATATCATTTGACATCTTATGAGCACTGGCAGCTATACCTGCAAGTACATTTACGACTCTTGTATCTACTTTTCTTGAATATGTCTGACCGCTTACCGGATAGCACTCTTCAAAACCCATTTTTTTTGCTATCATAGGGTCTATCCTGTCGATCTTATCCTCATCACCGTCAAAGAGTTCAAGAAAACTCGCCTGCGTTCCCGTAGTTCCCTTTGAACCGAGAAGCTTTAAGCCGGAGAGCACAAAATCAAGCTCTTCAAGATCCAGCATAAATTCATTGATCCACAGTACCGCCCTCTTCCCTACAGTCGTAGGCTGTGCCGGCTGAAAATGAGTAAAAGCAAGCGTCGGGAGAGCTTTATATTTTTCTGCAAAATCAGAAAGAACAGAGATAACATTTATAAGCTTTTTTCTTATCAGCCTAAGGGCCTCTCTCATCACTATGATATCGGTATTATCACCGACATAACAGGATGTCGCTCCTAAATGGATGATACCTGCAGCCTTCGGGCACTGTACACCATAAGCATAAACATGACTCATCACATCATGTCTGACTTCCTTCTCCCTTTTCTTTGCTACATCATAATTTATATCATCTGCGTGGCTTTTCATTTCATCGATCATTTCCTGTGTTATGACAGGCTTTCCGTTCTCTGAAAGCGAAAGCTCCATCTCCGTTTCCGCAAGAGCTATCCAAAGTCTTCTCCACGTCCTGAATTTCATGTCCTGAGAAAAGATATACTGCATTTCCTTACTTGCATACCTCTCCGACAGGGGACTTGTATATGTATCTGTTCCCATCTTATTCTCCTCTATATTTCCTTACCGGTAAGAAGCTTATATCCCTGATGGTAAATATCTATTGTCCTGTTTACAACATCCTCCGGCAGGGTCCAGTCGTCATGAGGGTTAGCCTTTAACCAGTCCCTCGCAAACTGCTTATCAAAGGATGGCTGTGAATGTCCCGGCTCATACCCGTCTTTTGGCCAGAACCTGGACGAATCGGGAGTGAGCATCTCATCTCCGAGTATTATTTCTCCGTCATCTGACAGGCCGAATTCAAATTTAGTATCAGCTATGATAATTCCCTTTGTAAGTGCATAATCGGCACATTTCTTATAAAGAGCAAGCGAGTGATCCTTAAGCTTTCCCGCATATTCCTCACCCTTTCCGGGGAATCGTTCCTCTAGATAAGCTATGCTTTTTTCAAATGATATATTTTCATCATGATCACCTATCTCCGCCTTTGTTGATGGCGTGTATATGGGCTCCTTGAGCTTATCCGATTCCTTCAGGCCCTCTTCGAGTTTTATTCCGCATACAGTGGAATCCTTTTGATAGCTTGCCCAGCCTGAGCCTGTTATATAGCCTCTGACTATACATTCTACCGGAAGCATTCTGAGTTTTTTTACCAGCATGCTTCTTCCCTCAAATCTCTCCTGTCTGAAAAACTCAGGCATATCTGCGGTATCGGTACTTATCATATGGTTTGGTACGATATCCAGAGTCTGGTTAAACCAGAATTCTGACATTCTGTTAAGCACCTTACCCTTTCCGCTTACCTCGTTATTAAGGATCACATCAAAGCAGCTGATCCTGTCTGTTGCTACGAGTATAAGGTTTTCCCCGACATCATATATCTCTCTTACCTTTCCCTCTTTGACCGGTCTGTACTCAACCATCTCTGTCTCCTTTAACTGATTTTTCCTATAAATTCATTAAGTCTTTCATATTTGGAATCAAACAGATCATCCGGAGATAATTCATGCTGAATTATCCCCTTTTCCATAAAGATTATCCTGTCCGAAACCTCTTTTGCAAAGTTCATCTCATGAGTGACTATTATCATAGTCATTTTCTCCCTGGCAAGCTCCTTTATAGCCTTTAAGACTCCGGCTGTAAGTTCGGGATCAAGTGCAGAAGTAGGTTCATCAAAATACATTATCTCCGGATCAAGTGCCAGAGCCCTTACTATGGAAACTCTCTGTTGCTGACCGCCCGAAAGCTGGCAGGGGTAGGCATCCGCCTTATCATCAAGTTCAAACTGTTTAAGGAGCTTCATTGCCCTTTCTTTTGCCTCTTCTCTGTTTTCC
The DNA here is from genome assembly GCA_024687745.1 of Lachnospiraceae bacterium. Classification (GTDB taxonomy): domain Bacteria; phylum Bacillota; class Clostridia; order Lachnospirales; family Lachnospiraceae; genus UBA2868. The sequence continues at coordinate 51,087 of JAILEM010000150.1, forward strand.
CTGTTTACCGTGACCGGAGCATCTATGATATTCTGCAGAACAGAAAAATGCGGAAAAAGATTAAAGCTCTGAAACACCATGCCAAATATCTTCTTTGCCTGCCTGATATCCTCCTTTGAGGCATAGATGCTGTTTCCGTTTTCACCGGGTGAAGCAATTTTCTTCCCCTTGTATATGAGCTCACCCTTATCAATCTTTTCCAGTAGGGTTGCGCACCGAAGCAAGGTCGACTTTCCCGATCCGGAAGGACCGATCACCGATACTATCTCGCCCTTTTCCACGGATAAGGACACATCCCTAAGAACCGACAGTCCGTCAAATGACTTGGATATATGATTTAATTCCAAAAGTTTCATGATCATCACCTTTAGCCTCAGTCATAATAACTGAAAGCCTTTTCCACCCTGTTCATTCCAAAAGCCACTAAAAGATTGAAAACATAATAAAATACTGCGGCAACGATAAAGGGAACCATGGATGCCTGGGCCGCCGCTATAGCCTTGGCCTGGGTGAACATCTCCGATACCGCGATAACAAATGCAAGAGACGTATCCTTTACCAGGGTTATTATCTCGTTTGTTGTCGCCGGAAGTATACGTTTTACAACCTGAGGAAAGATAATACGTATAAAGGTCTGTGTCTTTGAATACCCCAGCAGATCTGCGGCTTCATACTGACCCCGGGATATGGATTCTATCCCTCCCCTGTATATCTCCGCAAAATAAGCAGCATAATTCAGAACAAATCCTATTATTACAGCCACAAACCTGTAGGATGTCGTTATCTTTATTCCAAACAGATAAAAAGGGCCAAAGAATACAACCATAAGCTGCAGCATAAGAGGAGTCCCTCTGAGAACAGATATATATACCTGCATGACCGTACTCAGTATTTTGTTTTTTGACATTCGACCAAAGGCAACTAACAGGCCTAACGGCAGCGAAAATAAAAGTGTCAGTAAAAATATCAGTATACTGGTCACCATGCCGTCAGTCAGCTGTCCTATTATACTTCCTATATCCATATACTATACTCTTTTTCTTTATCCGTATTTCCGATCATATATCCGGTTTACTTTCCGAGGATCACTGCATCGGAAAGCTCCCACTTATCTGCGATCTCCATAAATTTACCGTCAGAAGCCATCTCATCAAGAGTCTTTTGTACAGTATCCCTTAATTCCGTATTTCCTTTAAGGAATCCAACTCCGTATTTTTCCGATACAAGAACCTCTTCAAGAATCTCATATCCTCCGTTTCTTTCCGCTATCTGATAGTTGGCAACACCGATGTCCATTGCGACAGCGTCTACGGCTCCCGCCTCAAGATTAAGAAAGGCTGTATTATAATCAGGAACAACAAGCAGCTCCTTGAATGAATCCGTAAGGCTCTTTGAATCATCGGAATACAGTGCTTCCTGTGCCGATGAATCAGTCTGCACTGCCACTATCTTACCTGAAAGGTCAGCCTGTGTCTTGATCCCTGATTCCGAAGCGACAACAAATACCTGGCTGTTATCTACATAAGGATCTGACCACTCATATTTATCCAGTCTGTCTTCACTCATTGTGAAACCGTTCCATATACAGTCTATGGTACCCGATGAAAGCTCCATATCCTTGGAATCCCAGTCAATAGGCTGAAATATGATATCCCATCCGTTTCTTGAAGCAACCTCTGCTGCAAGGTCTAAATCAAATCCCACGAATTCACCGTTTTCATCCATATATCCATAGGGAGGGAAATTTGCATCAAAGCCGACAGTAAAAGTATTATCATTTGCCGTGTCGGGAAGGCTGGTATCGCTGTTCTCGGATTTTTCCGTGGTTGCCGAAGCCCCGGCAGTTCCCGTGCATCCTGTTACAAAAGCAGCTGCCAATACGGTTACCATTAACATCATTATCTTCTTTTTCATAAGCACCTCCTGATCTTTACCGATCCTTCATTACTTTACCAAGTTAAAGCGCCAAACGTATATCTGTGACCTTTTAAACAAAAGGATCATGGATACGATATAAGTCTTCGCTCTGTGATAAAATACCACAAACGTTACTCTATCATCTTTTGAGGCCTAAAACAACCCCCTTTTACGACAGCACAGCCGATCCATGGAAGCTTATTCGTATTGTGATACGATAGCAAGCACCTCTCTTGCAAACTGCGGATAGTCCTGTACGAGCATTTCGATCTCTCTCTTTGACTGATCAAGATTATACGAATTGAAATCCATCCCCTTCTTAAGTCTCTGCTTCTGGATTATAAGCCCGTGTCTCATTTCCGAAAGCTCATCCTCCTCAACAAGAAGCGATGGCTGGTATACAAAGATGGAAGCTTCCTTTATCCCATGATCTCTTAACGTATTGAGGAGATCCATTCTCGCATCCTCCATCTGTTTTGCAACCTCTTCGGAATGATTCCTGGCCTTTTTTTCTTCCATATACTTCTCCCACATATATCTGAGTTCATAGGATGAATTGACATTGTATTTGGAATAATAATAATCTATCAGATTGGTTGCATTAACATATTTAACCTTGGCTTTGTTCTGCAATACTATAGCCCTGTTAAGCTTTTTCTCGGCGCGGGTCTGCATGGACTGCGCGTTTTTATATATGACAAAGACCATGGTTAAGCCTAAGGCAAACACGGCTATTATCATAAATACACCGATCCTCACATCCATATGCAGAGAGCTTTGCATGAACATGAGAATGGCAAATATGAGTACACAGATAATAACCATCAGGAAACAGATCGTCCTTGCATTTAACGCTCTTTTTTTCTCTTCCTTCTTTTGATATGCAAGTGCACCCTTCTCACCCTCCAAAAGGTTCATATCCCTCTTTATCTTCATCTGTCTGCTCTCACAGGCGGCAAGCTTTTCCATTGCCTCAGGCATGACCTTCTGCGTTTCATATCGCTGCATTTCCCTGTACTGGGCTTCCGATATCTTACTGACGGGTCTCACGTAGTTTTTTTCGGATTCCTCTATATCCATTATCCTTCCGGCTTTTTTTTCAAGCTCTATAAGCTCCCTGGCTGAAAGGCTTTCCAACAGATCCACATCGCTTAAGTGTTCAAGTACTATCTGGAACTCATTCCTCTGCTCATCGATATCCTTTGAGCAGGCTGTCATCTGCTCACAGTGATCCCTGACAAACCTTTCCCTGTCACGGTGATCCAGGATATTCATGTTCTCACGCTTTAAGGATGCTGACTGAAGAACATCGGTCATATTTTTGACCGAGTCGCCAACTTTTAGATCATCAAGGAAAAAATCCTCATCTTCCTCCTCTTCAAAGCCGAGTGTTTTCTTTATCCAGTCAAAAAGTTTCATAATCTATCCTCAATCGTGCAGATCCAGCATGTTTGTTATCATGCTTCTTCTGTAATCTCTTTTCCAGGAATCAAGGGTTTCATCCATAAGTCTGTAAAAGTCGGAAACCTTTCCGCTTTCCGAAGCCTCCTTAAGGGTATCAAGCTGTTTGGTACCTTCATTTGTGATATCGGGTACCTTAAACTTCTTTATGATACCTTCAACCTCTTCGACCACATCATCCTCATATCCGTATCTTAAGATAAGTCTGTCATACTGTTCCTTATCCATTATGATCTTCATGGCTGTCAGATAGTGTATAAGGGACACTCTCTTATTTCCTGTTTCATATGCCTTATAAAAGCACTCAGCCGCCCTCTCAAAGAAAAAGAGTCTTGCATAAGCCGTACCCATATTGTGCATTATCTCGCTGTAAAGGATCTCATCGCTGTCCTTTTCCATATTCTCAAGGATATACCGGTATTCATCAAGGGCATGTGTATATCTTTTAGCCTTCAGCATATTATCTCCCCTGATCTTATGCTTCCTGCTCCTGTCCATTCCGGAATTATCCACAAGAGTCTGCCTGACCTCGGAGAGCTCCTCCTCGGTGCAGTAATCCCCCTCAATGATTATCTCTGTGACGAATTCTCCGACACTGCAGCGCCTTATGAGCATTTCCTTAAGCCTGGCTCCAAGCTCCGGCATACCGGCCTCATTTTCCAGAAAATCGCAGAGCTTTTCATCCATTAAATCTTCATCGACAAGATAAGCATTCTTCACCAGAAGATAACACAGTTCTTCAATGGAATATATGTTTACACCAAAGGTAGCAACGAAATATGGATTTTTTGCAAGTGCACTGTGGCACAACATCATATTTGACATAAATAACCCGAAAAACTCCCTGTCCAAAACTCTTTATAACTTATCGCTTTCCTCTATATCAAGGCTTTCCTCCCACTTAAGCCCGCTCGAAGGAAAAATATCACCAAAGCCAAGATCCCAGGCTGTAGCCTTCAAACCTGTCTCTGATCCAAACTCTATCCTTAATCTTATCCTGGATGCTCTTTTAGGTCTTTTGGGAAGCCCCTCGAGCACCATCCTCAGGTTTCTTGGATTCTTACCTGTAAGGGGAGTGATCGTCATCGTTATCTCATTATCGCCTTCAAGAAGCAGTTCCAGGGTCTTTCCGGCCTCAAACCAGTTCTCCCCTCCGTCTGCAACGGCAATATATTCCTCTCTCCCCCGGTAATTCATCTTCATACCGAGATTGAATTTCAGCTTCCCCTTTCCGAGAAAAACGAAATTTCTGATAAGCTCGGAATTCAATGCCTTATCCCTGGCGTAGAAACAGGCTCCCTTTGAATACATGTTCTTTCCCTGAAAAACACGTCTTCCCATACACATATATTTCACTGTTTTATTAAGATACCCCGGGTCAAAACCGTCTCCCAGAAGATACACGGTCCCTATGCTTTTCCCCGAAAAGAACTCATGAACAGCCTCGAGGACATCATCGTCAAAATCAGCTATATTCTCCGGAGAAGTCCCCTCCCTGAGCATGATCTCCGGCATACCTATATCATCGAATTCGAACTCATCCACAAGTCCTACCTTTGGAGTCGTATGTCTGTTCAGGGCGAACCTGTATCCATGCAGTCCTTTACCGCTGTAATCAAAGATTATAACTTCTCTTTCGTAGATCTCCTCAGGCTGATGGATCATATACTGAAATGTGCTCTCCGCATAGGTCTGAAACTGTATTCTCTCCCTCTCTACCGGTATCGCATCGGCCACCTTATTTAAGAGCTCTATCGTTTTTTCATCGAGCTCATCCACCGTGATCACTAAGGATACTACCTGTTCCGGAGTCGTGACACCGGAAAGCTGCATAAGGGTCCTTCTTACAAACAGTACCAGAAGATCTGATGCCTCGTATGCCTCTTTTTCTATCTCGTACTTTCCTCCTGCCCTCGATATACCAAGCAGCTTTGTCGCTATTGCACCGGTTCCTTTTTGCGCAGCCATCATGGCCTCGTCACCGTAATACCACTGATTGACCCCATCCCTTTTGCTGAGCACCGTAGGTATCCCGAGTCTTCGCTCGGTCCCCTCCCTGGCTATGGAAAGAGGCGTATCTTTATCAAGCTCTACATAGCTTATCTGTGTAACTGTATCATTAAGGTCATAACCGACCACAAACTTTTTATCAGGCATCTGATCTCCTCAAATTTTAATATTGCTCCTTCACTGCAGGAGTATCATATTATTGAAAAAGCTTTCTCAGTAAAATAATCTGCTCTGACATACTCCTCCATGAGCTTAAGCACAGTGCTCTCATCCTGCAGGGTATTTGCCACTGCTATATCATTCAGCATGGAATATCTGGAGGTATGGTCTGAAAATCCGGTTTCGGAGATGCTTATGGAATCACTGTTTGTAAGCTTTTTTTCTCCGTCATGCTCATCCATGATATAGTATTGGAGATTTTCTCCGAAAAACAGGATGAATTCCCTTACAAACACCCCTCCGAACATAGGTGTCATCTCTTCCGTGATATACTGCTCTTTTTCTTTTTCCGAATCCTCTATCAGATAATGTAAAAAAACTCTGTGTGAAGGATCACTCCTGTATTCTATATAGGTCTTATCCTCATAGGTAAGCAGTTCGGGAACCATACCCTTATATGAACCAAAGAAGGCATAATAACAGTTTTTATGCAGATATTCCAGAATAAACTCTCTTATCATATCCTTATTACGCTCAGAGATCTCCTCTTCCTTTCTTGAGAAGAATTTAAGGATGGCAAGTTTCCCGGCATCATTTAATTCCTCACCGGCACGGTAATTCCTTATAAGATGATAAAATACCCTGCTGTCGACCGCTCTTTCCTTAGCAAAATAATCATAGGCCTGATAGGAAAGATATGCTAACTCAACATCGGTTCTTGTTCCCTCTTTAACATATTCTTCTAAGAGTTCTTCCTTTTCACCTACCGCTGTCCTTGTAAACATCATCTGTACAAGTAATCTCTCCACAAGGGAATGGCATTCCACATCAAGCAATCTTGCCGATTTCCAAAGATTTCTGAGTTCCTTTGTAAGCCCTTCGAAATTGTCTACCAGATATTTCATGGTAAGAATGTCATACTTACCGTTCATAAAAGCATGATACGCAAATTTGATCAGCATCGGATCTGCAGTTTCATCCATACCTGCGATCATATGAGAACATATCTTCACACAGATCTTTGAGGGCAGCTCCTCAGCCCCATAGATGGTGATAAGCTCATATGCCCTCTCATACATTCCTCTTTTGACCATGTATTCGATCAGCTCAGCCCTGTCAGTGGCACCCATGATCTTTGGATCAATTGAGGTCATATACTCATCCAGTGCAGTCGCCATATTGTTTTCATAATAATATCTTATAAGCCCAATCCTTAAGCCTTCCTTATAGGATTCCCTTATCTCATCGGAATCCACAAGCTTTCTGCAATAATCGGCATTATCATGATCTATCGTTATATATCTGTGTCTCTGGTTACAGATATAAAGCGCAAATCCGGGATCATTGGTAACATAGTTCTGAACAGCCCTGAGGAAAAGCGAATCATCCATCACCCTTTGAAAATCCTTATTATCGGCAAGATAACGGTTTCCCTTTTTGTCCTCATAAAATGCCGTAAATTCTCCCGTATAGATCACCGGATAAGCATATCCTCTTTCTACGGGATAAACTCTTTCCTTAACCATAGCTTCTTCGATTATTACAACATTTTTGATCTCTGGATCAGACACGGCAGCTTCAAAGGCAAGCAATATCCTTACAAAGGGCACTGCAAGAGAAGGTTTTATGAGCTGAACATAGATAACATCATCATATATGACCGACAATTCCCTGTTCATATGTCCCTGCTCTATCTGATCTATCGCAAAAAGCTGCATCTTTTCACGGCTGGCTTCATAAAGAGAAGGATTCGAAGATTTATACTCTATGAGATTTGCATAAAGCATCGACATTTTTTCATAACCCAGATCATTGCTGTATCCGAAATACAGGAAGACCGGCTTTTGGATAAGCCTGTCATAATCAAACGGAACAGAGTACATATAATACTCATAAAGCCTGGTGATATTTATATCCTTCTCCACTCCCAAGCTGTACCATTTAAAGTACTTTTCATCCGTTTCGTTGTTTTTGATAAGGAGAGTACATATGACCTCGATTATCTTGTCACTTTTAACAAGTTCATATGCTCTTTCAAGAAAATCTATCAGGATCGGAGAAATACGTTTCTTTCTCGATGCCAGATACAGAACCTGGCTTAAAATATCCCTGTCCATCCTGTTATTGCGAATGGCAAATCTGAGGACCTGAAGTTCAAAATTTGAAAGCCTGTTTATTGATGAGGGATTTGCCGCAAAATAATTATATGCCTCGACATATAAGATCGGAGTACAGGCTCCCATTCTGAACTGTTCCTCTATCATTTCGATCTTTTGCGGAGAGTTCTTGCCCAGATTTTCATCCAGATAGATAAGGATCCAGAGGATAAGAGGACTTCTCATAACATGGTCATAAATCTTTCTTATTTCTGCTGTTACCTGATCCACAAAATCTTCCTCTCTGCTGTAGAGACTGCAGAGATACCTGTAGTAGCAATATATCTCGGGACCTCTGTCATCTACGTTCATCTCCGATGACACATGATCCAGTATCCATTTTGCTTCGGTGGCCCTTCCCTCAACCAGCAAAAGCTGCGTCTGAAAAAGCCTTGAGACCGGATTTTTGTTGTCCAATGCGTTCATCCTTTCAACAATACGCATTGAATCCCTTACCCAGACCTGTGATCTTATCTGTTTGGTCCTGAAGGCAATATAACTCCTCATAAGACGCAGAGTAAGATTCTCCATCTCCCTGCGTTTTATCCTGTTCATATTCTCGCCTTCCCTGTAAGAGGCACTTATCTGAAATCTAAGCTCCTCACGGTTACCTGTCTTCAAAAAGATATGCCCGAAATTCTTTCCTTCATGAAGTCTTTCTTCCCTGAGATAGAACGTAAGGGAATAGAGATTCCCGAGAAAATCCTCCGTCGTAACCTTATCACTGACAAGCTCTATGAAATCACAGTCCGTGCTCAGGTCAACATTCACATACCCCCATGTACTCTTCCTTACGGTTATCTCACATTTGAGATCTGAGGTTACATTACTGAACTCATATTCCGTCTTCTCACTTTTATATTCTATCCTCTGCTTTTTCCTGATAGACTGGAGAAAAAGCTCCACATTGGAACTGTTTCCTTTATCATTTAAATATCCCCTGTATTTATCGAAATGGATCCTGTCATTTCCTTCAAACAGATATTTAAAATCATCGGAATAAAAGAGAGAGACCGCCTCTTTAAAATCCATTTGAGCGGAATTGGAAAAATGAAAAAGATTCTTTACTTTTCCGTATGAAGCAAACGAAACATTCCTGACTATATTAAATACAAAGGGTATATAATACTCTCCTGCATCTGATACGATCTGTATATCGCCTTTGACTACGGCTCCGGGTTCAAGACCGGTGGGATCAAACCCGTATTTAACCTCTATCCTGTCTCCGGTAAACTCGTTCAGCATGCAGACCAAACGCATACACGAAGAGAATACCTTTCCGGAGACTATACCATGCCCCTTTGTTTCGATCACAAAGGATCCCTCACAGACATCATCGACAGGTACTTCAGATTCAATTTTAGACACAGAAAAACTGAGTTTTTCGCTCTCATATTCGAAAAACCCGTTTTTCAGCTTGTCGACGATCTCGTACAAGTTCCTCACCACACTCCGTTTCTATTATAGTATCACTATGCTTTTCCGGCCTAATCCCTCCTGAAAAGATCTCTGGTATAAACCTTATCGGCAACGTCATCAAGAACGGTGTCATACCTGTTTGCTATTATAGCATTACACATTCTTTTAAACTTTTCTATATCATTTACCACAGTACTGCCAAAGAATGTGGATCCATCCTCAAGGGTGGGTTCATAAACCACTACGGTCGCTCCCTTGGCCTTTATCCTCTTCATTATACCCTGGACAGAGCTCTGTCTGAAATTATCTGAATTAGACTTCATCGTAAGCCTGAACACCCCGATGGTACAGTTCTTTTCATCATCCTTTTTGTAGTCGCCCTTATTGTAATAATCGTAATATCCGGCGGCGGATAATACCCTGTCCGCTATAAAATCCTTTCTTGTTCTGTTGGATTCAACAATAGCCTGTATAAGATTCTGCGGAACAGAATCATAGTTTGCCAAAAGCTGCTTGGTATCCTTGGGGAGGCAGTATCCGCCGTATCCAAAAGACGGATTGTTATACTGTTCACCTATCCTCGGATCCAGGCATACTCCCTCTATTATCTTTCTGGTATCAAGGCCCTTCATCTCCGCATAGGTATCAAGCTCATTAAAATATGATACCCTGAGTGCCAGGTATGTATTGGCAAAGAGCTTTACGGCCTCTGCTTCTGTAAGTCCCATTATAAGAATATCGATATCCTTCTTTTTGGCTCCTTCCGAAAGGAGGGAGGAAAATACCTCGGCTGCTTTCTTAAGTCTTTCATCCGCCATAACGGTTCCTACTATTATCCTTGACGGATACAGATTATCATACAGCGCCCTGCTCTCCCTCAGAAATTCTGGGCTGAACAGTATATTGTCGCTGTTGTATTTCTTTCTTGCATATTCCGTAAAACCGACAGGAATGGTCGACTTAATGATCATTACCGCATTCGGTTCGTATTCCATAACAAGCTTTATGACCGCCTCAACTGCAGATGTATCAAAAAAATTCTTGCTCGGATCATAATTTGTCGGCGTAGCTATCACCACGTAATCGGCGCCCTGATACGCTTCCTTTGCGTCAAGAGTGGCTCTTAAATCAAGCTCCCTGTTCTTAAGATAATCCTCTATCTCTTCATCAACTATCGGAGATATCCTTCTGTTTATCATATCAACCTTTTCAGGCACGATATCCACTGCCCATACTTCGTTTTTCTGTGAAAGAAGGGTTGCTATCGACATTCCCACATATCCCGTTCCGGCCACAGCTATCTTATATTTTCGATCCATTAAAATCTCCTTCTACTTTCCGCTGAACATTGCAGGAATAGTTTTAAGAATTATCTTTATATCGAGTGATATAGACCAGGTATCTATATACTCTATATCCAGAGCGACTATATCTTCGAAATCCTTTATGTCGTTTCGCCCCGATACCTGCCACAGGCCTGTAAGCCCCGGTCTGAAGCTGAGTCTTTTCTTATGATTGAGACTGTATTCACGGAATTCGTTTATAGTCGGGGGTCTAGTCCCGACCAATGACATATCACCCTTTAAAACATTTATAAACTGGGGAAACTCATCTATTGAAGTTTTTCTTAAGAAGGCTCCGACCTTTGTTATCCTCGGATCATTATCAAGCTTAAATACCAGACCGTTCATCTGATTCCGGCTCATCAGCTCTTTCTTTCTTTCTTCGGCATCCTGATACATCGATCTGAATTTGATTATCTTAAATATTCTTCCGTTTCTGCCTACTCTTTCCTGCGTGAAGAATACCGGTCCCTTGGATTCAAGCTTTATGAGTGGCGCGAATATTATGGTAAATACAAGCATAAAGATACATCCGACAACTCCGCCTACGATATCCATAAATCTTTTGATTATAAGCTGTCCCACAGAGGTTATCTGATTGGCATAGGTTACCATATGCAGATGTTCGGTATTTTTGAACATCATATGCTTACTTCCCTTAAACTCGGGAATATCAACCTCATAATGGATGGTTATACCGGTTTTTGATATTTCATCGACAGAGTCGATTATTTTCTGATCTCTGCCCTTATATCCGATCACGATCTCATCGAGAGATGCGCCCTTACAGTATTCCACCATATCATCAACGGTAGCGGGAACCAGGTAATCCTTACCGTCTATATTTATGTGGTCTTCTTTTATCCCATCCTCGCCATATAGTATTACTCCCACAATATTATCATAGAAGTTTCTCTCCGAGTCATGATCCCTGATATAAGTTTCGATGAAGGATCTGCAGCCGACAACAACCAGGCTCTTATCCTGTAAAAGATGAATATACATCCTGGGTATGAACTTCTTTAACAACATATGGAGAGCAAACATCAGGATACAGTTTATGATAACAAAATAAATGATCGACAGCCTTGAAAAAAGCGAATAATTTCTTATAAAGAAAAGCACAAAAGCAGTTCCCACGACTATTATGACATTGCCTTTTATTATGCTTATTATTTCCTTAAACTTGCCTCTTATGTAAAAATCCTGATTCCTGTTCCATCCGACAAGATTTGCTCCTATATAAAAAACAAGCATAGGGGCGAGATTGATGACATATCTTATCCTGCTGTATGACGTCAAATAAGCCCCGTCGCGAAGATACATTGCAAGCGCGAGGCTTATCATGATGGATATACAATCACATAAAAGTATTAAAAGATTTTGAAGACCGGATCTGCGTCTGTACATAATATTAAATCTCTACTACCCAGCCTTTAGGAGCTTCTATCCTTCCCATCTGTATTCCGGTAAAGGTATCATAGAGCTTTTTGGTCACGGGGCCCATATCATTCATTCCTGCCGGAAGACATATCTCTTTTCCGTGATCAACGATCTTTCCTACAGGTGAAATAACTGCTGCCGTTCCGCAAAGACCGCATTCTGCAAAATCGGAAAGCTCCGAGAGATATACTTCTCTCTCTTGCGTTTCCATTCCAAGATATTCCTTTGCAACCTGTACAAGACTTCTTCTGGTTATCGAAGGAAGTATACTGTCAGACTTTGGAGTAACAAGCTTTCCATCCTTAGTGATAAAGATTATGTTCGCTCCGCCTGTCTCCTCAAGCTTTGTTCTGGTAGCGGCATCAAGATACATATTTTCATCAAAGCCCTTCTCATGAGCATCAACGATGGCATAAAGGCTCATAGCGTAATTAAGTCCCGCCTTAATATTTCCCGTTCCTTTTGGTGCCGCACGGTCATAATCACTTATCCTTACGGTTATGGGCTTGGCTCCTCCCTTGAAATAAGGACCGACAGGTGTTGTAAATACCCTGAACTGATACTCGTTTGCCGGCTTAACACCGATTATCGGATCGGATCCAAACATATAAGGTCTGATATAAAGAGTAGCGCCGCTTCCGTATGGCGGAACCCATGCCTCATTTGCCTTTACGGTTTTCTTTACGGCCTCAACAAATTTCTCTTTGGGATAAACCGGCATTTTCAAACGGTCCGCTGACTTTTCGAGTCTCTCTCCGTTTAAGTCCGGACGAAACAGAACTATCTTTCCCTGTTCTGTAGTATAGGCCTTTAAACCTTCAAAAACGGTCTGTGCATACTGAAGGACACAGGCACATTCATTTAACATGATATTGGGATCCTCTGTGATAACTCCGTCATCCCATGAGCCGTTCTTATAATTTGATACAAAACGATAGTCACAGCTCTGATATCCAAAGCCAAGATTACCCCAATCAATAGCCTTTTTCTCCATTTTCAACCCTTCTTTCATAAACATCATTATCTTATACAAAGTTATTACTTTGAGCGTTTTTTGTCAAGTGCTCCTCAATCCCTTACCCACTCTTCAAAACGGTATTCTATATCAAAGCACGTCATTTCCTCACTGGTCTCTTTAAGGCTCCATTCCCCGGTTTTTGACAGATCCGGAAAATATGCATCAGCGGTATATTCATAATCTATCTTAGTGATGAGAGCCCTGTCGCAATATGGGAGGAGCTGTTTATATATGCTGTCACCTCCGATAACATATATCTTTTTATCCTCATACTCCTTTAAGACTTCCATAAGTCTCTCTATCGAGTTGACAACAACTGCATCCTTAACCTTATAGGAACTGTCTCTCGAAAGAATGATGTTGGTCCTGTTCTTAAGAGGCTGTCCCCCCGGAAAAGTATCCAGTGTTTTTCTTCCAAGTACTACAACCTCTCCCGTTGTTATCTCCCTGAATCTTTTATGATCATTGGGAATACTCACAAGCAGCTTACCCTTATGCCCTATTGCCCAGTTATTGTCAACTGCCACGATGATTATCATAGCCACACCTCTGTCTTTCTCATTAAATCTTACCACAGGCCGTCTTTTATAACCCCTCAGGTCTATCATACCGCAACCGGAATGTCCTTTATCTGAGGATGGGGATCATATCCCTCAAGACTCACATCCTCCTTTGTAAACTGATAAAAGTCCTTTATATCCGGATTCAGGATGAATTTTGGTGCCGGTCTCGGTTCTCTTTTCAGCAGTTCTTCAACAAGCGGTATATGTCTGTCATAAATGTGCGCATCGCTTATCATATGAACAAGTTCTCCGACATTCATATCACAGACCTGGGCAAGCATATGAACAAGAACAGCATACTGTACTACATTCCAGTTATTGGCCGTCAGCACATCCTGGGATCTCTGATTAAGGATGGCATTCAGTGTAAGCCTCTCCTCGCCCTTTCTCTGTGTAACGTTAAAGGTCATACTGTAGGCACATGGGTAGAGATTCATTTCACTAAGATCCTGATGCACATACATATTTGTCATAATCCTTCTGCTGAAAGGATTATTCTTAAGATCATAGATCACCCTGTCAACCTGATCCATCATCCCTTCTTTGTATTTATGCTTTATACCCATCTGGTACCCGTATGCTTTTCCTATAGAACCATCCTCATCTGCCCATGAATCCCATATATGGGATGAGAGGTCGTTGATATTGTTTGATTTTTTCTGCCATATCCAGAGCATCTCATCAGTGGCACTCTTAAGTGCTGTCCTTCTTAAGGTTATGATCGGGAACTCTTTCCTTAAGTCATATCTGTTGACGACTCCGAATTTCTTAACAGTATATGCAAAGGAGCCGTCCTCCCATCTTGGTCTTACCTTTTCTCCTTCGGTACTGCACCCGTTCTGCAGGATGTCTTTACACATGTCTATAAAAATATTATCAGCCAGGCTCATCTCTGTCTCCTTCTTATCTGTCCCATTTATCGCAAAGTGAATTGATCTGATCCGCAAATTTTGCAAGATCCTTATTTGCGCCTCCCTCGTTATGTGATATGACGGTAAGCAGTCTCTGTCCTGCGGCAAGAAGTCTTTCAAATACCGAGGATACGCCGGTTTTCTTTTTCCTGGTGATCCTGACTCCCTCTGCTTCATTTGTTATCGTATTTGTCAGAAGGTCAACTTCAGCTCCGGAAAAAGGGGCATAGGTTTCAAATGAATATTCATCATGCAGATACTCTGCAAATACATCACAGACGGAATCATCGCCGTGAACCACAAATACTCTTTCAGGTTCGTTCTCAAAACCCAGCATCCAGTCCGTAAGTCCCTTTTTATCCGCATGTCCGCTGAGACCTTTAAGCTGTTTTATCTTAGCCCTTACCTCAACAGTCTCTCCGAAAAGCTTAACCTCTCTGGCGTCCTCACATAATGCCCTTCCAAGTGTACCTATGGCCTGATATCCGACAAATAGGATAGTACATTCTTCTCTCCAGAGATTATGCTTCAGATGATGCCTTATCCTGCCCGCCTCGCACATACCGGATGCCGATATTATGACCTTGGGTTCGTCATTAAAATTTATCGCCTTTGACTCGTCGCTGGTGATGGAAAGGTTAAGGCCTGGGAAGGTAAGGATATTGACACCCTTATGAACAAGCTCAAGTGCTTCCTCATCAAAGCATTCCTCGATATTTTTATTAAAGATACCCGTTGCTTCCACGGCAAGCGGAGAATCTACATAAACCTCAAAGCCATCATGTCCTTTTATAAGCTTATCCTGCTTGATCTGCCTGAAGAAATACAGCAGCTCCTGCGTTCTACCCACCGCAAAGGATGGGATCACCACATTTCCTCCCTTATCAAAGGTTTCCTGAAGTATGGCGCTTAATTCTCTGACATAATCTACTCTTTCGGCATTATGAAGCCTGTCTCCGTAGGTGGATTCCACCAGAACATAGTCCGCCTCCTTAATACGCATGGGATCCTTTATAAGAGGCTGGTCATAGTTTCCTATATCTCCCGAAAATACCACCTTCTTAGTGATATTTCCTTCGGTAAGCCACACCTCTATAGCAGCAGATCCGAGAAGATGCCCCACGTCATTAAATCTGATCTTAACCCCCTCGCATACTTCTATTTCCTCATCATAGGGACACGGAACAAAACACTTTATGGCCCCGTCGGCATCCTGCATATTGTATAAGGGCTCGTAGCTGTCAATATCCTTCGTTCTCTTTGCCTTACGGTTTCTCCATTCGGCCTCAAACATCTGAATATGCGCACTGTCCCTTAGCATTATCGATGCAAGCTGGCTTGTGGCATTTGTTGCATATATCTTCCCTCGAAATCCCCTCGCATACAGAAGCGGGAGCAATCCCGAATGATCTATATGCGCATGTGTCAGGAATACAAAATCCACAAGCGACGGTTCCACAGGAAGCTCTACGTTTTCATAGATATTTACTCCCTGCTCCATTCCATAATCAACCAGCATATATTTACCGTTTGCTTCTATGAAATGACAGCTGCCCGTAACCTCATGATCGGCCCCGACAAATTTTAATCTCATTATTTCAATCCCCCTTTTAAATTAAGAATCATTATCTCTGTTCTTTTTCGAAATCCTGCTCACAAGAACTATTATAACAAAAGTAATAATGATCGCCACGATCACAAGCACAAATATCAATAAATATAATACCATATTATCCTGAAAGGATGTACCCTTTTGCCCGGCCTCTTCTTTATCCCCGGCTGTTTTGGATTTTTTAAGCGCCTGCCTTATCTTTTCGTTATCTGAGGCTGATCTGCCCTTATCCTCCAAAGATTCATCCTCTTTAGATCCATCCTCTGCCCTATCCTCAGATACCGGCTTTTCTTCACCTGTATCCATCTCATCAGGATCATTATATATGGCATCCTGCGATGATCCCTCAGAAAAGGCCGGTCCTGTATCCGCACTGTCGATATCCTTTTTGGGTACCTCATGGTCTGTATAAAAACCGTAATTATTGTATATCCTGAAGACCAGATTTTTACTCAGATCATCCGGGAGCACAAGATTGCCCGTTGCAAATCCGCTTCCCTTATTCCATAGGGTAAGATCATCGAAATCGGAAGCCACTATGGAATCCACCTCTCCGTCATAGGTGATACCGTAATACATGATCTCACTTTCGGAATCCGTGGCATATATCGTATAATCAATGGAATTATCCTCAGGATAATATCTGTCAACATTGATCCTTATCCGGTCAGGCGGCGTTTCATCGGGATAAACAACATCTTCGGGAAGGTCGACTTTAACGGTAGGCTCTGCCTTATCAGACATTACATTTTCAGTCAGCCCGTAATAATCGGCAACTCCCTTTGCATCAAGGATTCCAAGTTCCTTCCATGCTTCTTCATCACCCATCCGCTCAAGATCATGATAATTATCCAGATATCCGTGTTCTATGATTATAACAGGGATCTCCATATCCTTCCCGTGCCTGATCACCCCGTAATAATCCTCCCCGTCACTTCCAAGTCTCGTTTTTATGCCCTTATCGGGGGAGCCAAAATCCTCTGTCCATCTTTTCATTATACATTGAGCAATACCATTACCCCTTTGGTAGTTTCCCCCAAAGGCTGAGGTGAAGATCTCACCACCATAAAAAAGACCGTCCTCAGACTGATTATAGTGAACACTGATCATGATATCGGCATTAACACTTTGGGCATAGCTTACTCTTTCTAAAAGGCTGAGAGCCCGGTTATCCTCTCTGGTCATATAAACAGTTATATTGGGATATTTTAATAATTCATCCCTCATAGCCTTTGCCGTATAAAGATCCACATCTCTTTCGGGAAGTGTACCATTTTCATATATGGCACCGCTCTCTGTGTTTCCGTCAAGCTTATTTCCACCGTGTCCCGGATCGATAACGACAACTATATTGTCATAGGCCAAAACCTTAAAAGGAAAGAAAACGGTAGCAAAAAAAAGATACACCATCGTGAATGAGAGAATAAAAAAATGCCCCTTATTTTTACCTGATCTGTTTGGTATTATGCTTAATTTCTTCATCTTATGATATTCCCGGTATCATATCCTTAACCTTTCCCTAAGTATAACAAAAATAAGAGCGGATGCCAAATCTTCATTTAACATCCGCTCCTATCCATTTACTTCATTGTCCAACGGCCTATACCTGCCTTTCCCAAAAACTTCCCTGGTCTGTATCGTGCAATCTATGTGAACTTTAAAGTGTAGATACACTATTGACTCTATTCAATTGTTCCGGCACTCGGACTCCTTCATTTCATGTACATCTTTGGGATATCTCTGTATCCTGTACCTTGCTTTTCTTCGCATGTCCTTTTGTTAAATGCCTTTTAAGATCTTTTCCTAAAGCCGCCTTTATCGGCCAAAATCTGCACTTTACGATCCGGGAAACTCTTTGTTCCTGTGTAACATTACTGCCTGACCGTTAATCAGACTGAAAACTTAATATTTTGGTGGTCCGTACCTCCTTCGTTAGGATTTATAAAGAAATCTCCTGTTTCTTTACTGTATTTTGTTTATCTCCTGTCTATGTTTGTATTATAACCATGTTTTTTTAAATTGTCAACACTTTTTATTAAATAATTTTATATTTTTAAATTATTATTTTAAATTGTTTTAATTGTGTGTGAAATTTAATCAATTATATAAATTATTCTGTAAAATAGATTCTATTTAAAGTTACTGTTTATGATCTCCTTAGCCTTGTCAGGATCATCGCTTACAGAGAGCACAACAAATTCATTGTTCTTTACAAGAACCGCATTTTCAAGCTTTATTAGCTCCTCCGGCACATAATCTATAAAGGCTTCGATCTGTTCCTCCGTTCTCTGCTTAAGTGCTTCCTCAGCTTTGTCAGCATCTTCCGTTGTTTCGCATTTAAGCACGACTATTTCCTCTGCTGTTGCTCCCGAGCTTTCATATATATTGCTTTCCGCTATTCCTATTCCATCCAGGGATATAAACATTCCCGCAGTATCGATATCTATCTGTGACAGATCGTCCTTATACTCTATGTTATTCTTAAGCTCATCCCCGAGATCTGTAGCATTCACTTCTCCGGCCATGCCTTCATCAGCCTCTTTAGCCGCTTCATCACCCCCTGCTTCATCCTCTGAAGCTGTTATCTCTGCCGGATTTTTTTCTTCCCCGGCATCCTTGCTTGTACAGCCCGCAAGCAAAGCAGTCATGATACAGATTGTAAACAGTGTTTTAACGATTTTCTTTTTCATATTTATTCTCCCTTTTTTATTTGATAACTACAGCATTTGACTTTAAATATTCCTTCCATACATCCATATACCCTGCCTTTAAATGAATACCGTCGGTTGTCGTTTCAGGCTTAAGGGTTCCGTCCTCGAGTGAAACATAAGGTCCGACATCCAGATAATAGGCCTTTTGTTCGACAGCAAAAGTCTTAAGTCTTTCATTCAGTGTATTTATATTATGATTATTATGTGTTTTGTCAGATGCCGATTTACTTGCCGTAACGGGAAGTATGGCATGTATGTAAATGATCGCCCTCGGTTCATACTCTCTGAGCTTTGCTATAAGCTCGGCATACTTCTCCAAAAAGGCATCTATACTTCCTCCCATCTCATTAAGCCCCACCTTGATATATATCTTAGTATAAGCATCATACTCAAGCGCACTGAATATAGGTACTTTCCCCGATGATGTGGGAACAACCTTTGTAGTCTCATATTTATACAGCTGGAATCCGGTAGCACAATAATATGTCGAAGCCAGTCCCGAATACATTCCAAAGCCCTGCAGTCTTGAATCACCGATAAATAATGCATCTGCAAAATAAGAATCATCTACTGAGGAAAAAGCCAGTGGATAGTATATCGAGGGATCGATATACGGATTGATAGGCTGCACAGCATTTTCACCGTTTGCGGTCTCCAATGTGCTTACCGTTCCCTCCGATATATTCTCCGGAAGCGACTCTCCTGCATCAAGAGCACTGATCAGCTGACCAACTCCCAAAAGCTCCATTCTCTCTTCTTCATTCGCCTCTGTTTCGGAATCTGTCGCTTTATCATCTTCATTATCCGTCGCAGACTGATCTGTGGACGCAGCCTGATCCTTTTCTTCTTTGGTTTCTTCAGAAACGTCAGCAGCTCCCTCTGAGTCCTGATCCACTTCATTTCCTGCTTCATTTTCGTTTTTTGCTGTCTGTATTACTTTGCCATCCTCTTCCTCTGCTTTCATCTCCTTAAGGATAAGTGTACGGTACTCCTGTTCATAAGCACCCTTTGATACCTTTATAAGATCGGTAAAGGATCTGTCCATCTCATGCAGGGCCATATATATCCCCGCTCCCGATGCGATAACGGCAAAGAATATGAGAGCACAGGCTATAAGAACGGGATGTTTATTTCTCTTCTTCGTTCCGCTCTCATGGATTTCCGTTATATTATCCGGCTCTTCTTTCGGATCCAGATAGTTCTCCCCATATGCATCCCTTCCGGAAAAGTTTTTATTATCCGGAGAACCTGTATCTGTAACTTCATCTTCCTCTTCATTTTCATTATCCTCCGTCTGATCCCTGTCATTTGGAGGTTCACTGGCACTATCCTCTACATCCGCACCGTATTCTGATACTTCACTCTCCTTTATGTCTGCTTCATGGAAATCTTCAGGATCATTATCATTACGATATTCCGTTTTCGGGTCGGAGAGAAGATCCCTGTAATACATTATACGGCCGGTTTTATTTTCTGCTTCGTCATCTTCCTCATCAAAGAATTCTGCTTCTGATCCCTCAGCGCTTTCCTCTGAGTTAAACTCCTCTGCGTTAAGCTCCTCTTTGCCAAACTTCTCTGCACTAAGCTCCTCTGCACCAAACTCCTCTGCACCAAACTCCTCTGTGCCATACTCTTCTTCACTAAACTCCTCTGTGCCAAACTCCTCTGCACCAAACTCCTCTGTGCCAAACTCTTCTTCACTTAACTTCTCTGCACTAAGCTCCTCTGCACTAAACTCCTCTGTGCCATACTCTTCTTCACTAAACTCCTCTGAAGCTTTGTCTGAGGCTTCTTCCGTGGTTTCTTTATCTTCCACTTCATCGAAAAAACTATCCAATAAGCCGGAATGCTCCTCTTCCTGAGCTCCCCTCTCTTCTATTATCCTCTTTTCCTCTTCTATTTCCTTTTCAAGCCTTCTTATTTCATAAGCAAGCTTGTCCTCGATCCTGTCGGTTTCCTTCCTGACAAAGAACTCCCTGTCTCTGAGTATCTGTGCGTAGGTACTGTGGTTAAGAGCATCTTCATTATAAGATGCTCCTCTCATTATTTCCCCTTCTTCATCCCTTTTTATCAGGTGAACATTGAGCGGTTCCTTTCCCTCTCCCTGGTCGACAAGTCTGATATAATCATCCTTTTCCCGGAAAACAGCGGTATCCTTTGGTATATCCCTGACATTTCTCTTTACGGTCACATATCTCTTTTTGATCCTTTTTCTGGTTTTTGTCCCCATATCCTTCTTAAACTCCCAAAAGTATTGTAAATCTGTACATATCCCACCCGAAGATATCCGCAGAGTGCCTTTATGAATTTATGATCATACCGATTTTTATTTCAGTATCTTATATATATTGCTGTCTTCGTTAAAATTCGAAAAATTGTAAAGGATAAGAACCGGAGTACCTTTTTCCTTTTCCATAAGCTCCTTTAGTGATCCGCCGTAATATCTGGGATCGATGATCACTATCCGTCTGAAATTTCCCGTCAGAAATGGAATAAGACAGTTTGCGTAGGAATCCTTTATGACGATCAGTTCATCCTTTGTTGAGGTTTTCTCCGAAATGATCTCGCTGATGCCGTAATTCCCCCAAAGAAACATCGCATATTTATCATAGATCTCAGTCTTCTCCATATCATAGAGACCCTTATGTTCTTCTGTACCGTTTATGACATAATCCTCTATCTTAATATCATAATACTCTATGGTATCGGGAACCGCAAACGGACTTTTATACTTTGCCTGATAGGTTCCGTAAAAATCATTTACAAGGTTTACCTTATGATCTGTGTATTCCTCCTTTTCAATACCCATGCTCTCACATATCTTCCCGTAAGAAAGATATGCCCCAAAGGTCGTCCAATGATGATCCGTCTTGTAAAATACCTGTTTCCCGGCTTTTGATCCAGTCCTTAACTCATCATATACATCTATGGTATGTAAGTTTTCCTTAGATGACAGGTCTGAATAAAACCCGTCTATATATTTCTTTTCATCTATCCTCGGAAGTCCTTCAGGTACCTTTTCCTTTAATATCTCAAACGAATTGGGAGCGATCAGAAGATATATTTCCCTGTCATTATCCTCTGTGAATTTTTTTATGCATTCTTCATTTTTTTCAAGTCTTTTCCCCGGAGAAAAAAGTTTTTCAAACATATAACCGTCTTTTCCTAATACTATATTATTATTTTCCTTCTTTAACAATATCATTTCGGAAACTGCCTTTAATTTTACAAAAAACTCCCTGAACGGAAGCTGTTCCTTTGTATAGTTATCAAAGCTTTCCATATAAGAGCCGTCCTTTATGCCGGCAAGGTTAAACCTTGGTCTCTGAGTCAGGTAGCGGTTCTCTGCATCGGAAAATTCTGTCTGCGGAAGGGCAAGATAAAGAATAAGCATCACAACAGTGAATCCAAACAGAATGGCTGCTGTGGGACAGCTTTTTATATTCCCCGACAGTTTTTTTCCTTTCATACTTCCATCCCTTTCTTAACTCTTCTTCAGAATCTGAAATACAAAAACGGATTATATCCCTCATCCGCAAGGTAGGCTACGGAGATGACAAATAAGATCACTCCGGCTGCCATTTTTATATATCTGTTATTGACCTTATCATAAAGCTTCTTTACATATCCGAGAGAGACAGCACAGCCGATCGCCATTACCACTGCATAATTGCCAAGATAATAAACTATATCATTCCCCGTATTAATGCTGAACATCCTCCCAATATACTTTAGGATATCTCCCATATCCGTAATGGCAAATATAACCCAGCTTACTATTACAGCTATCCCTGTGTAGAGCCTTGCAAATATCCGGCTTTTTATAAGTATGTTTTTCAAAAACAGCTTTTCAAGGCTTAAGAGGACAAAGAAATACAGTCCCCACAGTATAAAATTCCATCCCGCGCCATGCCAGAATCCGGTAAGGAACCACACTATGAAGAGATTTATATATGTCCTTAACCTTCCTTTTCTGTTCCCGCCAAGCGGAATATACACATATTCCCTGAACCATGAGCTTAAGGTGATATGCCATCTTCTCCAGAATTCCGTGACCGAAGCCGAGGTATATGGCAGATCGAAGTTTAGAGGAAATTCGAATCCAAGCATCTTCCCTATACCGATCGCCATCAGTGAGTAGCCGTTGAAATCAAAATATATCTGCAGTGTGAACGAAAGGGCTCCAAGCCAGGCAAGCAGCGTCGAGATGTTTCCATAACCGACAGTCTTAAGCTCCTCCCACAGCATTCCGATATTGTTTGCAAGTAAAACCTTTGAGGCTAAACCGATAATAAAGATCCTTACCCCTTCTTCTATTTCCTCCGGCTTTATCCTTCTCTCATCAAGGGCATCCGAAACCCTCGAATATACGACTATAGGTCCGGCTATAAGCTGTGGGAACATTATAAGATATGTCCCAAGCTTCAATATGGATTTTTGCGCAACTGTTTTACCTCTGTACAGATCGATCACATATGACATTATCTGAAAGGTATAAAAGCTTATGCCAAGAGGAAGCGTGATATTAACTGCCGAAAGCTTAAGTCCCGTCAGTGCGTTTATATTCTCAATAAAGAAATTGATATATTTAAAAAACATAAGCATCCCGATATCAAAAACAATGCACAGAACAAAGACTGTTGTTCTCAGAGCTTTATTCTCTGATGTTTTATCCATCAGTATTCCCGCAAAATAATTAACTGTTATGGATAGAAAAATGAGCAGCAGATACTTAGGCTCGCCAAAGCCGTAAAATATCACACTGAATATGAAAAGAACCGGATTCTTATACCTTTGCGGTACAAGGTAGTATACCGTGAAAAATATGGGTATAAACCAGAATAAAAACAGTAAGCTTGAAAAGATCATCTTACAACCCCATTATCTGTTAAAAAAGATTATCTCCCCAAAACTTATGCTCCGGGGAGATAATTCATCTTCTGTATCCCTCATCCCGACCTTAAGACTGCCTTCAGTTATATATCTTAAAGTCTTATTAATTACTGTACAAGCGGATATTTGGAGGTAAGCCCGTTGACGATGGCTCTGGCTTCCTCTACTCCCTCTTCACCCTTTTTGACAATGATCGAGATAGCCTCTGCTATCAAATCCATATCTGCAGTATTCATTCCCCTTGAAGTAACTGCAGGCGTTCCAAGACGTATACCGCTTGTAACAAACGGCTTCTGCGGATCGTTCGGAACAGTATTCTTATTGGCTGTAATGTGGGCTTTATCCAGAAGCTTTTCTATCTCCTTACCGGTGAGCTCCTGCGGTCTCAGATCAAGAAGCATAAGATGGTTATCCGTTCCACCCGATACTATGGAAAGTCCTCTTTTCATCAGGCCTTCGGAAAGTGCTTTGGCATTTTCCACTATATTCTTTCCGTACTCCCTGAATTCCGGAGAAAGAGCCTCCTTAAAGCATACTGCCTTGGCGGCTATCACATGCATAAGAGGTCCGCCCTGGATACCGGGGAATATAGCCTTATTGAAATTATATTTATCGGCTGCCTCCTTATTGGCGAGGATAAGTCCGCCCCTTGGTCCCCTTAATGTCTTATGGGTCGTGGTAGTCACTACATCGGCATATGGGAAAGGACTCTCATGGTAACCCGTAACAACAAGACCTGCGATATGAGCTATATCTACCATCAGTACAGCTCCTACCTCATCACATATCTCCCTGAACCTTTTAAAATCTATCTTCCTTGCATAAGCACTTGCGCCTGCAAGGATCATCTTCGGCCTGCACTCAAGTGCTATCCTTCTCACTTCATCATAATCGATAAAGCCATCATCATTTACTCCGTAGTGTACACAGTTAAAATACTTTCCGGAAAGATTGACCGGTGAACCGTGTGAAAGATGTCCGCCATGATCCAGATTCATTCCCATAAAAGTATCACCCGGCTCAAGTATGGCAAAGAAAACCGCCATATTTGCCTGTGCACCCGAGTGAGGCTGAACATTGGCATAGTCACAATGAAAGAGCTCTTTTGCTCTCTCCCTCGCCAGATCCTCTACTATATCCACACACTCGCAGCCGCCGTAGTAACGTTTCCCGGGATACCCTTCCGCATACTTGTTCGTAAGAGGGCTTCCCATTGCAGCCATCACTGCCTTGCTTACCCAGTTTTCCGAAGCTATCAGCTCTATATGGCTGTTCTGCCTCTCCATTTCCTTTACTATGGCTTCGCTGACTTCAGGGTCAACCTTCTTTACTTCATCCAGTGAATACATTGATAATCCTCCGATCGTTTATATTTATAAAACCTTCAGCCCTGTTAAGATTTACATCTGACATACTATGCCTGGGCTCTTCTTTTTTCCTTCTTTGACTTCATCATTACGATAAATGATCTGTACTCCTCCCGGAATATGATAGGATACATTATCAGTGCAAGAACGACGGCTCCCGAAACATCAAATACCGAGTGTTGTTTCAGAAACAGGGTGGATGCGCATATCCCGATACAGATGATGAGTGACAAAGCCTTGACGGGCTTGTTGTTTTTCAGCTTTTTGTTAAAAGCAATCGCAAAATGCCCGCCTATGGCATTATATACATGAATACTCGGAAATACATTTGTCGGCGTGTCTATCTCATAAAGCTGCTTCACCATATCCACAAATATATTATCCCTTTCAAATGAAACCGGTCTGAGACGCAGTCCGTTAGGATAGATATATGATATTATAAGGAATATGGTCATTCCCACCGCCATAAACGTAAAACTCCTGTAGAAGTTCTGTTTATCCGTAAAAATGCAATAAACTACGGTAAATATCATATACACGAACCAGATCAGATAAAAAACAATAAAATACTCGCAGAA
Organism: Lachnospiraceae bacterium; assembly: GCA_024687745.1. Taxonomy (GTDB): domain Bacteria; phylum Bacillota; class Clostridia; order Lachnospirales; family Lachnospiraceae; genus UBA2868. The sequence goes on from JAILEM010000150.1 coordinate 76,648, forward strand.
GGGTATATGGTCATCTATATCCATATGGATAATATGATACTTTATACCCTCCGCATTTTCCAACAGAAAAAAACACGGGAGATAGAAAGCCGCATATAACGGTATAAGCCAGATACTCCTGTTCTCAGCCAGAAAAGTCCTTAATTTTTTCACAATATCACTCCTATATAATGCATAAATAAACAATTACGATTATAATACTACCCACATAAAAATAACAAGTAGTTTTTCATTTACCTGATCACCATCTTAAGCTTTTTTTCATTTACGCTCACCACCGCATGTGATCCTACGCCGACCGACTCTCCGTCTGCATGTATCGCTACCGGAATGGATGTGATCAGTTCTATCTTCTTTGCCCTTTTGATCTCTATTCCCTGAGCCCTGACATGATGTCCCTTAAATGCCGTAGGCATCAGCATGAGTGTCTTTAGCTTTGAAATGCCGCTTGCCGAACAGATATCAAGATAGCCGTCATTATCGCTTGCCCTGGGACAGAACATAAATCCTCCGCCCTCATATTTATGGTTCATGACGGTAACAAATATGAGGTCCTTAAGGCTTACCTTTTTGATATCGTCAAGTATCATGGTACAGTCACATTTCCTTAATCTGATGAGCTGCTTAAGAGCTATGAATAAATATGTAAATTTACCGAGTCCCAGCTTATTTAGCTTCTCCTTCAGGGTCGAATGAAGCACCTCATGGCAGACCGAAGCATCATAGTTCATTCCGATACTGACCGCAAAATTCCTGACTTCATTTTCAGCCTCTATCCTTCCTATGTCTATTTCCCTGTATTCAATGGGATGAAGGATAGCATCTAGTGCCTCAACGGGATCAGTCTTAAGATTAAGGCTTCTTGCAAGATCATTACTTGAACCGGTGGGAATATAACCAAAGGTTACCCTTGAAAAATCTTCTATTCCCGATACTATCTCATTTACGGTTCCGTCTCCTCCAACAGCTGCAAGCGTAATATGTTCATGTCCTTTAACAAGCTCCCGGGTATAGTTTCTTGCATCTAAATAGCCCTGCGTAAAGTGAACATCATACTCTATCCCGTCTGCCTTCAGCCGTTCCTCTATTGCCTTCCACTTCTTTAATCCCTTACCCGTGCTTGATCTTGGATTGACCACAAAATATATCACTTTATCACCCCTCTTTCCCTTTGCCCTTAAATGAATCCAAACAGGTTCAGTTAAAGCCCACAAATCTTCTGGCTATCTTATACTCCATAACAGATATCCTTCTTCCTCCCTTGCCCGGAAGGTTCATATTGGTTCCAAGTACACCAAATCTCAGCCTTATATAGTCCTTTGGATCATGGTCCTTTAAGTAATTCCATAACTCCTTTTTTTTCTCAAGTGATTCTTCGGATCCCTCCTTTATGAGAAGGATCGACGATATCGTCATCATTATCGAAAGATAGCTCTGCATGTACCTTTCCTGTTTTTTCTTAAGGGATCTTGACGCATTGGCCATATAATCTATCATGAGCTTATTGACCCTTAGCTGCTGATCTATCCTTCCTATCATTATACTCTCATTTACAGACTGGTCTTCCCTGCCTATATAGTATCTGTACAGATTCACATCCATATAATACATGTTCCTTACCTCTGTAAGAGGGTTAAAAACAAATATATTATCCACATAAAAGGTATGTGCGGGAAGTCTTAGTCCCATATCCTTTAAAAGCTTTGTCCTGTATATCACGGAATGCATGAGTATATACTGTCCGGGCTTAAATACCCTTACATCATCCCAGGTAAAGATCTGATCCTTTGGAAGAGCCGTAGAGTAGGTCATTACCTTTTTATGCTTCTTACCCTCTTTTTCATATACAAAATTACATATGAGCATATCAAGTACCTTTGATCCTCCGGACAGCTCCTTAAGCTTTTCAAGCACCTTAAAATATGCATCCTCCTTGAACCAGTCGTCTGAATCAAGCACCTTGAAAAACAGACCCGTAGCATTATCAATGCCCGTGTTTACCGCCTCTCCGTGACCTCCGTTTTCCTGGTGGACAGCCTTAACGATCCCCGGATACTTTTTCTCATACTCATCCGCTATTTCTCCGGTTTTATCCTTTGATCCGTCGTCAACTATTATTATCTCCACATCCTCGCCTCCCGGCAAAAGACAGTCCACGGCCTTTCTCATATATTTTTCCGAATTATAGCATGGTATCGCAATTGATAATAATTTCATCTTCTCTCCCTGTGACTCCCGGCTTTAGCGAAGCCTGTCACTTTCATATTTTCTCTTCGTCTTAAGGCACTCAAGCACCTCATTATACTTTGCATCGATATCTTCGCCCGAAAGCTGTATATCCAGAGATATAGCTATGGTCTCAAGCATTTCGGCTGTGATCTTTTTTCTTAAGAGCAGATAATGATCTATCTTCTTATCATAGGACTTTGCATCAAGAAAGCACTCCAGATCCTTATCTATCACGCCCTCTTCAAACGGGCTTTCCGAAAGTATATCAGCCTTGGTTTCTTCCATCCGGGCGTCATCTTCACCGGAATTATCCCCCGGCTCCTTTTTCTTTTCATTATCCTCTCCGTCGGCCGCAACAAATCTGTATTTCTGCCTGGCATCGGGATATTTTTCCATATCCGTCTCACTTAAGAACATATCAAGAGGTCTTGCAAATGTCTTACCCTCACCGAAAAGCGGCCTGTATATGACAAATTCCTCCCCGGTTTCTGTGTGAACCGCAACATCAACCACCTGATAATAGGTCCCCTTAAAATGCCTGTAAACCTGTAAAGGTCTCGGTCTCTCTCTCATTCCTTCACTCAGCCTTCCTTGCATGATAAAAAATCCATTGCTGCATTATCCCAGCATTGTCTCCATACTTAAAAAAAGGATCAACTCCATTATATACTTCTTTAATGACTTTTGCTATCCATGTATCAACAGGAACCATCCCTGTCCTCCCATAGGCGAAGAGACAGATGCAGTTAGACACCTTATTCCCTACTCCTTTAACCCTCTTAAGAGCTTCAAAAAGATCTTCATCGCTTAGGGTATAAAGCTCATCCGGTAAAAGCTCCCCCGAATTCACCATTCTTACCGCATCCACGATATATTCGTCCCTGTAGCCAAGACTCAGTCCTTTAAGATCATCGACAGTTATATCCCTCATTTTTAAAGGATCGGGGAAAAGAAAGACCTCCTCATCTTCATCCTCTGCCCTTTCCCCGAATTTTTGACATATAAGCTCTACCGATTTCTTTATCGCGGGAATATTCTTTCTTTGTGAGATTATGAAGGTTAGGAGCATCTCAAACGGATCCTGCTTTAATATCCTTATTCCCTTCCCGTCACAGGATGCTGCCTTTAAGTAATCATCATCCTTATCTATAAGTTCCCTTATTTCACTGTAATTTCTTGACATATCAAAATAGGGTTCCCATACAGATTTCCATTCTTCCCGGGATGAGTTTACATAATATTCATTATCGTTAACCTTTTTTATATGAAGGATCTTATCCCTGAATATAAATCTGTACTCATCATCTTCATATCTCTTTACCCTGAAGCACTGTCCGCTCTCATCTATCTTATCCAGATCAAAGTCATCCGTTATCCGTACTTTCATGAATACTTCCTCAATATCTGTTTATTTTATCTTCCTCATCGGTGGTACTCTTATCAATATCCTTTATTACAACACTGTAGGATATATCCTCATTTACCTTAACAAGGACCCTGTCCCCCTTTTTTCTTCCCATAACCGCCTTCCCGAGCGGTGAATCAATGCTTATGAGACCGTTTATCGAATCCGTTCTAACGGTTGTCACTATCTTGTATTTTTCCTCTTCGTTGTCCTCTTCAAAAAAGACAGTGACGGTATTGTTGATACCCACCTCATCCTCCGCGGATGAATCGTCGATTATCACAGCTGTTTTTATCATATTCTCAAGGTATCTTATCCTGCTTTCATTGATACTTCTTTCCCTCTTTGCGGCATGGTATTCGAAATTTTCGGAAAGATCCCCCTGCGCCCTGGCTTCTTTTACCCGTTCAAGTATGGCCGGTCTGACATTTACTATCCTGTCATCGATCTCTGCCTGCATTTTCTTTATATCCGATCTTGTCAGTCTGTCCTTCATTATATAAATTCGGGAGAGCACGCTCATGCGTTGAGCTCATCCCACTCCTCCATGATCATTATAAGCTTTTCCTCCAGGGCATTTGCCTCATCCTGTATTTCTTTAAGCTTTATATAGTCTGTAGCGTATCTCTCATCATTCAGCTCTTCTTTTTTTAAAGCTATTTCTTCCTCTATCCTTGTGATATCCTCCTCAAGGCGTTTTATCCTCTTTGCCCTTCTTGAGGCTTCCTTTTGGGCTTCATATGTCAGAAGACCTGTCTTATCAGTCTTTTTTGCTTCATCCGTACCTTCTTTATTCTCTGACAGCTTCGGATCTGAGATCACGCTTCCGCCCATAGCGATATTTTCTTTTACCCCTTCCTTTGCAAGCCTCTGTTTTTCCTGCTCCTCCTCGTATTGCGCATATCCGAAGGAATAGACCCTGACTCTGTCCTTTTCTATAAGGAAGAGCCTGCTTGCAAGCTTTTTGACAAAATATCTGTCATGGGATACAAACATCACCGTTCCCTCAAACCGAAGCAGCATATCCTCAAGTGCTTCCTTGGATGCAATATCCATATGGTTTGTTGGCTCATCGAGGATCAGAAAATTCGGTTTTCTTTTAATGATCTTGCACAAGGCAAGTCTTACCTTCTCTCCTCCCGAAAGTCCCCTTACTTCTTTATATACATCATCTCCGCTAAACAGGAAGGCTCCGAGACTGCTTCTGACCTCATTGTCCGTCAGTTCCGGAAACTCATCATGGAAATCATCTATTACATTTTTATCCGAAGTATATTCGGCCATCTGCTGGTCAAAATATCCAACTTCGACATTCGTACCGTATCTTACGGTTCCTCCAAGAGGACTGATGACTCCGGTGATCGTCTTTAACAGGGTAGACTTACCAAGCCCGTTCCCCCCGATTATCCCTACTCTTTCCCTTTTCTTAACCTCAAAGCTGAGTCTTGTTATGACTTCGTCGTAGCCTATGGCCAGATCCTTTACGAAGAGGATATCCTTTCCCGGTTCCTTAGCAGGCTTGTAATCAACATGAAAGGTCTTTTCGTCAAAGGCTTTTGGCGCATCTATTATATCCATATGTTCAACCGCCTTGAGCTTTGACCTTGCCATCGAAACCTTTGTCGGCTTGTTCTTAAACCTTTCCGCTATGTTGTTGAGCCTTTCTATCTCCTTTAACTGCTTTATATGATCCTTAAGCTGCTTATCGTAATTTTCCTTCTTTTGCCTTATGAAATCAGAATAGTTTCCGTTATATCTCTTAAGGTTATGATATTCTATCTCATATACCGTATCGGCTATGTGGTCGATGAACATCCTGTCATGGGAAACAAGGACAACCGCATAGGGATAGCTCTTAAGATATCCCTCCAGCCATTCTATCGTTTCCATATCAAGATGATTTGTCGGCTCGTCTAAGAGAAGGATATCGGGTTTTGAGAGAAGAAGTCTTATAAAGGCAAGCTTTGTCCTCTCTCCTCCCGAAAACTCGCTCAGCCTTTTTGTCTTATCTTCTTCTGAAAAGCCAAAGCTTTTAAGCATTACATCATATTCCTTGAGATAATAATATCCTCCCTCATCCTTATACTTTTCAAGCAGGCTGGTATATTCGTTTATAAGCTTCTCACTGTCACTCTTTGAAAGCTCCTTTGTGAGCTCGTCAAGCCTTTCCTTCATCCTGATAAAGCGCCTGAAAACAACCTGTATTTCCTCATCCAGGGTTCTGTTGTCATCTTCAAAGGCCGCCTGCTTTAAATAGCCTGTTACAGGATCTCCCGTGGAGTTTATGGACGTCTTTATCCCATCTGTCGTATCTGACTCTATCTCCCCTGATATCAGCCTTAAAAGAGTAGTCTTTCCCGATCCGTTCCTTCCGACAACGGCAATCTTTTCTTTTTTATTTTTTATCTCGAAATCCACTCTTTCAAGAATGGTATTTCCTCCCAGTGAAACACTGCCGTTAGAGATCTTATATATCATCCCGAGTCCTTATCCGTTAATGATTTTGCATATATTTACTCACGTCTTGCCCCATATTCTAACATGAACTGTTTTTTTTGACAAATCATGTAAACATGGGTACAATACTTACTATTCAGATTAACTGTTAATTCATATTTCAGATTTAAGCTTGAAAGGATAACGTGATGAAAAGAGTTTTATTATTCTATCCGCCCGGACTTTTATTCCAAAGAGGCGAAGACAGATGCCAGCAGAATGTAGACGAAGGATCTGCGCAGGCTATGCGTGCCTGCAATGATTTAGGCTATGCAGCTGCAATACTGTTAAAAAAAGGCTATGAAGTAAAGCTCAGGGATTATCAGACACAGGGTGATACCATGGAAGATCTTCACAGGGATTTTCAGGAATTCAAGCCTGATCTCATAATGATGAGCATCACAAATACAACTATATTTGATGATATAAAACTGATCAATGATCTCAAGGATAAATATGATCCTGTAGTAGTACTTAAAGGTGCGCTTTTCTATGATCCGGAGCAGGCTATGCTTGATATGCTCGATCTTAGTCATATAGATTATATGATCGGAGGAGAAGTGGATTATGCCATCGGAGGCATCGCCGATTATGCGCTTAAGGGCGAAGGAAACATAGATGATGTTCTTTCCATTCTTTACAGGAAGGAAGACGGCTCCTTTACCCGTACGAAATTTCATGTATGGGGAGAGCCTCTCGATGATATGCCCTTCCCCGCCAGACATCTGATGAATAATGCGCTTTATACAAGACCCGACACGGACGAACCCATGGCGACGATACAGACGGCAAGAGGCTGTCCCTCCAACTGTGTGTTCTGTCTTACACCCGGAATTTCCGGTAAATGCGTACGTTTCAGATCACCTCAGAATGTTTTGGCGGAAATGACAGAGTGCTACGAGGTTCACGGGATCCGCAATTTCTTCTTCAAGGCGGATACCTTTACGATAAATGCCGAATGGGTAAAGGAAATGTGTACTCTTATCATACAGTCTCCTCTTCACGGTAAGATAGAGTTTACGGCAAATTCAAGAGTACGTCCCCTTAAGAAGGAAACTCTTGAGCTTATGAAGGAGGCAGGTTGTTTCCTTGTAGCCTTCGGCTTTGAATCGGGTTCTGACGAGATACTTAAGCTTATAAAAAAAGGTGCCACTGTGGAGGAAAACTATCAGGCTGCCAGATGGTGTCATGAAATAGGGCTTAAATTCTGGGGATTCTTCGTAATAGGTTTCCCGTGGGAGGACAGATCCCACATCCTTGAAACAAAGAAGCTGATTATGAAGGCCGATCCCGATTTTATAGAGGTCACTGTTGCCCTTCCTTTTTACGGAACGCCGCTGTATGAAACATGTAAGGAAAATGATCTTTTGGCAGAATCCCCCCTGGGTTCGGATTTCTTCCATTCGAGCATGAAGGGCACTATGCACCTGTCCATGGAGGAGGTAATGAAGCTGCGAAAGAATATCCTTTTGTCCTTCTATTTAAGACCCAAATTTATATTCAAGAAGATCGGACAGTGTATAACAAAGCCAAAGATCTTTTTCAATTATGTAAAATACGGTCTGAAGCTGGTTATAAATCTTTTTAAGAACTGAGAAAAGAGCAAAGGAATCCTGTGATAAGATGGGAAAGAAAAATCTAAGTTCTGAAAACAGAACATGGTTTAAAAAGGGACTTCGTGACGGAGTCCCTATTTCACTTGGATATCTTGCGGTCGCTTTTTCACTGGGAATAGCCGCCAAAAATGCCGGACTTTCCGCTCTTGAAGCATCCGCGGCAAGTATTCTCTGTATGGCCTCTGCCGGAGAATTTGGCGGGTTTACACTCATAGCCGCAGGGGCATCCTACCTTGAGCTTGCAGTTATGGAATTTGTTATAAATATGCGGTATATGTTAATGTCCGCAGCACTTAGCCAGAAGCTTGGATCCGATACCTCCGTTTTAAAAAGGATGCTCCTTGGTCTGACTGTTACCGATGAGATCTTTGGAATATCGATAGCTGTCCCAAATGCCCTAAACCCCTTTTATTCATATGGTGCCGTTTGCATAGCTGCTCCCGGTTGGACATTGGGAACGGCCTTAGGTGTCATAATGGGTAACCTGCTGCCATCAAATGTTGTTTCTGCACTGAGTGTCGGATTATACGGAATGTTTCTTGCCATCATAATCCCTCCCGCAAGGAAGAATAAGGTCATTGCCTGTCTTATAGCCATTTCCATGCTCTTAAGTGCTCTCATGACCTATGCCCCACCCTTTTGCGGTATAAATCAGGGCTTCAGGATAATAATACTTACGGTCCTTATATCGCTTTTGGCAGCGATCATCTGTCCGTGCAGGGAGGAAAATAATGCAGCATAGCACACCCGTATATATACTCATAATGTTCCTTGTGACCTACATGATAAGGATGATACCACTGGCTCTTATAAGAAAAGAGATAAAAAATAAGACCCTGAGGTCCTTTCTGTTTTATGTCCCTTATGTAACTCTTGCGGTGATGACCTTCCCCGCAATAATAAACGCCACAGATTCACCTGTTTCCGGAGCGCTTGCCCTCATATTCGGTATCATCTTAGCCTGGTTTGGAATGCCTCTTCTTCAGGTGTCGGTTCTTTCATGTCTTCTGGTATTTATACTTGAACTGTTCATATAAAGCTTAATACGTTCCCGTTAATGATCTCTCCCCAAAAAAGAACAGCTATGACACATAGCTGTCCCTTATAAAGCCTCTTATCGGAAGGATCTCTGATGGCGCAACCGCTATCTCATCTATTCCCATCCTTATAAGCTCGCTGATCGAAATCTCATCAGTAGGTATCTCCCCGCATATTCCAACACTGCACCCCTCCTTATGCGCATTATTTATTGTCATTTCTATGAGCTTTCTAACTGCGGGATGCTTCCTGTCAAAGAGAGGATCCGCCCTCTCATCAAGCCTGTCTAGAGCAAGGGTATACTGGGTAAGGTCATTGGTCCCTATACTAAGATAATCCGCCTCCCTTGCAAGCTGATCTGAGATAAGGGCTGCAGCAGGTGTTTCTATCATGATACCCTGTCTGACGTCCCCGATATTTAGGTGCTCCTTCCTTAAGGACTGAACCGCCTCCTCATTGATCTTTTTTATCATCCTGATCTCTTCGACATTGATTATCATCGGATAAAGAATGGTGACTCTGCCAAAAAATGCTGCCCTGTATACAGCTCTTAACTGGGTGAGAAAAACATCCTTCCTGTCAAGACTCATTCTGATACCCCTGTATCCGAGTGCCGGATTGTTTTCCTTAGGCATAGCAAGATATTCCTTGGTCTTATCAAGTCCCACATCACAGGTCCTTATTACGACCTCTTTACCCTCCATTCTCCTGATCACGGAACTGTATATATCATACTGCTCCTCCTCTGTGGGATATCTGTCCTCTTTAAGGTATAGAAATTCTGTCCTGAACAGTCCTATACCGGCTGCATCATTTTTGATGACCTGATCCATATCACTGTCATCATTTATGCTGGCATAAAGCTTTATGAGCTTTCCGTCCTTTGTAATATCGGGCTTCCCTATAAGCTCCTTCTGAAGTCTTCTTACCTCCTCCTGCTTCCTGATCCTGGCTTTATATACCTCTATCTTTTCCTCATCGGGATCCACTATGATCTCGCCGATATCTCCGTCGACTATGGCAAACCTGCCATTAAAGCTCTTAAAAATATCGGCCCTTATTATAACAGGAAGATTCATGGACTTGGCAAGTATAGTCATGTGTGAATTCGGAGATCCCTCCCGGATGACTATGCCAAGTATCTTCTCCCTGTCAAATTGAAAAAGCTCACTGGGACTTATATCCTCTGCCAGAAGCACATAGGGTCTCTCGAAAAATCCTGTGGCAGAACTGTTCCCGGACATGGCTCTTACTATCCTTCCTGAGATGTCACGGATATCGGCAACTCTGTCCTTGAAATACTGGTTATCCACAGACCTTAAGCTCTCACATATATCATTCGTGGCATAAACAACTGCCGCCTCCGCATTAAGCTTTCGCTCCCTTATTATGCCCTTTACAGCATCGACAAAATTCTCATCCCTGATAAGCATCTTATGAACTTCAAGTATCCTTGCGTTATTCTCTCCTATTTCGGATACCACGCTCTCATACAGGGAATCTATCTGTCTGGCGGCTTCTTCACAGGCGCTCTCAAATCGGTCAAGCTCTGAAGATATATCTTCGATATGATGAACGGTCATGGAAAGATCACTGTTATAATAAAACACTATCTTACCCATGGCTATTCCGCCGGAAACCGATTTTCCAACTATCCTGTTCATTCCTTTTCTCCCCCGAACTGCCACTGCGGTTTCTTAAAGAAATCAACTCTTGGCTCTAAGAATTTAAGTTCATGGGAACTGATATCGTTAAAATATGATGACAGCGGCTCAAGGATCAGATCCCAGCTCCACCTCTTATCCTCCTCAATATTCATATAATCCATAAACATTTCACACCCATCGGGGGCCAGAGGATGCAAAAGCACTGCCATCACCTTACAGGAATAAAACGTATCGATAAGAAGCTGCTTCCACAGGGTTGTATCGTTTTCCCTGTCCGCTTCCCTGCTTTTTGCGGCCCATCTTTTATTGGTATCCCTTATAAAATCATCAAGGACATAGGATATCCTGTGAAACTCCTGATTATACATATGCCTCTCATATTCCAGGGTCTTAGACCTCGCAAACTCCTTAACATCTTCCGATACTTCTCCGTCAGGAAGGTGGCCCTCAAGCACATTCTGGGTTGTATAAAAACACGAACGGATAAGCCTGTTATATACATTGGTCAGAAGATTCCCCTCCTTAAGTACCATGTCAACGCCCCTGCACTCCTTCTTTTCCTCATCTGACATATAAACAAGAGGCTTAAATCCGGTACTCTTATTATTAAGGCCAAGGCTTATAAAATGCATCCTTAACTGATCCGCAGAATAGTGATCAAGCAGCTCATCGGCCATGGGCGGTTTTATATCCGAACTTGACGAAGCTTTGGTGTCCATAAAGAGTACATGTCTGTTGGCTATGATCTGGGGCGGCTTAATATTTCCAAGCGCATTGAACATACCTATTTCAGCGATAGCATAGAAATAGATGTTATCCTCTCCGATAAACTGATATACCTGTGCTTCATCATCATTCCACCACTTTTCCCACTCATCTTCGGGAAGTCCCCTGCGCCTGAGATAAGCCTTTGTAAAGGATATGGGAGCCCATAGAGATTCAGGCCATACCCAGAATGTAAGGTCCTTCGTATCTTCTATATCCGGCACGGGAACACCCCATTCAACATTTCCTGTAAGTCTGAAGGGAACCAAAGTCTTTCCGGCAGTATAATGGATACCCCTGCCTTCAAGTACCTTTCTTGCAACGTCACGGTCATCGAGGGATTTAAAGGTGACTGTTACAGACTTTCTCTTTTCTTCATCAACCACCTCACATTCAGGAAGCTCCTTCACAAGATCGTCAACAGTGATCTCCCTTTCTTCCATATACTTCTTGGGTATATGGATAAGCGGCTTCTGAAGAAAGTCATCAATTATGGTAAGCTCAAATTTTCTGGTATTTGATTCTCTTTTTAAAGCATCTGTATATTCCTTTAAGGACTCGATATCATCCTCCAGTCTGTAATACCAGTTTGTGACATTTTTAAAGGAAGGCTTCTTTCCGGAGACCACGCTTACAGGATCGATAAGCTCACTTGGCATGTACTGATGCCCCAGAGAACATTCATCGGCATATGCCTTCTCAGACTGGCAGCCTTCTATCGGACATCTGCCCACAACCTGTCTTCCATTAAGGAATATACCCATCTCTTCATCATAAAACTGTGGAGTTGAAAGCTTTTCGAGGCGTCCCTTTTTATAGAGCTCCATAAATATTTCTTCTGACTCTCTGTTGTGCTCTTCTTTAGAATCTCCGAGGGCGGAAGCACCGAAATAATCCAGACTTATCTTATATTTATCAAGGGTTTCCTTCTGTTTTTCATGATTTGAATTAACATAGTCCCTTATCGATCTGTCATATCCCTCTTCCTTTAATTTTCTGTAGCTTTCAAGAGCGGGCGAACCATAGCAGTCGGTTCCGGAAACAAAAATAACATTTTCCTTTCCTATCCTGTCACGCAGAAATCGCGCAAAAACATCGGCGTGAATATACATGCCTCCGACATGTCCGAAATGAAGCTCTTTATTTCCGTACGGCATTCCTCCCGTTATCAGTGCTCTTTTGGGAAATACCGGTCTTTCATCGGGTTTTATTCTCTTATTATACATTTTCTCCTCCGTTTTTATGATATATCCGCCCTTACGGCATCACATACCTTTTTATATGCTTCGATGAACAGCTCATGCTTTTCATCTATAAATTCCCTGTTCTCGCTTTTTGCGGCAAGCTCAAGCTCCTTCCCCATCTCTGAGAGTTTTTTTGCGCCAACATAAAGCGACGTGGATTTTATCCCATGCGCAATTACGGCATACTCCTTAAAATTATATGACATATAATGCTCGTTGAGATTTGCGATATTTGACTCCTCATCCTCTACATAAACCTCTGCAAGGGATCTGTACATCTCCTCATCATCCATACAGTTTTCCATGGCAAAGCTTTTATCTATGATCTTTGAGTCTTTATCTTCGCTTTCATTTTGTTTATCTCTGCCCGTATCGCCGTCAGCTGCAGCTGTATCAGCTGCTGCGCTGTCTGCATCGGACCCTGTCTCATAGCCCGAAAACAGTTTATTATTATCCTCTGTCCTCTTTAACAGATTACCTGTAAGACATATCTCACCCTCATTCATTATAAGTGAAGGATCCAGGTATGATCTTGTAATATTGAGAAGCTGCTGTTTTTTTACCGGTTTACTGATATAGTCATCAAAACCGTAATTCATATATGTTTCCCTCGCACCTGAAAGCGCATTGGCTGTCATCGCGATTATATGGGTGTTATAGTTGGGATTTGACGGATCGGACCTGACCCTTTTGATAACATCAATACCATCCGTCCCCGGCATCATATGATCAAGATATACAAGGTCGTATTTCTTATATCCGAGCAGGGAAAGAGCATTATCTCCCGAGAGAGAATCCGTAAGGTTGGCTCCTATGGGTTCAAGGAACTTCTTGGCAACGATCAGGTTCATGTTATTATCATCAACCAAGAGAATCTCTGCCTCAGGTGCTATAAACGCAACTGTCTCTTCGTTTCTCTTCTCCCTTTCCGCATCGTTATACTCTGCAATAGTTCTGTCAGAGGCGATTTCCTGCTTTATCTTTACTATGAACTCCGAACCTACCCCATATGTACTCTTGACGCTGATAGAGCCCTCCATCATGTCTACTAACTGCTTTACTATCGACAGACCGAGACCTGTCCCTTCTATGTTTTTATTCTTCTTCTCATCAAACCTTGTAAATGTTCCAAACAGTTTTTCCTGATCTGTCTCTTTTATCCCTCTTCCCGTGTCATAGACATCTATCAGTAATTCGACCTTATCGATCCCATCCTCTGTTACTCTTTTTCCTGTAACAGTCAGCTTGATCACTCCCTGATCCGTATATTTGACTGAATTATTAAGAAGGTTTATGAGGATCTGCCTTATCCTCATCTCATCTCCTATGAGCTCATCCGGCAATGAATCCTCTATATCCAGCTCAAACCCCAAAAGCTTGGCCTCTGCTTTTGTCTCGATCATAAGGACTATATCCTTTATGACAGCCGCAAAATGATACTTTGCATTTATTATCTCAAGCTTTCCCGATTCTATCTTTGAAAGATCGAGGATATCATTGATTATCGAAAGGAGAAGATTTCCCGAAATATCTATATTCCCTGCGTATTCCTTTATATCAATTTCCTTTGTTTCCATGCTCTTTGTGGGATCCTTAAGCTCATCGATTATGAATTCGTTCATGCCGAGGATAACATTCAGAGGAGTTCTGATCTCATGGGACATATTTGCCAGGAATTTTGATTTTGCCTGATTTGCCTTTATCGCATCCTGTTCAGCTACAAAGAGTCTGTCATTCATTTCATTGAGCTCTTCATTCGTCTCATGAAGCTTCTCATTCATATCCGTAAGCTTTGTATTAGCCTCCCTTAATGATGTATAGTCAGGGGTTTCCAGACAGAAATAGCAAACATAGGCTGCTGTAACGCCAAACATATAGGCTACAAGATATCTTGCTCCGGAGATCGTCTGTATACCAAGACCGAGGAGGAAGAGAATAAAGGATATATGAAAGGTAAACTTCTGCCTTCTGTTAAGTGTCTTGCTGCTCTTAAGCATGATCAGATAGGATGAGATGAGATAGAACAGGGGGATGGTATATCCGGCAGGTATGAATGCATAGCCATGATAGTAGCTTCCTGTCTCATCATATCCCATGATAAATCCGAATTTTGCGTTTATTACAACCATCAGGATATAAACGATCATCAGAAAATGGCAGATATTACTGTAGTTTACCCATTTTTCCTTTGGCAGGCAGTAATAGACAACATATATGGCAAAAAACATTGCCGCAACACATCCGGTTATAAAATCAAGTGAGTTAAATAAAAGCTTTATCCAGCTTGGAAAGGGTTCTCCTATCGGTGTCCTTGCAAGAAGAGATGCAATGTTCAAAGTGACTGTTGCAGGTATGGTACTTAATACATATCTTTCCAGGAGCTTGTGCCCTTTTCCCTCACCAAAACCGACATAGTAAATAACGATCATAAGAACGACCGTAAACAATATCGGCGAGATTGCAAAATCGTATTCAAATCTGAGCATATTCGATCCTCTGTAAAAATATTACCTCCGGCCTGTCTGGAGCCGATCAGTCAGTATTGACGATCTTTTCCTCAGGAAGCCATTTTCTTATAATGTCCTCCAGCTCCTTTCCTGTCATGGGCTTTGAGAGATAATCGTTAAAGCCTTCCTTAAGATACATTTCCCTGGACCCCGAAACAGCATTGGCTGTAAGAGCTATAAACGGTGTTGTATCCTCAGGATGCAGTTCCCTGTATTTATGAAAAGTCTCAATACCATCCATGACCGGCATCATATGATCCATAAGAACAAGGTCAAAATCCAGTTTTTCCATGGCCTCAAGAGCTTCTTCACCGCTCCTTAGGCATATGGTATTGATCCCGGTATTTTTAAGAAGTGCGTTGACGACTTTCAGATTCATTGCATTGTCATCTACAACAAATATATTAGTGTTTCTTGTCTTTAAACCCTCTTTGGGTTTATCGCTGTCACTGTCCTGATCCTTTTTATCATCAGCGATCGCCTGAGAGATATTTCCGACTATTTCCTTTCCGACCTTTTCCTGGGGAATAGAGGCCCTGAATAAGGATCCTTCACCGTAAGTGCTCTCAACCTCTATGGTACCGTCCATGAGCTTAACAAAATCATGGGTTATCGCAAGTCCAAGTCCTGTTCCCTCTATATATCTGTTCTTTTCTTCGTTTACTCTTGAGAAGGAATCAAATATCCTCTCAAGGTTTTCTTTCTTTATACCCTGTCCGGTATCCTTAACTTCTATGATAAGGATAACCCTGTTCTCGTTTTCACTGTCTTCCTTGGCGGATAGATCAAGGGATACCGATCCCCTGGAGGTATACTTTATACCGTTTGTAAGGAAATTAGTGATGATCTGTCTTATCCTGACCTCATCCCCCTTAAGATACCTGGGCATATAGGGATCGGCATTCATCTTAAGTTCAAGTCCTTTGTCGGATGCTCTGGTTGAAAGGATGGATATCTCGTATTTTATGAGTTCGGCTACACTGTACTCTGTCAGAATAAGATCCATGTTTCCGGCTTCGATCTTAGATATGTCAAGTATATCATTTATAAGTGAAAGCAGGGTATATCCGGCGTTCTGCACGGAATCTGCATAGTCGATTATATCCGGATCCTTTGCCTCCTTTAATATCATTTCATTCATTCCAAGGATCGAATTAATAGGTGTCCTTATCTCATGGGACATATTTGCAAGGAATGTGGTCTTAGCCTTATTCGCCGCATCGGCTTCATTCCTCTCTTCTGTTTTTTCATGTATTTCGGTCTGAAGCTCTGAATTATACCTGTTGATGACCCTGATATATTCCTGCTGTCTCGTATTATCCTCAAGCTCGATAAGGAATCCAACGGGGTTTTTAACCTTTCTGCCTATCGGCTTAATGGTACCGATAAAATACTTCCCGTTTCTCTCAATATCCCTGTTTGTTACCCGATCGCCTAACTTGGTATAATCATCGGTCCAGGAGATTATATCCCTGTAAAAATCGCCGTTCTTTATATAATCCCTCGAATCTGCCTTTATCTCATCCAGCTCGGGATATATTATCTTTGCCGTTTCATTACAGTTCATGAAACGCAGATCCCTGTCAAGTGTTATATAGGCATATTCGTAATAGTTATCGTAGGTTTCAGCTATGGCTGCCGAAAGATCATAAAGATTCATCCTTGTGATTATCATTATGACCATTGTTTCAAATGCAATGTATACAAATGGCATAAGATCGATGTTTATGTGTACTATCCTTTCAAACAGATAGATAAAGGTTCCGACGCCCAGTCCTATGGCCAGAGAAAGAGTTGTCCTCAGAGAAACCTTCTTTTTCTTTATTATCGAATATATAACTATAAAAAAGCAGGCCGCAAGCTCACCAAGGAGCATTACTATATAAAGGTTGTGAAGCGGTCCGTAAACCTTTTTAAGGAAGGTTCCCCCGTAAGCATAACCAACAGCTACATCCTTATAATACAATTCGTTGTAGCCTATGGTACAGACTGCGGCAAATACAGCCAGAGAGTAAAACTGCATAAGTGCGATGATAAATCTCGGCATCTCAAGATCACACAGGGAGCTTACCGTCATCACCAGCAAAAACGGCAGGAAAACGCCTCCCATATAAGTAAACCGGTTAGCAAGTAATGCCTCTCTGATATTACGTGAAAGAGCGATCGACAGATAACCTATATTACATACTATGACAAGACCAAAAAGCAGAAACATATACCTGCTTGTAGTCTTGATACTTATATTTGAAAAAATGACAAATGTAACTACTGATAAAAAAATCGCGATTGAATATAACCAGATTACCATTTATATTTCCGCAGACCTCGTTTTTCTATTTTATAATTTCCATATATCCCTGTTGTATTCGGCTATAGTCCTGTCGGAAGAGAAAAATCCGGCCTTTGCTATATTGGTAAGCATCATCCTCTTCCATCTTTCCCTGTCTTCATAGTCCTTTAACATTTCATCCTTCTTTTCTATATAGCTCTCGAGATCAAGAAGGGTCATAAACCAGTCCTTGTTTAACAGCTCCTTATAGAGTCTCTCAAGATTTTCTTTGTTTCCGATCTTTAAGGCCTTGTCGGATACTATAAAATCAACTGCTTCCCTGATCACCGGAGATTTTTTATAATGATCCTTTGATACATAATCAGCCTTCTCATAATGCTTTATTACCGTATCGGAATCTGCTCCGAAGATGTATATATTATCATCACCGACAAGCTCATGTATCTCAACGTTAGCTCCATCATCAGTTCCCAGTGTAACTGCACCGTTTAACATGAACTTCATGTTTGAGGTTCCCGATGCTTCCTTGGAAGCTAAGGATATCTGTTCGGAAATATCACAGGCGGGTATAAGCTTTTCAGCATAGCTGACATTATAGTTGGTTACCATCACAACCTTGAGATAAGGACTTACATCCCTGTCGTTGTTGATGATCTCCTGAAGAACGAGGATCAGATGTATTATATCCTTTGCTATAACATAAGCAGGTGCCGCTTTGGCTCCGAAGATACAGGTTATGGGACGCACCGGCTTCTTTCCCTTCTTTATCTCCAGATACTTATGGATTATATACAGGGCATTCATCTGCTGACGCTTATATTCATGAAGTCTTTTTACCTGTACATCAAATACGGATTCGGGATTTAATTCCACTCCCTCATTCTTTTTAATATATTCGACCAGAACCGCTTTATTCTTCTTTTTGATATCAGATATCTTCTCAAGAACAGCTTCATCGTCCCTGAATCTTAAAAGCTTCTCAAGCTCGTTTGCATCCCTCCTGTAGCCCTTTCCTATAGTCTCGTCAAGGAGTGACGCCAAAGGTCTGTTACAGGATAAGAGCCATCTTCTGAACGTGACTCCGTTTGTTTTATTGTTGAATTTTTCAGGATAGAGCTTATAAAATGCATTAAGCTCGGTATTCTTTAATATATCGGTATGGATCGCTGCCACACCGTTTACCGAATATCCGTAATGTATATCTATATGAGCCATATGGACTCTTTTTTCGCTGTCTATTATCTGGATCTTTGGGTCTTTATTGACCTTTGCTATACGGTTGTTAAGCTCCTTTATGATCGGAACAAGCTGCGGAACCACCTTGTTCAGATAGGAAAGAGGCCACTTCTCAAGTGCTTCGGCAAGTATCGTATGATTTGTATAGGCGCAGGTCTTTTCAACTGTACTTATCGCATCATCCATCGTAAAACCTTCATCCCACGTAAGTATCCTTATAAGCTCGGGTATGACCATTGTGGGATGTGTATCATTGATCTGGATCGCAACATGCTTATCAAGGTCATAAAGATCATAACCCTTTTCCTTCATCTCTTTTATTATAAGCTGTGCCGCGTTCGATACCATGAAATACTGCTGGTAGATCCTTAAGAGGTTTCCTGCCTCATCGGAATCATCCGGATAAAGGAAGAGCGTGAGATTTTTTTCGATATCCTCCTTATCAAAATCTATTCCTTCCTTAACAAGGCTTTCATCGACCCCCTCAAGGTCAAAAAGGTGAAGCTTACATATCCCGCTCTCATATCCGGTCACATCAATGTCATAAAGGACCGACTTTACTTTTTTCCCTCCGCCGAATTCCACCTCAAAGCTCACATCAGTCTTATTAAGCCATGAATCCTTCTCTATCCATTCATTTTTCCCGGCCATCTGGAGATGATCCTTAAACACCTGTTTAAAAAGTCCGTAATGATAATTTAATCCTATGCCTGCCCCGTTGAGTGAAAGTGTTGCTATGGAATCCATAAAACAGGCTGCAAGTCTTCCAAGCCCCCCGTTTCCAAGTGAGGGTTCGGGTTCCTCCTCCTCTATCAAAGCAACGGACTTTCCGTATTTATTCATTATATTCTCTACATCCTCATATACACCTAAGTTTATGAGATTATTGGATAAGAGCTTACCTATAAGAAATTCCGCGGAAATATAATATACTTTCCTCTCTCCTCCCACTTCCTTCTTATTACGCATAAGCTCCTTTGAAAAAGCAAGCAACAGACCATAGAGCTCATGATCTTTTAGTGCTCCGATGCTCTTTTTATACAGTTTCAAAGCCAGTTTATCAAGATCCTTTTCCAACGCTAAAGCCATTTCATTCTCCTTCACTTCTTAAATTATAAAAGGCAAAATATCCTTTGAAGACCTGTCACATTTTTAATGACCGTATCAAATAATATTTTGCCACAATATCGTTTACTTTTCAATATATCCTTTAATCTTACGGCTGATTACCGCATATCATTCCATCTATTCCGATGCTGCAGAGATAGTCTGTTCTTTCGGGAACTGTCATATTTTTAAACTCCTCACCTTCAGACCATTTCTCGAGAAAGGCCGAACATATTCTCCCTATCCTCATAACCTCATCCCTGGATCCATCCGAAAGCTCCTGAGTGTACAGGCTTATCCTTCCTCCCTCTCTTCCGTCCAGTCCCATAAAATGATCGAACCATTCAGCCCTGTAATATCCAAAAGCAGCATAAATACCGAAAAAATCAGCCATCAGTTCATCATGAAGATTGTTTCTGGCGCTTCCATAAAACCTTCTCGTATAATAGTGCGTGTACTCATGCTCACGCCTGAGGATCATCGATCTTTCCCTCCACTCCTTTTTTGGAATTCCCATCCATGAAGCTTCAACATTGCTGTATGGTTTTTTTGATAATACTATAAACCTGTTAGTCTTACCCGCAAGAAATGATGCTCCCTGTTTTTTTACATTATCATTCCATATACCCTTATTGGCAACATTGGTGATAAAGAGTTCAAAATCATCATCATTCCCTATCTCTATGACGGGTATCGTCCCTGCAAATGAATCATAAAGACAGATGGAAACCTCTGAAGGCTCTTTAAAATCAACGGGACGCGAATTTATCAGATATTCATTTAACAGCTCTGCATGATCCTCATCTCCCGAAAGGATATCTCTCCAGACGCTAAGAAAGGCTGAATCATCCTCCGGTTCGCTTTTCTGTGTAAGAACGTTTTTTATATAATTCCGTGTTTCTTCTGTCATTCCTTTCCCTTTCCACTGTGTGGATCCGGGGCCTTTGCTATGGACCTCTCCTGCTTTCTTACCCCATAGAGTTCTATCTGGGTGATCGCAGGAAACGGCGAGGGATCATCTGCCTTTTTCAGATCCTTTATCAGTATATATGAAGTCTCCCGCGGCTCAAATTTAAAGGACTGTGCCTCACCCGTTTTTTCAAATCTGAGACAGATCGTACTTTTATCGGAAAACTCAAGTGTTGCTTCCGTAAAATAGCTGTCATGCGGAAAATCAGCCCTTAAATAAATAACGATCTCATCCGCAAGGACAGCTGTTCCGAATTCTATCTTTATCTTTGCATCGGGATCCCTGTTTATCCCCCAGGAACTGTAGGGCCATTCCCCATGGGATTCATTGGCTTTTATACCGTCTATCGCATTTCTTGCCGCAAATACCGACTCATTCCTGGTCTCAACGTTTGCCGATGCGTGCGGATAAGCAGTTTTATTATCGTGATGATCACAGACATTTATCGCCTGGTTACGCCTTGACCATATCTCCTCCTTCAGAGCTTCTCTCACAAAAAGATAATGTCTGTCTCCGGAAAATGCCTTCGGGGAATATGCCTTCCTTCCCTCTGAAAACGGTATCTTTAATTCATAATTACCGGTAAGATAGATAAGTGATGCTCCCATCGCCTCATCTGCCTGGAACCATACATATACAGGATCCCCTTCATACTCAAGCACGATCCTGTCACCCTCTTCATAGGCACCTGTAACAAAAAGACAGGTTTCCCTTTCTCCGTGGGATACATATCTTGTCATACCGTTCTCACTTAAAACCTTGATCGAATACATTTTACACCTCTTCTGTTGATGCGGTTATCACAGTATTTAATACTGATCTTCCCTTCGGTATTGAATATCTTACCGCAGGGATCAGGGTTTTGTTCCACAAAAGATTGGTATTGGGATCGGCATTTATCACCTCTCCCTCACAACCGTTATCACCCTTTACTTCACAGAATGAAAAGGAGTTTGAAACCCTTGCATAACCGATTTTTTTCTCGGATATGGTAATGCCTTCCTCCTTCTTTACACAAAAGCCGCAGTCATATGCCTCGCATTCGATATCGCTTTCTATCTCATGTATCCTTATATGTCCCTTTTCGTTCGGAAGGATATTAGTGACCACACTGATCCCCTTATACGGGCTCCATTTTGAATATACCCCGTCCTTTAGTATCTTACCCTCTTTGCATATCCTTCTGACATAAATGTATCCGTCTATTTTAAACGCGAGCATACTGTCGGGACAGTTTTCGTGTATCTCATAGCAGGATTTTGCTATGCTTATACCAAATCCGGAGTCATAGGCAAATTTGGAATATTTTGCAGGCAGCTGTCCGTGCCCCTCACTGCTGTATTTTCCGGGGACAAAGAGCGTAGAGCGGATCCCGTGATGATATATATACATTTCCGCACTATAGAGTGGATGTGGACCTTTGAGATCCGGAAGCTCTGCGGACTTTTCCCTGAAGAAGGGATGATCCTCCTTAAGCATAAGAAAAGCAAAGGTTTTTAATGCCCAGTAGGGAGATCCCGGAGCGTTATACCGCTCTGCCATTATAAGATTGGGATACCCGTAGCCTATCGTAAGTATACCATCCCTGTCAAACATATCTTTTTCAAACCAGTATTTTAAGTGCCTTACGATTATCCCCTTCATTACACCGAGAGGAAACGGCGTCAGCTTTGTCATAACGCATGCCGAAAAGAATGCTGTCTGCGCAAATCTGTAGGTCAGGGATCTGCCGTAGGGAACAGCTCCTCCCGTCTCATCGAACCAGTATATGAACTGCCTTGCAAATTCAGATGCCCTTTCCCTGAACTTTTCGGCTCTTACAGGATCTATATCCCCGCATCTGTCGGCATAAACCAGATTATAAAAATGTACGGCAAAGGATACATAGTAATCCTTCTGGCCGGAAACTCCGTCGCTGT
This sequence comes from Lachnospiraceae bacterium, assembly GCA_024687745.1. GTDB lineage: Bacteria > Bacillota > Clostridia > Lachnospirales > Lachnospiraceae > UBA2868. Next base: position 99,137 of record JAILEM010000150.1, read on the forward strand.
ACCATCCTTCCCCCACATAAAAGGTTTCGAATTCATCCAGATACCTGTTAAGAAGCTCTTCACTGTACCTTCTTCCGACACTTCTCAGCGCTATATTTACGAGTACGGCAAACATGAGCCAGTTGCATACGGGAAGCTCATATTCATTTATATGATACAGGTATTTGCTCAGGTCATCCTTTTCCTTCTCACTCAGAGGATCCCAGATCACATCCCTCGTATACAGTATTCCGTAGGATATGGCTGCCATCTCCACAAATCTCTGGTCAAAGGGATGACACTCTCCCCAATACTCACTGTTCTCAGGATCTGTCCCGTTTACAAGACCCTCCCTGAATATCTCTTTATATCTCTCATCCTTATCTCCTCCGGCCCAGAGTGGAACAAGTCCCCATAACGGTCTTGAAAAAGCCTCCATCATGGCCGCCTTCCCGTCATAGTGTGCCGCAGTATCTCCGATGATCATCCCCGCCTTATGCGGAGTCATCAGTCCGACTAAAGGATCTATGATCGATTTTAAAAGGGATACAAAATCCTCCCTTGTTTCAAGTCTTTCAATCTTCATATCATTTTACCAGTATTGATCCCAATCCTTATATAATCTTGTCAGTGCTTCCATATAGAAATAATCACCCCAGGAATTACACTCATCAACGCCCTTATGATCACAGGTATTGTATGGAGAATGATTCGAATAGGTACTGTGAAGAACAAGTCCGTTGGAAAGTGAAGGATCCTTCACTACGCAGCTGTCATAGATGGCAGCCAGAAGCTTCTTTGCTACAGAAGTGTAATATGCGGCTTTTTCCCTGTTTAAATACTTAGACATTTCCAGCATACCGCACGCGGCTATCGAAGAGCTTGAGGAATCCCTTGGCTCTTCATCACCATCCGTAAATTCAAGATCCCAGTACGGTACAAGGTCCTTTGGCAGATGACTCAGGAAATATTCTGTCACCTTTTCAAAAAGACCGACGTACTCCTCTCTTTTTGTATATCTGTAGGCAAGTGCAAGGCCGTATATCCCCCAGGCCTGCCCTCTTGCCCAGGCCGAACCGTCCCTGTATCCCTGGCAGGTAGCACCATGATCGGGTTTACCTGTCTTCATATCAAAGAAAAATGTATGCCAGGTGGAATAATCCTCCCTGATCACATTTGACACAGCGGTATATATGTGTTTTTCGGCTATTTCCCTGTATCTGTCATCTCCTGTTTCCTCTGTTGCCCAGTAAAGAAGCGGAAGATTGAGAAGACAGTCTATTATCAGCCTGTAATTACCCGGTTCATCCATCGCTCCCCAGGCCTGGATAAATTCTCCGATGGGATGAAATCTTCTTATAAGCTGGTCAGCAGCCATTATGGCAGCTTCTCTTGCCTTTTTAAGACCTGTCAGTTTATAAGCTGCAACACAGGATGGGGAATACAGAAATCCCATATCATGATGATCCACTTCTATCCTGTTAGCTATCCGGTTAAAAAAGGAATCCACATGAATAAAACCGGCTTTCTTAAGCTTATCCGCAGCCTCCGTCTTATCCCTTGAAAGTGCATATTCATATGCAAGCCATATTTCCCCCGTCCAGAAGCCACAGGTCCAGTAATTGTTCGCGATCTGCTTGTAAAAACCGTTCTCACTGTATGCGTTCTGAAAAAAATAAGTAAAATCTCCCAGATTATAAAGCACTTCGGAAAGTGAATAATCAAGTCCCTCTGCTATCTCAATATCAGTTATTTCCCTGTAATCATTCATATCGGTATCCCTAGCCTTTCAGACCCGTAGAAGCAACACCCTCAACAAAATATTGCTGGAAGATAAGGAAGACCACTATTACCGGTATAAGTGATATCATTGATCCTGCCATTATAAGACCGTAATCGGATGAATACTGGCTTATAAACATCTTAAGACCAAGCTGAATAGTCTTTTTCTCTTCCGACTTCAGATAGATAAGGGGGCCAAGGTAGTCATTCCAGGTATTTACAAAGGTAAATATCGTAAGAGTTGACAGAGCCGGCTTTGACAGCGGCAGCATTATGGATGCATATATCTTATATTCACTCATTCCGTCGACCCTTGCCGCCTCACATAATTCATCCGGTATGGCTTCATAAAACTGCTTCATCATGAACACTCCGAAGGCTGAAAAAGCCTGCAGACATATTATGGCAAGAAGCTTATCGTTGAGTCCGAATTTTCTCATCATTATGAACTGGGGGACCATATATACCTGCCACGGCATGGCTATGGTGGCTATATAGGCAAAGAACAATCCCTGTCTGTGTTTAAATTCAAGCTTTGCAAAGGAATAGGCCGCAAAGCTGCTCGTAAGAAGCTGGAGCAGTGTTACGACAATAGTCAGAAAGACTGTATTCTCCACAAATTTAGCAAAGGGGATCTTTGTCCATATGGTCATATAATTGCTCCACTTTGCATTTTCCGGTATGAACACGAAGGGCTGGATCTGAAAGACCTCCCTGTCATTTTTGATAGCTGCGGAAAACATCCACAAAAAAGGTATGAGCATGCAAAGAGCTATCAATATCAGGATCGTATATATAATTATATTTCTTACAAGTGCTCTTTTCTTTAATGACTTCATTTTTCTCTCCATTTAATGATCCGGTTATTGATCCGAATACTTTTTCTGTCCTCTGAACTGTATCATGGTAACGATAAATACCAGAACAAACAGTACCATGGCTACGGCACTTGAATATCCGAGCTTCCACTCCATGAAGGCCTTCTGATAAATGTAGTAAACCAAAACGGTAGCGGAGGTTGTAAGCTCACCCGAACCTCCTCCGGCAAGCATTATTGCTATATCGTAAACCTTGAAGCAGTTTATGGTAAGCATTACGACCACGAAAAACGTTGTCGATCTTAACTGCGGCCATGTGATATAGCGGAATTTATCCCATGTGCCTGCACCGTCAAGAGAAGCGGCTTCATACAGATCCGAAGGTATGCCCTGCAGGCCTGCCAGATATATGACCATATAATATCCCATATATTTCCATACACTGAACAGTATCATACTCAGGAGCACGAGACTTCCGGTAAACCACTGCGGAAGCTTTTCCATAGGTACATGAAAGTATGTGTAAAGAATATTGTTTATAGGGCCCTTGGATGGGTGAAAAAGCATCTTCCATACCGATGTAACAGCTACAAGGGATGCTACATAGGGGAAGAAGGAAAGTGTTCTGAATATTCCCCGGCCTATAACCTTCTGATTAAGAACGATAGCCAGTGCCAGTGATGCTATCATAGTCAGGGGAACGGTACCCACGCAATAGATTATGGTATTCTTAAGCGCAGCCTGAAAGAAAATATCACTTCCCAGTTGTTTGAAGTTATCGAATCCCGCAAAGGTTATCGGATTGCTTCCGTCCCAGTTCATAAAGGCAAGAGCAAACGCAAATACTATAGGTACCAGCGTAAATACGGCAAACCCTATGAAATTGGGAGCAATAAACGAATACGCTATGAGATTTCTCTTTGTCTGGCGACTCAGACCTTTTTTTACTTTGGCTGTTGTGGATTGTTCTGCCATCAGATTATCCTTTCGCTATTTTCCAAAAGAGCCGGCAAAAATGCCGGTTCTTTCGGAAAACCTCTTTATTATAGGTTTTGATCGGTGCCTTATTAAAGGCCCTCTTCATATTACTTGTTCAATATAGCCTGAACCTGCTCATTCATTGCGGCTATACCGTCATCGATCGTCATCTCGCCACTCATGATGGAGCCGTGATATGTATCAAGAACGCTGTTTATCTCTGCACAATCAGGAGCATAAGGGATCTCAAGATAAAGATTTGAAACATTGAGCGCTTCCTTACTTGCATCGTCTGTGGGGAATCCTTCAAGGCCTGAGATAATGCCCTGAACCTCATCTGTCATTATAGCAGGGAAGTTACCTGTCTGAGCCATAACAGCTGCACCTTCTTCTCCGCTTACCCACTTAACAAAATCCCATGCTGCATCGGGTGTATCTGAAGCTGATGTAACAGAAAGTCCTGTGATGGTTCCGAGTGTAGAACCTGCCTCAACTCCGTCTGCATGAGGATACTTAACCATTCCCCAGTTACCGCAAAGGCTTGAGTCATATTCGCCTGAAGCAAGTGAATTGATCATTGTTGATATAAACCATGAACCCATGTTCATCATAGCAACATCTCCGCCTGAGAAGGCTGCCGAATAATGAAGTCCCTCAGTCTTAAGATCTGTATACTTACGGCATACGCCGTCAGCTTCCTGTGAAAGGACCATATCATAGTAAGGAGCCATGAAATCATATTCTCCGTCAAGGATGGTGTGCTGCCCGTCAAGAACTGCAAAAAGCTGAACAGCTGATCTCCATGTATGATAATGTGATCCGTACACCTGTGATCCGAAAGAAGTATCTGTCATCTTCCTTGCAAGCTCATCATACTCTTCAAATGTCATATCATTTGTAGGATAATCTACTCCGGCTGCATCAAAGAGATCCTTGTTGTAGAAAAGAACCCAGAAGTCATTTCTGAAAGGAAGCTCATAAAGCTTTCCATCAACAGTTACCTGATCTGTAGCACCTGAATATAATGAAAGATCAACGCCGTCTGCCGAGATATAATCATCAAGCGGAAGTATGGCATTCTTCTGTACAAGTGTTGCATATCCGGGTACATCCTTTATGGTAACAACATCAAAGTCTGTTCCGTCACCTGAAAGCTCTGTAGCAAGAACTGTCATGTAATCTGTAGATCCAAGGTCAACCATTTCGATCGTTACATTAGGAGCTACCTCCTTATATGCATCAACCAATGCCTGCCAGTAGGTTGTGGTTTCCTGATCCCAAACTGCCCATTTAAGGGTTACTTCTTCGCCCGCATCGGCTGTCTCTTCAGCAGCCTCCTCTGCAGGTGCCTCAGCCTCCTCTGCAGGTGCCTCAGCCTCTTCCTTAACCTCTTCTGCTGCCTCAGCAGGAGCCTCTGCCGGTGCTGTAGCTGTTCCAGCTGCACATCCTGCAAGTAAACCCGATACAAGGCTTGCAGCCAGGATCATACTTAATACTTTCTTTTTCATTTGCATTCTCCCTTCTGATAATACTTTTTGAAGTATAATAAGTTTTACTAAAGTTTATCTGTTTTTATCCTGCAAATGAATGTTTTATTTTTTTATTTTTTATATTTTTTTAAAATTATGTTCATAACCTACAGAAAAAGATGTAATATTTTTAGATTTTTTGTAAAATTTTACAGTATTACGATTTAAATATCTCTGTTTTATGGTAATATTGTTATAATATGATCTGGACAGAGCAAAAAATACGACAGATCTCATGATACATAAAACAGACGGTAAATCGAAGGGGGCAGGGGAATCAACAAATGAAAGGTAATAGGACAGACGGGATCGACAGAAATACGCAAAGATCATCCAACCGTCTGCAGCTAAGGCTGTTAAGACTTGTACTGATAACGGTGACCGGCTTTGGAATATTGTTCTCATTCATTACCTATATCCTGTTCCACAATTATCTTGAAAGATCACTTATCAACTCATGTTATATAAATCTTGAATACCTGAGCGATTCTATCAACTCAAACATCACAGATGTTTCAGACCTTATCCGCTTTGGGCAGTCAAATTCAGCCATAGGGAAATATATATCCCAGCCTGACGACAGCAGATATGCGGAGGCAGCGATAAATGCACACGACAGGCTTACGGAAGAGATCCAGAACAGTCCCATAGGCGACAGCATTCAAAGGATCGTTATCATAAATGCCCATGACAGGTTTATACAGAATGTTTCGGTACAGTATTCTACAAGGAGCGACCTGGCAAAGGATATACCGGGTCTTTCCTTCTTTAATGAACTCGTCGAAAAAAACGGTATTGATCTCTCCCAGGGGTTTATGAAGGATCCTCTGTATAAAGAGAATCCTCCCTCCATACTCCCCTGCATTCGTCCGGTCTATGCAGATTACATATCCAATGAGATCGGCTACATATATATTGCTCTTACCGAAAGGCTGTTCTTAGAACCCATAATAAAATACGGGGCGGCCGATGATTCCACCCTCTATATGATCTTTGGCGATCACGTGTATATAGCCGATACAGAGAGCAATACTCTTCGTGAAACCTCAGCCCCCTATTCCCCGGATGAAAAGATGTCGATCCGGAATCTGGATCCTTCGATCGAAGTATACAGAGCCCAAAATGAAAACGGCAGAATGACAACCTTTGTTGTTCATCCCCTTTTCTCCGACAACTGTTATCTTGCCAAGGAGCTTTCGGAAAATGATTTTTATTCCCAGTACAGGATCATCATCATACTCATCCTGATAATCTTCCTTTCCCTTTTTATCCTCGGACTTTTCCTGACCTATCTGCTTCGAAATAACATAGCGGTCCCTGTAGGAAAGCTCAAAAAGCAGATCGAAATGGTCGCCCTGGGTGATTTCACAAAAAACAGCGAGATAGAAAGGGATGACGAGCTCGGTGATGTCGGAACGGGTATTAATATCATGTCCGAAAAAATAGAACAGCTGCTCGAATCAAGGATCACTGCCGAGAAAGAAAAAAAGGAGCTCGAATACAGGATGCTCTTAAACCAGATAAATCCGCATTTTATATATAATACACTGAATTCGATAAAATGGATGGCTATAGCTCAGGGAACAGACGGGATAGCTGACATGACCACATCCTTAGCCCATCTTCTGCGTTCCGTTTCAAAAGGGACGGATCTCAATATACCGGTCTCTGAAGAGTTAGAGCTTTCCAGGGAGTATTTTAATATACAGAACTACCGTTACGGAGGAACCATAAAGCTCACGATAAACTGCCCCGATGACTGTATTAACTGTAAGATACTCAAATTTACTCTCCAGCCGCTTTTGGAAAATGCCATCTTCCACGGTCTCGAGCCCAAAGGGGGTGCAGGCAAAATAGATATAAATGTTTCAAGGACAGTTATAAATGAACGGGCTGCTATAGACATAACGGTACATGATGACGGGGTGGGCATACCGAAAGAAAAGGCCTTAAAGATCCTCAATGAGAATAACAGCAGTTCAAATGAGTTATTCCGTGAGATCGGTATCTACAATGTCAACAAGAGACTTAAGTATGAATACGGAAAGGATTACGGTATAAGGATCGACAGTGTTTCTGGAAAATATACCGATATGCATGTTATAATACCCGCATCGGATGATCAGGAGGTCTGAATGTATAAATTATTGATAATAGATGATGAACCGCTGGTTCAGGCTGGTATCAGATCCATGCTTGACTGGAAGGAGCTTGATATAGAGATCTGTTCCATCGCCTCTAACGGCAGGCAGGGCTATGAGATGATCTTACGCGAAAACCCCGATATTGTACTCACAGACATTAAAATGCCCCTGATGGACGGTCTTGAGCTCATAAAAAAGGTACGATCGGAATTCGGAAAAAACCATCCTGCCTTCATAATCCTTACAAGCTATGAGGATTTCAGTATTGCAAAGGAGGCTATAGGACAGAATGTCACTGGATACCTTGTCAAGATAGATCTCACACCCGATACCCTGAAAGAGGCAGTAACAAAGGCAAAGGAAAGACTTGAAGAGTATCCCGAGAGTGCTCCTCAAACAGGCATTGACACAAATTATAACAAAAAGGATATCGATACCCTGAGAAACAATTTTTTTATAAGGCTTCTTCATAATATCCTCGATTCAAAGGATCAGTTTTTAGAGCTGAAAAACGACCTTAATATAACATTTGATTCCAGGCTCTGCAGATGCTGTTATTATGAGATGATAAACCCCAAAGCAGAGGAAATGACGGTAGAGGATCAGGTAAAGCTTTATTCAAATTCGATGCATATGCTCAACGAAAATATATTAAGATTCCAAAGGGCCTTCTTTGCCGTACTCGACAGAAAACACGGCTGCATTATCTTTCTTCTTGACAAAAGTATCCCTTCAGAGGATCTTATTGAATTAATGAAGGAACAAAGCCGTATCCTGTCATCATATTACAGTACCAGGCTTTGCTGCGGACTTGGAAACGAGGTGGATTCTCCCCTTATGCTCTCAGTCTCCTTTACAAATGCCAAAAAAGCCCTGGAATTTTTGGACGGATCCTTTAATATATATACTCCCGATATAGATGAGGGCTTAAAGGCTTCAGGCAGCGAAGGATACCATCATACGGTCGAGGACGTAAAAAAATATATCGACTCTCATCTTGGGGAACGTCTTACACTCAATGAAGTATCGGCCCTTTTTGGGATATCTCCCGGTTATTTAAGCCAGCTGTTCAAAAAATATAATGATCAGGGGTTTTCGGACTATATAACCTTAAGAAGGGTTGATTGCGCAAAGCAGATGATGAAAAGGGGTAACCTCAAGATCTATGAGATCGCCGATGCTCTTGGTTTTGAGAATGCCTTTTATTTCAGCAAGGTTTTCAAAAAGGTAGAGGGGATTTCTCCAACAAAATATCTGAACAAACTGTCCTGATGAGGAGGATATCATGGAAAAAATTGTTTCGGGGTTGATCGAAAACTATTCGGGAAGCTTTAACACACCGGATCTTTCGTGGATCTTTGAGAAGGAAAAAACATCACTTACAAAAGGATCAAGGAGTAAACTGATAAGTAATGCAGAGGAACGGCTCACTTTTGAGTTTAAATCCTTAAGTGCGGGACTGTTCATGTCCTTTAAAAGGACCGGTAACAGAACGGATTATGAAAATATATATTTTGAAAAGAGAAGGGCATTAAACGATCTTGTTCTCGGAGAGCTTTCGGAAAAAAAGGGAAGGTTCACAGATGCCGTGATAGACGGTATCTTTTCCTTATGTGAGGAAACCACCTGGTGCCTTCCGGCACATAATACATATGTAAGAGATACTCCGCAGATCATACTTGCGGATATCCAAAATCCTGTTCTTGATCTTTTTGCCTGTGAGACAGGTGCTCTTCTTGCCGCTGCAGGCTTTCTCTTAAAGGATGAACTCGACAGCGTTTCAGAACTGATATACAAAAGGATACAACACGAATTAAGGGTACGGGTTATGATCCCTTATCTTAACTGTCATTTCTGGTGGATGGGACATGGCGATGAGCCCATGTGCAACTGGACCATATGGTGTACACAGAACATTTTGTTAACCGCTTCTTTTATGCAGCTTGAAAGCAGTGAGCTTGAACCGGTGGCAAAAAAAGCCGCCTCAGGCTGCGATCATTTTCTTAAGGATTATAAGGAAGACGGGTGCTGTGATGAAGGTGCACAGTATTACAGACATGCAGGTCTGTGTCTGTATCTTACCTTTTATCTCCTTAACGAGATCTGCAACAAGGCCTTTGAGAGTCTGTGGAATAATGAAAAGATACGAAATATCGCAGAGTATATATGTAATGTCCATGTTAATGACATATATTATATCAACTACGCCGACTGCTCACCCGTTGCGGGAAGAGCCGGAGTAAGGGAATACCTTTTCGGCAAAGCTCTCAAAAGCGAAAGGCTTATGTCCTTTGCCTGTGAGGAATACAAAAAGGCAGCGGATCCTCTTATCAGGGACGAGATAAATCTGACCTACAGACTCCTTGCAGTCTTGTACGGAAATGAACTTCTTTCATATAAAAGCGATCATAAAGAAAGCTATCCCTCCTGCGTATTTTATGAAAGTGTGGGACTGTTTATCGCAAAGACCTCCGATCTCTGTCTTTCAGTCAAGGCAGGCTGCAACGGGGATAATCACAATCATAATGACACCGGAAGCATTATCCTTTACCGTTACGGAAAACCTGTCCTTATAGATGTCGGTGTGGAAAGCTATACGGCAAAGACATTTTCAGAGGACCGCTATGAAATATGGACAATGCAGTCCGGATATCACAACCTTCCCACGATAAACGGTAAGGATCAATGCGCCGGAAGAGAATATTGCGCAAATAATGTTTCGGTTGACAAAGAAAATCTCTCGATATCCATGGATATAGCAGAGGCCTATCCCAAGGACAGTAATCTACTCTCCTATCTCCGCAGGGCAGCTTTGATCCCGCTAAGCACAGGTTCTCTTATCAGGCTTGAAGATAAGGCTGTTTTTAAGGATGCTTTTAAAGACAATTCTCTTATCCTTAACCTTTTAAGCTATGAGATGCCCCTTTATGATAACGGGATACTTAAAATAGGTGATATATGCAGTTTCTCAGTACCCTTCCTCTCAAAGTGTGAGATCGAGACCATACCGGTCACGGATCCCCGCCTCAAAAAGACCTGGAAACACGATATCTACCGTATAAGGATGTATAGCAGCGGGGATTCATTCAGTCTTGAAATGCTTCCATAAAAACAGGATCTGATATAGAGGATAAGCCTTGTTTTTACAGCTGATTTCGTATAATATACATATAGATATTGGCAATGATTCCCGGGAGATAATGTAATGGACAGATCAAAGGAGACTTTTTCACCAAAAAACGGTATTGCGGAGTTGACTGAAAATACCACCGGCAACAGTAAACAGATGGGGCTTTTGATACAGCTGACTCTTTTTTTCCTGATCGGTGTCGTGATCACAGGTTTCCTTGCCTACTTTACCCTCAACAGGCTGTCCGATATCAGCATAAAAAACCAGCAGATCGACCTTTCCGAAGATGTATCGGCATATGTTATATCAACTGTAACTGATTATCCTGCCTATGAATGGCTGATAGATTATTGGCTGGATAATATCGATAATCTGGATCTTGAATATGACAAGGAAGACATTACCAATATAAAGATCAGGGAATTTGCAGCAAGAAACCCCGGCTTTGTGATAAACAAAGCTACGGCAGCCGAAGTAAATACTCTTTCCGATGAGGATAAAAAGGCCTATGCGGAGATAATTTACAACCAGCTTCTGCTAAAGATAAACGATATAAAAAACATATACGGTGTATCTTACATTAGTCTTATTTCAGCACCTGCGGAGCATGACAGGGGCACCTTTATAATGAGTGCATCCGACGGAAAAACGAAACGCGGCACCGATTATGATAACGCTTATATACTCGGAACAGAGGCAACTGCCACACTCGGTCAGAAAAAGGCCATGGATTTGGCCTACAGAAATCATAAATCCCTTGTTGACTCCGGAAAATATTCAGATCAGTATACCTACCTTCACACGGATGATAATGAGGATATTTATATAATCATCACAATATATACCAATATTCTCACCGAGGATATAAGATACAGTGCCCACCAGAGTATTGTTAATTTTCTGATACTGCAGATCATGCTCTCGATACTCTGTCTGCTGATGATATCACAATTTATGCTCCGACCTCTTAAAAAGGTTCAGAAAAGTTTAAGAAACTACAAGAACAGGAAAAACAGCTCCGAAGTAATAAATGCTCTTTCCCGGATAAAAGTTCATAATGAAATTGATTCTCTTTCCCAGGATGTCTCTGAAATGGCCATTGAACTTGACAATTACATGGAAGAGATAAAAACGATAACCTCCGAAAAGGAACGTATCGGCGCAGAGCTTGAGATGGCTGCGAGCATCCAGGCTCATGTCCTTCCGGATCCCCTTAAGGCTTTCCCTGACAGAAAGGATTTCAGGATCTTTGCTACAATGAATCCTGCCAAGGAAGTCGGCGGAGATTTCTATGATTTCTTTATGATCGATGATGATCACCTTGGGATAGTAGTTGCGGATGTATCGGGAAAAGGGGTTCCCGCATCCCTTTTTATGATGGTCGCAAAGGCCCTTATAAAAAACAGCGCCCAGTCAGGACTCTCTCCTTCCCTTACTCTTTCACAGGTTAATGATCAGCTGTGTGAGAACAATGAAGACGACATGTTTGTTACAGTATGGTTCGGAATACTCTGTCTCACAGATGGGAAACTCATATACAGTGATGCGGGACATGAGGTCATGATCATCCGATCCGACAGCGACTGCTCATATATCCCCAAAAAAAGCAAGCCTGCTGTTGCCTGTCTGCCGGGAATGAAATATAATGACATGGAAATAACACTAAAGCCCGGAGATCTGCTCTTCCAATATACTGATGGTGTAACGGAAGCCACCAATTCCGGGAATGAGCTTTTCGGATCGGAAAGACTGCTGGATACCATAAAAGGAGCCCCCTCAAATGAACCCATAGACCTGCTTCCATACGTCAGATCAAAGATCAATGACTTTGTAAAGGAAGCGCCACAGTTTGATGACATTACAATGGTCGGACTGTTGTATACAGGAAAAACAGACAGTTAAAAATATGAACGATAAGATACGGAAAAATGAGAACAGGAGAAATATCGCTTTAGATTCAGCCAGGGGCCTGGCAATAATTATCATTGTCATTTACCATCTTGTATATAAAAAGCAAAACGGCTTCTTTGACAATATGGTACGTGAATCCGGCTGGTGCATAGTCCCCTTCTTTTTTGCGATAACAGGATATTTCCACGATCCCCAAAAAAGAAATATAAAAGAGACGATTATTTACCGTGAAAAAGCCCTTCTTATCCCTACGATCAGGGTGACCCTCATTGCCTTTCTGCTCCTTGGTATATATTGTGTTATTTTCCACGGTTATACCGCGCCGGAGCTTTTCAGGGATTTCGTATATACCTATTTAAGACCTGAGATCTCCTCAAAGCTGATCCCCGATCTTTCAGATCCCGGAATGATCTTTTATTATATTTCGGCAGTGTGGTTTATATGGACGATGGCATGGTCCCTTTTACTTTTTATCCCTCTGGCGGCCTTTGTATCAGATGACACAAAGAAGAACCTTATCTGTTGCCTGGGACTGATCATAATAAATATACCCCTCTATCTGATCTTTCCAAAATCTCCCTGGAATCTTGCGCATGTCCCGGTATATACGGCGATCATGCTTTTCGGAATGCTTTTAAGAAATACAGATCTGCGTGAGAGACTTAATTCTCTTAAACCATTGGCTGTTGTCTGCATAACAGCCGCAGCGGTGATCCTTCATGTGCTTTTATATAAATACTGCGGAACTGATGCCATGTTTGACGGTGTTTTGGGAACAAAAGGATGGATAAGTGTCCCCGTATTTTTCATACAGACCTTTATAGGCAGTATAGTTCTTATAACACTTGGAAGGCTTATAAGCCATACAGACAGACCCGCTGCCTTCTTTTCATATACCGGAAAGAATTCCTTTTTCGTTCTTCTCCTGCATCTCCCCTTTGGCCTCGTATATACCGATCTTCTGCATAACTATCATAAGCTCGGAACATCCTACTGGTACCTTGAGCTTGCAGGAATAGAACTGACTCCCGTAATAATCGTTAAATCCGTTATCATAGCCGCTCTGTCCGTATTAAGTTCTCTATGTGCAGCTCTTTTGAGAGATCACCTCAGTAAGAAAAAGAAGTGAGAGAGCTTTACCAGTCACTGTCCCAGTCAGAATAATCCGAATCCCAGGAATCACTGCTGTCCCAGGTTGAATCCGAATCCCAGTCATCATAGCTGTCGGAAGACTCAAAGTTATCCTCATAATAATCACTGTCTGTGAAGGAAGTACCTATGGAGTCGTCGGAATAGCTGTAATGGCCTTCATAATAATCAGAATAATCAGTTCCCTCGGATATATCCGGAAAAACTCCGTAATAATACCAGTCATCATAGACAGGATCATAGGTATACCACTTATCATCCCTGCTGTAATATGTATTTCC
>JAILEM010000208.1 GCA_024687745.1 Lachnospiraceae bacterium
GAAAAGCTCCCTTCTCTCATAAGGAGCCTCGTCATTATCGTTTACGCTGTATTCTATAAAGACAAGATCCGGATCGTATTTAAGAACATCTTCATATACTCTTGCGGCACCAAACTGCGAAGTAGTTGCGCCAATTCCTGCGTTGATATAGGTAAAATGGCTGTTTGGATAACACTGACTAAGATGGTCAAAAACTCTTTTTGCATAACAGAGTTCATCCCCACCTGCCACAGCTCCCTGGGTTATCGAACCTCCGATAAAGGCTATGGATGTATCAAAGCCTATGGAGGCCTTACTTAGAAAAGATTTAAGCCTTGACAGGTTTCCTCTGTTTATAAGTCCTTTTGTATCGATCGTAAAATTATTCTTCACAATGATTATCTCCTTTTTGACTTTTGCCGATATATTATTATAGTATATAAATTAAGCAGTTAGAATGTTCTTTTATTTATTTTATTTATATTTTTGTCAGTTGTCAGTTGTCAGTTGTCAGTTGTCAGTTTTCAGGGAGATCAAATGTTAAGCCTTATCGTTGAAAGGATTGGATCCGAAAAGATCGGTAACTACATCACTGCCGGTGATATCACGGTGATCATCATATGTATTCTCATAATCATACTCTTTATGGGCACCTTTGTGGAAAAAAACTGTCAGTTCAAGATATTTGAGCTGATGATAGCTTTTCTTTTAGTAGGAACCTGTTTCCATCTCCTGTACCATTACCTCATAAGTATTGATTACGCGATAGAATTTAAAGGCCTTATAATACTCAGAGAATTCAGCCAGTTATACTATCTGATGATCTTTTATCTGTATATATTGTATCTTCTTGAGCTTGCAACGGTCGAGGGCAGGGAAAGAAAAACTATCCTTATCGTTTCTGCAGTTTATGTTGTTCTTTTCGTTACCGTAGATATTCTTGGAAGTGTTTTTAAATACGGTTTTCACATTGATGAAAACGGAGACATAGTTTCAGGATTCGACAGCTTTAATCTCGCATATTTTTTCCTTATAATGATCATATTTTACGTACTTGTTCATTACAGGAGAAGGATGATCCCTCAGATAGTGAGGGCGATCTTTGCGGTGTTTATAATGTGCCTTATCATATTGATAATTCAGGAGATCATGCGTAATTCATCATTTACAAGCGTTGTTTTTCTTCTTCCTGCGACCGGCATTATGTATATGCTGCATTCCAATCCCTTTGATATGTCAACGGGAGCCATAAATGAGGAATCCTTTGGAGCTGCAGTAAGGGAGTGTTTTCGCAGGAAGGACAGGTTTATTCTCATCTATCTTGACATGCTCGATGTGGATCTTAAAACCATTCCTGCCAGGATGCGCTTTGCCGTTTACCAGTTTTATCGGGGAAAAGTCAATAATGCGTTATTATTTAAGGCCGGACAGAGTAAAGTTGTATTGATGTTTAAGGAAAAGAATAATTCAAAGTACTGGTCAAGGGTTGATGCACTTAAGGATGAATTTAAGGCACTCTATAAGGAATTTAAGATGGACTTTAAAATAGTCTATATGGAGGATGACGAGTCCCTTAATGAAAATATTGATTATATAAGATTTTTTAGTTACACCGAGAAGAAGGTCGGACTTAATTCCTTCTATAAGGCTGACTACAGGGATATTAAGGAATATAATGACAGCAAGAAGATATTGGGAGAGCTTGAGGATATCGTTTCGGGAAGGGATCTTGACGATGAAAGGGTTCTTGTATACTGCCAGCCGGTATATAATGTTGGAAACGGACTATATGATACCGCAGAGGCACTAATGAGACTTAAGCTTGATGAGTTCGGTATAGTACCGCCATATAAATTTATTCCCCTTGCAGAGAAATATAATCTTATCCATGGTCTGAGCCTTGTGATCCTGAACAAGACCTGTAAGAATATAAAAGCCTTCATGGATGAGGGCCTTAACCTGAAAAGAATATCTGTCAATTTTTCCATACAGGAAATGAAGCTTGATTCCTTCTGTGAGGATGTTATCGGTATCATAAAGAGCAATGATATACCATACGATATGATAGCCATTGAGATAACGGAGAGCAGGACAGAGAGTGATTTTGAGACTGTTAAGAAAAAGATAGAGGAGTTAAAGGACTACGGCATAAAGTTTTATCTTGATGATTTCGGTACAGGTTATTCAAATTTTGAAAGGATAATGGAGCTGCCCTTTGATATAATCAAATTTGATATGTCAATGGTCTCAGGCTCAAGAAAAAGTACCACTAGCGCATATATGGTCAATACCTTTTCCGAGATGTTCAGAAAGCTTTCATATAATGTTCTTTATGAAGGGATAGAGGATGATGATGACGAGAAGAGGTGCATCAATATGTCTGCCCATTATCTCCAGGGATATAAATATTCAAAGCCGATCGATATAACGGAATTAAGTGACTTTCTTGTAAAAAGAGCGTGATGTTTTGCAAAGATCAGAAGAGGAGCAGAATATGTCAATATTAGCGGGCTTTATGGTTCCCCACCCTCCGCTTGCGGTTTCTGAGGTCGGAAGGGGAGAGGAAAAAAAGATAAAGGAAACACTTGATGCGTATGAAAGAGTAGGCAGGGAGATAGCGGCGCTTTCCCCTGAAACACTGATCATCACTTCGCCTCATAGTATAATGTACTCGGACTATTTCCATATCTCGCCGGGCGCATCGGCAAGAGGAGATTTTTCACGCTTCAATGCTTCTAAGGTAAGCTTTGAGGTTAAATATGACACTGAGCTTGTATCTCAGATCTGTAAGCTCTGTGACAGCTCTTCATTTCCCGCGGGGACAGATGGGAACAGGATGCCTGAGCTTGATCACGGTACCATGGTTCCGCTATATTTCATAAATAAATATTATACGGGCTATAAGCTCGTAAGGATCGGCCTTTCCGGACTTTCCTTAAAGCTTCATGAGGAGTTGGGTGAGATAATAGAGGCAGCCGTTGAAAGGCTTGGAAGAAAAGCTGTATTTGTGGCAAGCGGCGACCTTTCCCATTGTCAGAAGGCTGAGGGACCCTATGGCTATAAACCCGAAGGCCCTGAATATGATAAGAGGCTTATGGAGGTAATGTCCGTGGGCAGCTTTGAGAAGTTAAAGGATTTTGACGAGGTATTTTTGAATAAGGCTGAGGAGTGCGGACACAGATCCTTTGTCATAATGGCGGGAGCCCTTAAAAAATACGAATTCACATCACAGGTTCTGTCCCATGAGGCCACCTTTGGTGTGGGATACGGGATAGGAGTG
>JAILEM010000154.1 GCA_024687745.1 Lachnospiraceae bacterium
GATTTTGGATAAGAAAAATGCACGATTCTTGTGATCATTTCTATTGCATAAAAATATTGTTTACGATATGATTTAATTAGGGAAGGAGCGGATTGATAAGGAATGGATATCAAGGAGAAACTTTTGCTTCTTAAGGAGGGATTTTCCAAGGAGCAGGTAGAGGAGATATCCAAAGGCGAAGCGTCTTATTTGGATACTTCCATATACGCAAAAAAAGAATTCCTGTCTCTTCAGATGAAGGAGATCCGTGTGGGGATGGAAGAAGGTCTTGACGTAGATATTTATGCAAGGCCTGATTTCGATTGGCTTCAGATGGCGGAAATCCGTCTTGGTCTTGAACATAACGATGACGTTCGTAAATATGCATATCCCAAAGTAAAGCACGATATAATGAAGGAGATCCGCTTAGGACTTGAAGAGGGTATAAACTTAGCCTCTTATTCAAGTCATACCTCGGACATCTTAAGGGAGATAAGGGCCGCACACAGGTCAGAGGTTGATATCCTTGACTATGTGGACAGAGGCTATGATGCGGAGCAGTTAAAAGAGATAAGACTCGCCCTTGAACACCACGTATCCATAAGCGCATATTTAAAGCCCGAGTACAGGGGAATATCATTAAGAGAAATAAGGATAGGACTCGAGCGACAGGTAAATGTGGAAGAATACGCTTTTCTCATATATGACTGGAGACAGATGCGCGAGTTAAGGCTTGGCCTTGAGCATCAGATAAACATAGATCATTACAGGAACGCATTATACAGCTGGAGACAGATGCGTGAAATAAGACTGGGCCTTGAGCTTGGTCTTAAGGTAAGCCGTTTTACATCATTCATGTATACGGCAAATGAAATGAAAAAAAGACGGGAATATATGCTTTCCCACATGTCTGAGGAATTTAAGGGTGAGCAGGCGCCCGTTATCATAAACTATGACAATTTTGCCATCACGATAAGCGATGATGAGTCAAGCGCAACCATCCGCATGCACAAGTGGGATGAGGATGTGACCAGGGAAGCAGTTATAAGAATGCTCAGGGATCAGAATATAGTCTTTGGCATTAAGGAGGATGTGGCAGAGGAGCTTGCTGAAGGAAAACATCTAAATGAAAATGTCGTTATAGCTAAGGGACAGCCTCCCGTTCCCGGAAAAGACGGTTACTACGAATTCTTTATAAAGACAGAGATAAACAGAGAACCCAAGATCTTAGATGACGGTTCCATTGATTATCATAATATAGAGTGGTTCCAGCAGGTAAGCAAGGATCAGAAGCTTGCGTATTACCATGACGCAACCGAGGGCGTTGAGGGCTGTACGGTGACAGGAAGAAAGATCCCGTATGTTGCAGGTAAGCAGCTTTCGGTGATAGGCGGAGAGGGCTTTCGGTTAGATGATGACAGGAAGACCTATTACTCCAATATGGATGGCCTTGTTGAGTTCAAAAAGGACCTGATGATAATCACCAACGTGCTTGTGCTTGATGAAGTCACCGCGGCAATGGGAAATGTAGTATTTAACGGTGCGATAAATATTAAGGGAAACGTTCAGGCCGGTTCATATATATCCGCCGCAGGTGAAATATATATAAGCGGTGCGGTTGAAGGAGCCGTGATAGAGGCAGAGGGAGATATAGTGATCAAGCAGGGGATCAACGCTTCCAAGAAGGGCTCTATCAAATCAAGGCAGAACATTTCCTCAAGGTTTATAGAAAGCGCCATTGTCCGCGCAGAGGGAGATATAAACGCAAATTATATCCTTAACAGCATAGTGACTTCAAGGAAAAAGATAAAGATCTCCGGAAGAATGGGATCCATAATCGGCGGAGTCACCTATGCAACCGATGAGATAAATGTGCATAATGTAGGAAATGACGCCTTTGTAAAAACGATCTTAAAGGTCGGACTTGACGATGAAATGGTAAGGGAACAGGTAAGATGCGAAAAACAGCTTGCCGCTATAGATAAGGAGCTCGAATCCCTGCATAAGCTACATGACCAGTTAAACGAGATGTATAAAGGCACGGACAAAAGAACAAACGATCTTTTCGTCAAGATAGAAAGCTCGGTTTTCAGTAAAAATGAAGAAAAAAAGATGTTACTGGAATCTCAGGGTGCAATAAATGAGCTTATAAAAAGGACGGCAAAATCCAAGGTTATAATATCAGGAACTGCCTATGAGAATTCGGTTGTTGAAGTAAACGGTAAGAGATGGATCTCAAACGGCGCCAGGGATGTTACCCTTAAATCAAATGCTGACAACCAGATTGACATACACGGACAGTTTGGAGTAAACAGTAAATCCAAGTGGACATAATACAGGAGAGCTGACATGAAAGAATACATAGTGATCTTGCATAGGGATGCACAATTCAGGAAGGAGATAGCATCACTCCTTCCCTCGGGTTATGAGACCATCGAATATGTTACCTGGGATGATGCAAATGAATTCATACAGGATCCTGAACACATCATAATTGCTGTAATGGTGGGAATAACACATCCCGATAAGATGGGAGTTATCCAGGTTAAAAATCTGGCAAAGGCCGAAATAATGAAGAAAGCTGCTGTGATCGCCATGTCCGATTATGAAGACCTTGAATCGGAGCAGCAGTGCTATGCAATGGGAGTAATGGATTTTATACATAAGCCATTCCACGACTTTATCACCAATACAAGGATTAAAAATATCATAAATGCCCAGAAAGACAAGCTTACCTTAGAGGGCAGGATATCCCTGCAGAATGAAACCCTAAATAAGCAGATACTATTGTTAAAAAGGCAGACAGTAGAGCTTGATAACAGTAACAATTCGATAATAGAGATACTCGGAACCGTTGTTGAGTCCCGTAACCTTGAGAACGGAAATCATGTAAGGAGAGTTAAGGAATATACAAGACTTCTTGCAAAATGCTGGATGGAATCCTATCCCGGGACCGGCCTCACCTCAAGAAAGGTGGAGATGATAGCCTCCGCCAGTGCGCTCCATGATATCGGAAAGATCTCGATACCCGACAACATCCTCTTAAAGCCCGGAAAACTTACCGATGAGGAGTTCGACTATATGAAGAGCCATACGATAAGGGGCGAGGAGATAATAGAAAATATCAAGGATGCCTGGGATCCCGAGTATGCAAAGGAATGTGCAAACATATGCCGATGGCATCATGAAAGATATGACGGAAGGGGATATCCCGACGGATTAAAGGGAGAAGCCATCCCGATAGGCGTACACTGCGTGGCACTTGCCGATGTCTACGATGTTCTTTTGAGTGAAAGAGTATATAAGGCAGCCTACACGCCTGAAGAGGCATATCATATGATAGTTCAGGGAGAATGTGGCGTCTTTGCCCCAAGACTTCTTGAATGCTTTACAAAGCTTAAGGATGAATTTGAAAGGGTCAACGCCGAGAGCGTACATGGCAACTCAAAGCTTCATCATGCCACAGATTCCGGAAGCTGAGCCGTTTTTATAAAAATATAAAAAATTCATAAAATATATTTCCTTTTTTCGATTTATGTATTATAATTACATTGTGACAAAGTTAGAATGTGACAAAATGAATTTGAAAGAGCCGGAAACAGCTCCCGGCCATTCAAAAATTTATAATACATACAGGGGGGAAGCAGGGAAGCAGCAGTCCCCCGAAACGACATAAAGGAATCACTGAAGGATGCAGAGATACCGACGTTTATTAACGTCGGTTTTTTATTTGAAAAAGAGAGCCTTATGCAGGAAGGATACGTAATCTTAAGGAAGATAATAAATAAGAGAGGGATAAAGATCCTAAAGGACAGAAAGGTATTATCAAGCCTCATAGAGGATCTTATCCCCACAAACATAAGGGAAAAAACCTCGCTCCAGCTGGCCGTCGGAGCGGGAGTTGCGGAGCTTTTTGCGGATATAGATAAAAAGGATAAAAATGCTGCAAGGGCAAAGATAGAGACTATAAAAAAATATATTTCCGACGACATCGGACTTAACGAACAGAGGACCTTATATATAGTAAATGCCTTTATGTACGGGATCGGGATGGAAGCGGTATCCGTCAATCCCAATGAATCCGGCAATTATAAGGAGCTTGCCGAGAAGTACGAGAAGGAAGGGCATAATGAGCTTGCAAAGCTTCTCTACGACGTTGTAAGCGATGTGGGAAATGACGAGGTAAAGTATCATACGGGAATGTCGCTTCTGCACAGTGATCTTCCCGATGCAAGGGTAAGAGGAGTAGAGATACTAAAGACCCTCACCTCAAGGAAGGATGCAATGTATGCGGTAGGAATGGAATACCTTGAGGGAAAGACCGTAGTCAGAAATTTTGACAGTGCATACAAATACATAGCAAGCTCTCTGCCATACCCCAGGGGACTTCTGGAAATGGGCAAACTTCATTTTTACGGATGGGGAGTAAAGGCTGATATCAACAAGGCAATCAAGCTCCTTGAGCAGTATATAAAGGTCAGCTCAAAGGGAAAGGATGGCGAAACGGAGAATACGGATGCTCTTATAAACGCAGGCCCCTGTCTTACGGAATGCTACTATGAGGATATCCTTTTAAGAAAATCCTTAAGAAGCCTTGACAAGCTTACATACCTTGCCGACTATAAAGGCTTCAGGATGGCTCAGAAGTATCTTTTCTCCTACTATTCTGATAAAGACAGTGATCATTACAACGAATTTATGAGCGCAAAATATAAAAAGAAGCTTGAAAAAAACAGGGAAAACCCCTGCCTTAAGCTAAATTCCATGAGAGGAAACATGAATTCCCTGATGATGAGCCTGAAGGTGACCGGAGCCCTGTACATGCATTCCATGGAGCAGTTTGAGGATTGCGCAATTGCCTTAAAGGATCACCTTTTGCTCGGAGAGGAGCTTAATGAAAACGGACTTGAGGACAATGCAGCCTTATCCTACCTTCTCATGGCGGAAATGCTTTTTTCGACGGAAGCTATGGAAAACAACATTTTAAGGGCTGAGATATATCTTAAGAACTATCTTGACAGGGTATCGCAGATAAAGGATAAGAAAAATTATTCCAAGGCCCTTGTTATCTACAGCAGGCTTCTTTTTGAGCACAAACTCTCAACCCCCAAGTGGAAGAGCGCCGATGAGTGTATAGAGCTTGCGGAGAAGCTTACCGGGGAATCCGTCAGGGAAGAGATAATGGAGGACATGTTAAAGAAGGTAAGATATTTTGGCCATAAGGGCGAGATGTTAAAGGCCGCAGGATACCTCGAAAAGGCGGTTGAATACGGATATCACGGAGATTACAGCATAATCGGAATGGTATATTTGAACGGCGAAGACGGGATAGATAAGGATGAGGAAAAAGGCTTTTACTGGCTTAAGAAATTTTATGACGAATATATGATGGAAAGGCTCACCCTTACTGAACAGATAGATATCGGAAGCATAGAGTTCATGCTCGGTAAGTGCTACAAAAACGGAACAGGCGTAAAGGAAAGTAAGGACGATGCGATCGTCTACTTCGAAAGAGCCTCAGACCACGGCTCAAAGGAGGCAAAGGAAATTATAGATCTGTTGGCCTGAATATCTGAAGCATAGTTACAGCTTTAACGCAATCTAAGGAAGCTTAAGATAACAGATCATTTAGCCTTAGACAGGGGGGACCCATGATGGAAGGAATGTTAAAAACAGGAACCGTACTTACATCCGAGGGAAAAAATCAGTATACGGTAAAGAAGATGCTTGGCGCCGGAGGCCAGGGCGAAGTCTATGAGGTAACCTGCAACGGCGATAAATACGCACTCAAATGGTACTACAGGCATACAGCTACGACTAAGCAAAAAAAGATCCTTGATAAGCTGATAGAAAAAGGAAGACCTGATGACTGTTTTCTCTGGCCCCAGGATCTGATAAAGAAAAAGGGCGGATCCTTTGGTTACGTGATGCCGCTTAGGCCGAAGCATTACAAGAGCATCGTCGATCTTATGAAAAGAAAGGCAGAACCTTCCTTTTATCATCTTTTCAGAGCGGCCTATAACCTCACAAGAGGCTATCAGATGCTCCACAAGGCAGGCTATCAGTACAGGGACATATCCTTTGGAAACGTCTTCTTTGACCCTGATACCGGAGAAGTGATGATCTGCGACAACGACAACGTGGTTCCAAACGGTACTCTCGACGGGGGAGTATACGGAACCCCAAGGTTCATGGCACCTGAGATAGTAAGAGGTGAAAAAAAATCCTCGAGAAACACAGACCTCTACTCACTCGCAGTCCTTTTATTCTACATGTTCATGCTAAACCATCCCCTTGAGGGAAAGCTTGAAGCAAAGATAAGATGCATGGATATACATGCCATGAATAAGCTCTACGGCACGGATCCCCTATTCATATGGGACCCCGAAAATGACGCAAACAGACCACTGCCCGGATACCAGGACAACGCGATAATCTACTGGGATCTGTATCCGAAGCACCTAAAGGATCTTTTTATCAAATCCTTTACCGTGGGACTTAAGGAGCCCGCAAAGCGCGTAACGGAAAACAAATGGCTCGAGACCTTTTCAAATCTGATGGCAGGTATAATGATCTGTCCTACCTGCAGGGCAGAGATAATATACGACAGGGACAAGGAAGAAAATAACATCCCCCACACCTGCTGGAACTGCAAAAACGAGCTAAAGGTCCCCTCTAAGATAGTGATAGGGAAGAACAGGATAATAATAACCTCAAAGACAAAGCTTTATTCCCATCATTTAAAAGGAGACTTTGATATGCATACGGTAATGGGAGAGGTCATCATAAATCCGGACAATCCCACAAAATGGGGAATAAAAAATGTTTCCAAAAAGGAATGGAAATACATAAAGTCCGACGGAACAGAGATGAGCGTTCCACCCGGGCGCGCCGCAACGATTGCAAAGAATGCAAAGATAGTTTTTGGCGAAGAGACAGGGGAGTTTCTGTAACAGTGGAAAGCTTACGAAGTTGATCAGACAAAAACTACGGGTATATAAAAAATATGATATAAGGGTATATAAAAAAATATGATAAAACTGGGGAGTTTTATATATATATGTAGCCAAATGTGAAATGCCTGGCGGCGTTTCCCGATCTTATCCAAACAAAAAAGGAGGAAGAAGCAGATGGATGTTAACGAGGAGATCAAAATGGAACTGAAAAGGCCGGGAGCAGAGCTTGCAAGCAGACCCTTGCACTTTTTCTGGGTTGTGGATTGCTCGGGCTCCATGTTTGGAGAAAAAATGGGAACGGTCAACAATGCTATCCAGGAGACCATTCCTGAAATGCAGGAGGCTGCAGAGGGTAATCCCAACGCAAAGCTCCTTGTGAGGACACTGAAATTTTCATCAGGTGCATCCTGGGTAAATCCGGATCCCGTAGAAGTAGAGGATTTTTCATGGGAGGATCTCATAGCTATAGGAGTTACCGACATGGGTAAGGCATTTGACCTGCTCTCAGCTGAGCTTACGATACCCCCTATGTCAGACAGGGCCCTGCCTCCGGTAATAGTGCTTTTATCTGACGGCAGACCTACAGATAATTACAAGCCCGCCCTTAACAGGCTCTTAAAGCTTCCCTGGGGAAAGAAAGCTGTAAGGATAGCCATATCCATAGGGCAGGACGCTGACAATGATATCTTAACCGAGTTTACGGGAAGCAAGGATCTTGTACTTCAGGCAAATAACGCAACAACCCTTACAAAGATGATAAAATGGGCATCGACAGTAGCTTCTGTTGTATCGGCCCCCGCATCAAGGCCTGATGTTTTAACAACCTCGGCATCGGGCGATAACAACGGACTTCTGATGCTTGATATGGATAACATCCCTGATCCAAACGACATAGATACATCTGATGTTTGGTGAGGCAGGAAGAAACCGGTATAAGAAGATCCGATGATCGGTTAGAAAAATATTTCTTACGGGAAGATTTCTTCATAGGAAATATTTATCGGCTGATCGATCGAACAGGCGATATATGATGATACAACTTGGATTTACAGGAGAGTTGAGGGAATATAAATGGGAATCTGTGTGTTTGGGGAATGGGCTCAGGGTGCCTCCCATAACAGAAGAGGCATAGAGTGGCAGGATCACTTCAGGAAAATAGATTATATAAAGGGTATAAAGATAATATCCGCAGCCGATGGACACGGCTCCGATAAGTGCCC
>JAILEM010000248.1 GCA_024687745.1 Lachnospiraceae bacterium
TATACCGATTTTATCATAATTCTTGACGAAATCAATGGGATTAGGTATAGTCAAAACGAGCTGGACAACGGTAATCTTACCGCCATACAGCTCGTCAATTATCTTAGGATATCTTATTTACAGAAAAACTTTCACACACTCGGATGGCGTTAGAACATAAAATCAATATTTTTTCTTTTCATCAAAGATGAGCAGGTTACTGAAATAAGAAAATCAGCATTATCAAGGAGGACCAACAACTTGAATTGTTCCATGAATGGCTTTTCAATGGAATATATTGACGGTGTATTACCACTAAAAGGGGACTTGTATATGAAACCAAAGATTTTAAGCAGAAAATTTTGGATTAGCTAAATAGCCGTCGATGTTTGGACACAGGGCGGCTATTTTTGTGCTTTCTGATTGCGTCCAAGATTATATCCAAGGCTAAAGCAGGTGAGGCAAAGTGCGATCACTGCAATGAGACTTTCAATAGTCAACATACGCATCCCTCTCCTTTTATAAACTCCGAATAAGCACCGAAAATGACCGAATATACGGTCCCTCAGTATTTTGTCTGCATAATAGGATAAAATATCGTTGGTATGTTGTATGTTTTTGTACGTATCGGCTTTTGCCCGCATGCGGACGATCAAAATACATAAGGAGGCAATAATGGACAATAACCTGAAAACCGGTCTGACGATCAAGATACTGATCGGCTGTCTTGTTGGCGGCTTTATATGTGTCGTGCTGTATGCCTTTGGTGCGTATGACGACATCATAATGGATAAGCCTGCGGTCATAGTGCAGATACTTGGGAGCATGATATTTGGCGCAATCTGTATGGGGACACAGATAGTGTATGACATTGAGTCGTGGGGAATCAGGAGATCAACCACCATTCATTATCTGATCTGTGTAGTAGCATTTCTCATAACGAGCACTCTTCTTGGATGGTTCAGTGCCGATATCATGTGGATAGTTCTTAGCATCTTCACCGTAACGTATGTGTGTATATGGCTGATCTACTCTGCTGTATATAAGAGAAAGGTCAGACAGATGAACAATGATCTCGAGAAAATGCTTCGTAGGGGACAGGAAGGTGGCCGTCAGTGAAGAACATGGTAGATATAGATGTGATCATCGACGATAGCTATACAGATCCGAAGGTCGCCATATATACAAAGTCAAGAACCAGACAGGTTGAAAATATCATTTCTGCTGTGGAGAACGTATCGGAGAATGATTATCCCACACTTGCAGGATACAACGATGACAGGATCGAGTTCCTGTCACAGCGCGATATAGTAAGAGTTTTTACCGAAGGACGCAAGATCGTCATACAGACGGATGCGGGTCAGTATTATTCCAACAAGAGTCTAAGCGGCATCGGGGATGTTCTTAATCCTGACAGGTTCATAAGGATCTCACAATCGGAGATCATCAATCTATACAAGGTGAAATGCTTTGAATTCAATTCCGCCGGCACCATAGGCATTGAGCTTGAGAATGGCTGCAAGACCTGGGTTGCAAGAAGCCGTGTTAAGGCGATCAGGGAATTGATCAAATCACAGGAAAAGTAGAAAACAGCATCAGAAAAGGAACGGATATGATACTAAAGGCGCTGGTTACAGGAAAAAACAGAAAAGTTGCAAATGACATCTGTGAGCATCTTGAAAATGACAGAGGCTATATGACCATAAAGTGCGCACCGTCAAAGACTGCACTTTTTGATGTGACTCTTGCGGAACTTCCGAGGATAGTGATCATCTGCCTCGGAGATGAGACGCAGGATACTGTTCAGGCATACAACGTGCTCAAGAACGTGTCTGCCACTGGAGGGGTTACCACAATCGTTATAGCCAATGAAGATGATGAAAAATTATTCATCAAATATACGGAACTAAAGAGAGTGTTGTTCCTTTCAAGACCTGTTTCTCTTTTCGTACTTTACGAGAAGCTGACTAATATTGAGGAAGAACTTAAGAACAATATGGAGAACGGGATATCGGTTTTTCGTGAATATATCAATGAGAATGCCTGTGATGGACGCACCCGTAAGAAGATCCTGGTAGTTGATGATGATACGGAACAGCTCATCCATATAAAGGAGCAGCTGGAAGAATTCTACGATGTGACTCCGGTAAAATCCGGTGATGCCGCATTCAAGTATCTTCTCAAGCATAAACCGGATCTGATCCTGCTGGATTATCTGATGCCGGAGCAGGACGGACCGATGGTGCTCCGTGGACTTCGAGCCATAGAAAGTTATGCTGACATTCCTGTCATATTCCTTACCGGAATGACAGAGAAGAATACGGTCATACAAACTCTGACTCAGCTAAAGCCGCAGGGGTATCTTGTAAAGCCTGCCAGGAAATCTGAGATTGTTGCCAAGATAATAGATGTGCTGGGGTGATGCGTATGGAAAATAATATTACATGGCTTGAAAATACAGGACTGGATATTCAGACAGGCATCGGATATACGGGAGGACAGGATAAGTATATCTCTGCCATCAAGCGTTTTTATTCCAATTATGGTAAAAACAGGGAAAGCATAGAAAGTTATAAGGCTGCCGGAGATTATGAGAACTATAGGATCAGGGTCCATGCCCTGAAGAGCAATTCGAAAATGATAGGCGCTGTAGAGCTTGGAAAGCTCTTCGAAGCTCTCGAGAATGCGGCACGTACAGGTGATGTATCGAAGATAGATGCAGATACGGATAATGCTCTTGCTATGTATGAGGCTCTTGTAAGCCGGCTTAAGCCTGTTGAGGAGATGGGTGATGTC
>JAILEM010000034.1 GCA_024687745.1 Lachnospiraceae bacterium
ACACATTAAATATAGAAACGGAAGCCAATGCATATTTTAATGATTATTCTGTTTCCGACGGAATGATAACTAATCTTTCCAATCAGGATACTTCCCTAAGCATATATAACCTTGACAGTAAGGAATTCAGTATAAGCATCACAGCAGCCGAAGATGGAAATATCATTGCGGAATATGAAGTCGATTCCGTTAATAACGGCATTGCCAGAATGATACTTAAGGATGCGCAGGAGGAAGAGGAGAAGGAAGAAAAAGAGAATAAAAAGATCGAGTACAACGACAGTGCAAGCGGAGTTACGGTAACAGCTACATTGTCTACTCCCGATGCTATACCCGATGAAGCAGAGTTAAGGGTAACACCCATAACAGACAGCACAGCGGATCCTTATCTTGAGGCTATGGATAATGCAGATGATACCAAGTCACATACCCTTGAGAACACTCTTCTGTTTGATATTGCTTTCATAATGACGGATGAGGACGGAAATGAATACGAGTATGAACCCAAAGAAGGTTCGGTAACGATAAACATAAATCTGTCAGGTTCACAGCTTGACAAGATCGGTGCTGAGAGCACAGAGGATGTCAAGGTTACTCATATGCCTTTGGAAGAAGGCGTAAAGAGCGAAGAAGAGCTGACTGTTGACAAGACAGATATTTCTTCGGATGACATCATTACAGAGACCCTGTCTGCCGATACAGGCGGATCGGAGATAACCTTTGAAACAGACAGCCTTTCCGTATACGGTGTGGATACAACCGGAGGCTCAACCGGAAATGGAACGGCAACCTCAGCAGCTGAAGCTGTTTCATCAGGAATAGATTTAACTCCAATGGTATCAAAGGTTACCATAAACGGTGAAGATATAAGAAAGGAAGGATATACCCTTCCGGAAACAGACGTTTACAAGCTTGCTGTTACCTTTAAGGAAAATGGAGACAGTCAGTTTGGCCCGATAATGTATTACAAGCTTCCGACAGGAATGCAGCCGGATAATACGGAAGTGGATTATGGAGAGATCACACTTTCGGGCAGCTATGGCGAAAATGGTGCTATTACATTAAGCGGAACGATAGATTTTGCATATCACGTGGAGACAGATTCAAGCGGAAACTGTTATCTCATAGTTGAGATGGACACGACAAGTGACAATTATCAATATATCGATGTAGTCGGAAATGCAACCTTCCAGGTTAGTATTTCGGCAACACTTGAGGAAAGTGCCACAGAAATAAAGTTTGCCGGCTCTGATTATTTAGAAGGCGAAGTTACCATTACTAAAAAAGAGGAGGTTGATGATGACAGCACTTCCTTTAAGGAAGAAAAGACAGCAACCTTATCGGAAGATGGTAAGAAGATTCATTATGTTTCGGTAACAACTGCTTCGGGAAATACCCAGAATGTAAGAATAGTTGATACAAATGACAATCCTTCATATCTTTCACTTGATACAAGCAGCATAAAGGTTACATCCTCAACGGGAAGAAGTGATCTGGTTGTTGTTACGGACGGTAGTGATGAGAAAGAAATGTGGCATATCGGAGATGCCATAACCCAGAACAGTGACGGGACTTATTCGGGTGGAATAAGTATGTCAAAGGGTGAGACCATAACTGTTGAATATGATTGTGATGTAACAGGTATCTCAGATGAACTTTTAAAGAATATTTCAGTAACAAATACCGTAATGGTATGGAGAAAGTACAACTGGATGACAAGTGACAGCGAAACTGTCGCTCTTCACGAATATGATATAGATATTCAAAAAAGCGGCGTATACGACAAAACGAGCAGTACGGTTACCTATACACTGACTGTCAATTCCGATAAGTCAGCTAATGTTAAGGGACTAAGGGTCAAGGATCATCTTTCCGGAACAATAAAACCATGGGCAGAATATACAGGAGAGGGTATTTATGTTAGTATAGATGATTCTGCTCCTACACTTATTTCGTGGAATTATGTCAAGGCATCCAAAGGTAACGGTCTTGATGCCATCAATGCTAATCAGGTTTTCTATTATACACCTATAAGACCTGATTCAAATGAATATGACGGCTACAACAAGATAGTACTCACATATAAGGTAAAGGTTTCCGAGGATGAGATAATCACATACGGTAATCTGCGCAATAAGGTGGATTTAGGAGAGTCTAATGAACAGGGTGTTTATCCGGGACACGGAGAAAGTGAGATTCCTTTTTCACCCGATCCGGACAATAAGCTTTCAGTAAAAAAGACCGTAGTGGAGTCAAGCAATGAGCAGGTAACCTGGAAGATCACGTTTACAGTTCCCGAGGCTGGTTATGATTCCTGCGAGCTTACTGAGATGTTACCTAAAAAGGATGGTTATGTTGATGATCTTATAGGCGACATTGAGGTAAGCAGCTCTGACGGAAGTGCGGTTTACTATTCAAGATA
>JAILEM010000159.1 GCA_024687745.1 Lachnospiraceae bacterium
ACAGTTCTCTTTTCTTCTTTTTCAACACCGCTTAATTCATTTAAATTTCCCATAACACCCACTTTTATCTCCTACTGTTTTTACTGCGTTAAACCACACCTTTTCTATTGTACCATCTTTGTCACAAATTTACAGTTTTTCTTTCCCTATTTTCCATTTATTGTGCAAATTTTCAGTTTTATACTTATATTATCGTAATAATTACCGTTAAGGCTCAGGTATTAAAGCCTGCCAAAGCCGGAAAGGATGAAAAGTGAGCACCAGATCCAAAAAGAGCCGGAAGGAGCTAAGAGAAACGATAATCTTTACATTACCTGCCCTCCTTCTTATATGCATGGTAATGTATATACCGTTTATAATGAGCGGTTACTATTCACTCACTGAATGGAACGGTATTGCAAAAAATCCGAAATTCATAGGTTTTGCAAACTTTGCCACCATATTCAGCGGTAAATCAAATTTCTTAAATTCTCTTGGTTTTACCGTAAAATACACCGTATTCTTTGTTATTTTTTCAAATATACTGGCACTTATACTTGCAGTCGCGCTTACACAGAAGTTTAAGCTTGCGAATCTCTACAGAGGGATCTTCTTTATCCCCTATATCATGAGTATGACAATAGTCGGCTTCATCTGGAAATTCATCTTTACCCAGGGGCTCGATAGGATATATGATATCTTACCCGCAGAATTTTTAAAGCTTTCATGGTTAGGTGATCCCAAACTTGCTTTTTACTCAGTCTCAATGGTCGGAGTATGGCAGGGACTCGGCTTTTACATAGTTCTTTATATAGCAGGTCTCCAGGCTGTCCCCAAAGAGATACTTGAAGCAGCCACCGTAGACGGGGCAAGTGGTACGCAGAGATTCTTCAGAGTCGTACTCCCTCTTCTTGGTCCCTCCTTTACCACCTGCATATTCATGTCTCTTACAAACGGACTTAAGGTATTTGATATTATCCTTGCTCTTACCAAGGGAGGTCCCGGAACAGCAACCTATTCGACAACAATGCAGATCTACCAGGAGGCTTTTACGAACAATAATTACGGCCTTGGATCCGCACAGGCTATAATCTACTTTATTGTTGTTCTGGTTATCACCCAGCTTGTATTAAAGGCAATGAGTCTTAGGGAGGTGGAACTGTAATGACTATGAAAAACAAAAAAAGGCTCCGTACGGCCATACTGGTGATCGTTCTTACGATAGTAGCCCTTATCTATATATATCCTGTATTTTTGATGTTCATGAACTCCTTCAAACCCTTTGGCGAAGTAGTTGCAGATGCCATAGCACTTCCAAAGGAACCAACCTTTGAAAATATAACCTATGTGGTCAAGAAGATAAAATACGGATCTCTGTTTATGAACAATGTGATCATAACACTGACGGGACTTGTCGGAATAATCGCTTTTTCCTCTATCGCTGCATATATACTTGACAGGAACAGAAACAAGGTATCCTCCGTTATTTATACTCTGATAATCACTCCGATGCTCATACCTTTTCAGACCATTATGATCACTTTGTTAAAGGCAATGAACATTATACATCTTGATCAGAGTAAGGTAGGACTCGGAATACAGTACTGGGGATTCGGGATCCCGATGGCAACCTTTATTTTCTATAACTTTATGAAGACCATCCCAAAGGAGATTGATGAAAGCGCCCATATTGACGGTGCTTCAACCTTCAGAACCTTTCTGTCGGTAATCTTTCCCTTACTCAAATCAGTAACGGTCACAGTCATAGTGCTTGATGTCATGTGGATATGGAATGACTTCCTTCTCCCTCTCCTTATGGTAAATTCAAGCAACAAGACAAAGACTCTGGTACTTGCGGCCTATACCTTCGTAGGACAGATGAACACCAAATGGCAGTATGCAATGACCGCAATGTCACTGACCGTCATCCCTTCCATAATAGCCTTTATACTCCTTCAGAAATACATTGTCGAAGGTGTGGTGGCAGGTGCTGTAAAAGGATGATAAAACCGGTTTTACGGCTTTTCAAGCCTTAAACATAAAAAGGATGAAGAACATCCATATGCCATGAGCATGATGAAAGGAGAGAAAGTATGAAAAAGAAAATTGTAGCAATGATCATGTCAGCAGCAATGGCCGGCGCAGCGTTGTCAGGATGCGCAGCAATGCCTGCGGCTACCGCTCCAGCTTCCGATGCTTCAACAGAGGAATCAGCCAAAGCCGAAGATACTGAAGCAGCAGATGGTGAGGAGGCTGAGGAAACGGCCGTATCCGATGCATCAGGTGAGATATACATGTTTATATCTTCTCCTGAATATGCGGATGCCATCACCGAGCTTATCGACGCCTACAGTGAGGTTGCTCCAAACGTAACCATCAATTATGAAACAACGCAGAATGATTATCCGACATTATTAAAGGCTAAGCTCAACTCAGGTGAGGTTCCCGATATCTTCTCCTCTACCTCCGGAAAAGAGATCGATACTTATCTTGAATATTCCTATGATCTCAGCAATGAGCCCCTTATGGAAACTATAGATCCTTCCGTTGCGGCAGCTATGAGTTCAACTGCAAACGGAGGAACCGGATGCTACGGTATAGCAATAAAAGGTAATTATTTCGGAGTTCTCTATAATAAGGATATCTTCGAAGAGGTCGGTATCACAGAATATCCCGAAACCGTAACGGCAATGAAGGAAGCCTGTGAAAAGATCGAAGCTGCAGGTTATAAGCCTTTCACTACAGGTTTTGCTGAGTGGTGGGTATTCAAACACTGCTACCAGAGCTTTGTAAATGCAGCTGCAGACGGTGCGGGGATCTCTACCGCAGAGCTGGTTCAGAAGTTCGAAAAGGGCGAGGCAAAGGTTTCCGATTATCCCGAGCTTTATAACAACTTCTTTGACTTCCTTGACATGGCTGTTAAATACGGCGATGAGAAGCCCCTTGAAACAGATCTTGCCGCTGAAGAAGCAGCATTTGCATCAGGAAAGGTTGCAATGGTTCTCGGACAGGGTGCATGGATAGAGGCTGACTGCCTTGCTATCAACCCCGATCTCAACATAGGTTTCCAGGGCTATGCAGTAACAGATGATGCAGCTCAGTGTAAGGTTATCTCCGGTTCAGACCAGGCTCTTCATGTAGCAAAGGATTCTGAAAACCTTCAGGCAGTTCTTGACTTTGTTAACTGGTGGTATACATCAGATTATGGCAAGGCATGGTTCAATGATGTAGCAGGAGTTGTTCCTCCCATTATTTCAGATGCCGAATCAGAATTCGAGGTTATCAAGCAGGGTTCTGCACTCTCAGCCCAAAAGGGTTCAGGCGCACTCGCTATCTGCTACTCAACAGACAGCTGGCATCAGACCTGCGGACAGATCCTTCAGTCCTACCTTGCAGGTGAGATCGACAAGGATGCTGCATGTGCACAGATCGAAGAACAGTGGGCAGCTATAGACGGAGCTCAATAAGAGATAATTTCTGTCATACATCTGATACAAAAGACGCACCGTACTTTAAAAACGGTGCGTCTTTTTTACCTGTTTACTTTTTTTAAACCGTATCACGACTCTCATTCTCCCTGTATATATGTATATCTGTGATGGCTGTCTGATCGCCCGTAAGTGCGATGCAGACATCCTTCACATCTTCAGTGATAGCAGAGACGGCATGTATCTTAAAGCTGTGATTATCGGTATCTATGATTATACTGTTATTATCCCTTCTGATCTTTACAGAATAGTCAACACCCTGCTTGTTGCTCTTAATCCATTCCTTCCACCCGGAGAAATCAAGATTGTGATCTACACTTACCTCATTCTTAGCATACTTTCCTGTTTCCCTGTTCTCCCCGTCCATCATTAACAGCAGGTACTCATGGAAGTTATCCCCGTCAACCTCTCCGTCAGCTGATGAAAAAACCCTGATATACGGACAATGCCATACAAGTCTGGCAGTGGGAAGACTCCTTGCATGGAAATTAAGTGTCATCCCCTCTTCTATGGGAATTCCCTGTGAAACCTCGCTGCACTCGTTATCTATCTGGATATTTGGAATATCTCCTTCAGGCTGATCCTTTATATAGCTTATCTCCTCGGCAATACGTGGAATAATATCCGGATCTGCTTTCTTATCTTCGATTTCTGTAAATATATTGTGTATGCTGCAGTTTTCCCCACCTATAGAGACATATAAGCACCTTGAGGTATCAGGCAGAGCCAGACTGACACTTATAGTTGAATTTTTATCCATTATCTTTATCAGAGCCTTATCCCTGTACCTGAGAGCATAGATCTCGTAACGCTGTCCGTCCTTTGTATCCCCTGGTTTTGAATGCTCAAAATCAGAAGAGACCTCACCTATACTGACCTCGGCCTTTCTAAGGCCTGTCTGAGTGATCTGCCCGTCCATACGGATCCTTCCATATTCATAATAAAGCACATTCTTATTCTCATCCTCTCCCGGATGAACCTTCCCATCAAGAGAATCAAAAAGGATAAGCGAAGGCAGGCACTTGTCTTTCGCAAGATTGTCATCCGGCTGGCTGCACAGCCTGATATGTACAGGTCTTCTGATGATCTCTACCCCGGCAGAGCAGTCATGATAGATCGAATCGCACCTGATAGTTTCATCAGTTACTTTCCCTGTCTTCTTATTCTCCTGCATAGCATAGTCCCTGTCCTGATCTATTAGACGAAGCATTATCTTTGCAAAGCCCGGATCAAACTGTGTTCCCGTTCCCTTTACGAGCTCCTCTCTGACTATATGCTGAGGAATAGCATTACGATAGCTTCTGTTTGAGGTCATCGCATCATAGGCATCAGCAACGGCAATGATCCTTGCAAATTCCGGAATATCATTTCCGCTAAGCCCCTCCGGATATCCCTTTCCGTCATACCGCTCATGATGATACCTGGCACCGATACTCAGCCATGGCGAATTACGTATACTTGAAAGAATCTGACCACCTATAACGGGATGCTGTTTTATATGTTCAAATTCCTCATCGGTAAGCCTTCCTTTTTTTGCCAGTATCTCCATTGGAACACCTATCTTTCCCACATCATGAAGAAGAGCGGCAAAATATACTTTTTCACAGTCATCCTCTGACATTCCCGCCTCCCTTGCTATCATCTGCGAGTACTCTGCCACTCGTTGGGAATGACCGTTTGTATACCTGTCTTTTGCATCGATCGCACCTGAGAGAGCCTCAGCGGTTTCTTCAAACTGTTCCCTTGCCTCTTCCCGCTTCTTTTCAAGAACTCTGACCTTTCTCCTGAAGAAAAAGCTTACAAATGCAGCCATCAGAAACAGTACAAGAGCAACAGAGAGTATGATAAACCATATCTGCTCGTAAAACGCCTTTTCCTTGACTATGGGGATCGTTATCTGCTTGTTACCGCGTCCCATTGAATCCTTTAAGGTAAGTATAAAGTTATAACTGCCGCCGGGAAGGTTCGTATAATCAACAGGCGCCAGGTCGCTTCGTAAAACCGTAATACTGTTGGTATTAAAGCCTTCAAGCTCATAGCTTACCTGGGGGTCACTTAAGGAATAGTTGAACACAAAGCTTGGAACAGTCAGTTTAAGTGAGCTTGCGGGAATGATAAAGGTACCGGACTCGTCAGGATATACTCTTTCCCCGTCCACTTCAAGATATGGTACAACTGCCTCCAGATCATTTACATCCTCAAAGGACTCCTCTATGTTGACCTTTCCCACACCTGTTGTCCCTGCAATGTAAAGATCGCCTTCAGGAGTCAGCTCACTGTAGGAATTGGCCGTTGCGATACAGGGAAGCCCGTTGGCCTTGCTGTAATGTACGGGATTTAACCTGTCATTTCTTATCAGCTCCTCCGCAGGCGTGACATAGATACCGTCACTGCTGAGTATCCATATATCACCCTGACTGTTCTCATACAGATCAAAATTATTTGGATATGGGAACTTGTTTATCGTCATGATCTTATAATCAGATGTAATATAGGCTATGGCACTACTTGTGACTATCCATACCAGATCCCGCTTGGGATCTCTTTTCATACGCATTATGATATCCGAGGGCAGACCATCCTCCACATTGAGATTTCTCACCCCGGATTCAGATACTATAAATAATCCGCCTCCATTGCTTCCGACAAGGATATCGCCATTTAAGCCTTCCTCTACGCAAAGGCTCTCGGTATTATCTATTCCTTCATCTTTACCGTAGGAAGCGACTACCTTATCATCCTCTATTACGTTTACCCCTCCGGTAAGCGCAACAATGATCGAACCGTCCTCCCTCTCGCTGACAGCTCTCAGATTATCGGAGAGCAGGCCATCCTCCGTGTTAAAGGATTTGACCTCACCATGGTCATAACAGAGCAGCCCCTGGGCACGCCAGGTTGATATCCATATCCTGTCCCTGCTGTCTTTTATGACTGACCTTATACGGATATCCTTAAGCATCTCAATAAGGTCCCTGCCTTCCATATCCTTACCGGAGGCAGTTACCGCTCTGCTGATGGGAAGCTCTGTCACCTGTCCGTTTTCATCAAGTACTGTAAGACCTGAATCTGTTGCAACAAAAAGCATTCCGTCAAACATACAGGTTGAATTTACAACAGTTTCCTGAATCCCGTACATCTCAAAAATATCAGAAAACTGATTGGGTACAACCTTCATAACCCCCTGCCTTGTGGATGTAAACCAGAGATTTCCAAGATAATCGGTCATAACGTCATCTACATTATTGTCCATCGGAAGATTATCAAGCACTCTGAACTCTCCGTCTTCAAGCACCCCGATACCGTTTCCCGCACAGATCCATATCTTTCCGTCTATATATTCCATGGACCTTATATATTTAAGCGGTGCTATATCTATTTTTTCAAGGACCTTAAAATCTTCTCCTGACAGATCCACATGATATAGTGCAAAATCCGCTGCCTCCTGATAGAGCTTTCCATTACCTTCAGGATCGGGAAGTATACCTCCCGCACCTCCAAGGGGACTGTCTTTAACGGTTATATGCCTGATGAGCTTCCCATCCTTTATCAGCATCAGATTTCCGAGATCAGTGACCGCATATATGATCCCGTCAGCACCCATCCTGATCTGGCCAAAATTGGCTTCAGCTATGGTCTCATCCTCTATGGAACCAAGATTGTAATCTTTATCAACAGTAGCTATACCGCAGGTTGTAGCTATGTAAACAGTTCCGTTTTTATCCTCTGTTATTCCCCTGGTATGAGCGGATCTCATTCCTTCAAGCTTGCCCCATTTCCTGATCTCCCCTTTTTCCATGACCGCAACACCATTGTCATTGGTACCTATCCAGAGCCTGTCCTTACTGTCGACATACAGGCACTTCACACTGGTAAGACCCCCTGTGGAATCCATTCTTTCAAAGGTGTTTCCGTCATATCTTATAAGACCTGCGTAACTGCCGATCCATATAAAACCATCACTCGTTTCTGTTATGGCATTTGCTTCGGAGGTTGGAAGACCGTTGCTGTTATCGTAGAGAACGGCTGAAAACCCTTCCTTTAATCCGGTAGGATCTACGGAAATAGTTTCACTCTTTGGGTCTGACATATTGGAAAGAGGTGTTCCCTCTGCGCAATATGCTGTGCTGCCAAAGCCCAGTACCATTACGGCCAGAAGTACTGCCCCGGCGACCAGCCCGGTATTTTTTTGTCTCACAGATCTTTTCCCCGTTATCATTTATCCTTTACCTCCTTACAAAAGGGAATTTTATCACTGTCATCCGTCCCTGACTTTAACTTTTGTCATTCATGCTGCTTCCGGACATTATCGTGACAGCCTTATCGATTATACTTATCTGAGTATATTTGGAGGATCCCCCGTACTCTCCGTCAATAGCCCATGCAATATCTTCATCGGACGTGATCTTCAATCTCTCGATCTGATGAAGTGATACATAGCTGTTGTCAAGATCCCCTTTTCCGAGAAAATTCATTATTATCTGAAGATCTGCAACAGACTGAGGTGCCTTTATGAGCAAAAGCTCAAGTTTTCCGTCGTCAAGTCCCACATCCCTGCCTTCAAAGAGTTTTATACCCCCTACAGATACCGAATTGCTGACAGCCCCAAAGACAAAATCATCCTCTATGGAAAAACTGTCCGATTCGATCTTCATATGTCTTGAATATCTTATATTCTGGTTGAACTCCGTGACGGCACTTATCATATAAGCAGCATAACCCAGAGCATTCTTCATGTCCTGGTTTGTGGCATAGCTGATCTCCGAAAAAGCCCCAAAGGCTGCAACATAGTTAAAGTACTTATCGTTAAGCTTTCCTATGTCATAGGTAAAGGGCTCCCCGTAAAGGCTTACCTTACATGCTTTAATTATGTCTGCGGGAATGCCTATGGATCTTGCAAAATCATTTGTGCTTCCGGCCGGAATATATCCTATCAGGGGCTTTAAATTTAAATTCATTAAGTGATCGATCATGTGATTAAGAGTTCCGTCACCACCCCCGACGACCACAAGATCATAGTCTTCGATATCCTTTTTATCAAAAGTCTCAAGTGTGAGCTTTTTACCGGGATCTATGATATGTACCGTGGGCTCATATCCGTGCAGTGTATAGTATTCCATTATGGTTACCATCTTCCTTGAAAGCTGTGCCTTTCCGGAAACTATGTTTATCACGAGCAAAACCTTCTTCATCTGCTATTTCTCCCTATTATATAGACGTGTTAAAAATTCCGGTTTTTAATATTTTCATTATTATTATACCATAATATCAAAGCTGTCGGGCCAGGCCCTGCAGATAAGCTTAAGACCATACTTCCTTGAGAGCTCAACTGACTGCAGTGTCGGCACGGATTTTGATATAAGGACCGGTATTCCGGCACTTATAACATTCATTACCATATCCTCGGGCACCCTCCCGGATGTATATAATATGCATTCACCAAAATCAAGCCCCTTTATAAGTGCGTAGCCTATGGCTTTGTTAATCGCATTACGCCGTCCTATATCCTCACTTCTGTATTTAATATCCTTACAGACCAGGATACATGAATGTGTTCCTCCCGTTTCTTTGTGTATCCCCTTATCCCTTGAAAACTCCTCCGAAAGCCTGAATACTGTTGACGGATCTATCGTCTTTTCAGGAAGCTTTATGGTCACATCATCAGAGCTTTTAAGTTTTTCCCTTTTAACTCCCACAGGATCCGGTCTTTTTTTTAAAGAAATACAGGCTTTCCTACCGTCAGCGCTTATATCCATATTTAATATATCTTCATATGTATCGATGAATCCTTCCAAAAAGAGTTCCCCGACGCAGAGTTCTTCAAGATCCTCCCCCGTACAGCTTATATCCCCGTAGTCTTTGCCATCTGTATAAATCGAAAGTATATGCTCGACCGCAATACTTCTGTCCTCATATTTCTCGGAACCGTCAGCCCTTACGCACCTGACTTTAAGGCTTTCAAACTGCGGGACTGTATCTGAAGGGTCTCTTTCCTTATCTTCATTCTCTGTCATTTCTCTCCCTCTCCTCTTAATATATCTATACCATGTGATAAAACAGGGATTACAAGCTCAAGACACTCCTTCACCGCCTTCGGGCTTCCGGGAAGGTTTATTATAATTGTCCGGTCTTTTATGCCGCTTACAGCCCTGCTTAACATTGCCTTTTTTGTATACTGCATACTGTATGCCCTTATTGCCTCGGCAATACCCGGAGCCATCCTGTCACAGGCTCTTATCGTTGCCTCCGGAACCCTGTCCCTTTCAGAGAATCCTGTACCACCGGTTGTAAAGATCACATCCGGTTTTAATTCGCCTGTTACTAAGATGAGCTTATCATATATCATCTCCTCCTCATCAGGCAATATCAGACTCTCCCTTACACTGTATCCCGCCCTCTCAAGCATTTCCTTAAGAAGCGGCCCGCTCTTATCCTCATATATTCCCTCATATGCCCTGTCACTTGATGTGATCACAACTGCACTGTACATTCAACTTCCTCCTCTTCGTATATGGATTGATCAGCGTTTTATACTGATCTCATCTTTGTTTTTTATGATCCCGCCCCGGATCACCCTTGCAAATACACCTGACTTTGGCATTATACATTTGCCTGTTGTCCGGGTTATGGTACAGCCGTCATGACATTTTTTACCTATCTGCATCACTTCAAGCATCACTTCTCCGCAGCAAAGTATGGTTCCAAGAGGAAGCTCCTCAACCTTTATCCCGCTTACCAGAAGGTTTTCTCCAAAGGCCCCCGCAGGGATATCCAATACCTCAGATCCTTCCTTGTCTTTATTGAATTCCGATTCAAAGCTTCTCACCTTTTCATATGAAAGCAGGCTCACCTGTCTCTCACTTCCCGCATGGGCATCGTGTTCTGCTCCCTGATCCCTGATAAAGACAGCCTCTCCGACATCCTTTTTGGGAGTCCCCTTCTTTTCACTTATACAAACCGCTT
The DNA here is from genome assembly GCA_024687745.1 of Lachnospiraceae bacterium. Lineage (GTDB taxonomy): Bacteria > Bacillota > Clostridia > Lachnospirales > Lachnospiraceae > UBA2868. The sequence continues at coordinate 10,428 of JAILEM010000159.1, forward strand.
CAATCCTTCCCATTACCCTAACCTCCTATCTCATACATCCTTCTGCACTCGGTATTTACTAAGTCTTCATTGAATCTGTGTTCTTTCGGTTTGTTTATTACAGATCCCTCTATCAGATCCCTGATATAACCGTCACTTTTATGATCTCTTAAGGGGCTCTTAAGATCACATCCGTCCGGATACTGCAGACAGTATTTTAAATAGCCCCCGGATGTAAGTCTTAATCTGTTGCATTCAGAACAAAACCTGTGGGACATCGGGCTTATAAAACCTATACGCCCTCTGAAACCCAAAGCCTTATAATAAGCCGCAGGGCTCCCCTTATAATCCGGATCCGTACCGATAAGTCTCCCGTAGCATCCCTCGAGCTCTTTAATAATCGTCTCCCTGTCGATCCCCTTATGCTCTTTTCCCATACCGATAGGCATAAGCTCTATGAACCTGACATCTATATCCTTATCCTTTGCCATACCTGCAAGGTCCGCTAACTCATTATCATTTATGCCGGCTATGGGAACACAGTTAAGCTTTACCTTTATCCCAAGGTCATAAGCCTTCTCTATCCCCTTAAGGACTTTTGAAAGCTCATCTTTTCCGGTAAGTGTCCTGAATATATCCCTCTTTAGTGTATCAAGGCTCACATTTATCCCGTCTATACGGGCATTGCACAGTCTGTCTGCATTTTCCTCAAGAAAACATCCGTTAGTGGTAAGACAGACATTTTCTATTCCCTTTATGGCCTTAAGTCTTTCGATCAGATGAACAACATCCTTTCGTATAAGAGGTTCTCCTCCTGTGAGCCTTATTTTATCTATCCCAAGGTCCGCAAATATGCGGCATAATCTCTCTATTTCCTCAAAGCTCAGAACATCGCCGTGTTTCATCTCCTTAATATTGGAGGACGGCATACAGTATCTGCATCTTAAGTTACACTTATCAGTTATTGAAAGTCTTAAATAATTTAATTCCCTGCCGAAAAGATCCCTCATTTTATCTGCCTTCCGTACTGTACTGTCTGGACATTATCGTATTCATGAGAAACAGTATGATAAAGGATATCATAAGTATTATGATCACCCATTTAAAAGCAAGCTCCCTGTCTCCTGCCTGTACCGCAGTATATACAGCGATCGACATAGTCCTGGTCTTTCCCTTAAGGTTACCGGCAACCATTATCGTTGCGCCAAACTCGCCTAAGGACCTTGCAAAAGAAAGAACAGCTCCCGATATGATCCCCGGCCAGGATATCGGAACCATTACCTTAAAAAGGATCCCAGCCCTTCCATACCCATAGGTCTTAGCAGCATCTGTAAGCTCCTCATCCACCTGGTCAAAGGCTCCCCTTACCGTCTTATACATTACCGGAAAGGAGGAGAGAAAGGATGCTATTACTGCCCCCTTAAAGGTAAAGATCACACTTATATCCATATCAGAGAGTAATCTTCCCAGGGGCGAATTCTTTCCAAAGGCCACAAGCAGTAAAAATCCAAGGACCGTAGGAGGAAGAACAAGAGGAAGAGACAGGACTGCATCCAGTATGTTTTTCCCCTTTTTAAGTCCTTTTACCGCCCACGCTGCGATAACCCCCGTAAAAAATGTAAAAAAAAGGGAAACTCCCGCAACCTTAAGTGATATCCATAACGGTGAAAGATCATCCATAATCTATTCCACCCTCGAAAAGCCACAGGCCTCAAATAATTCCATTGCCTCATCACTCTTTAAGAATCCGACAAAGGCCTTTGAAGCCTCCACATCACTGTTTTCCTTCATAACCGCAACCGGGTATATGACCTTATCGCAGGAGCCTTCAGGTGCAAAGGCTGCAATTTCTGCCTTATCCGTTGAGTAGGCATCAGTTGCATAAACTATACCACAGTCAACCTCACCTTCCTCTATCCAGGCAAGTACGGCCCTTACATCGGTACCGTAATTGAATTTATCCTTTATATCCTCATACAATCCAAGATTTGTCAGTACTTCAACCGCATATTTACCGGCAGGTACACTCTCAGGCTCTCCGATGCCGATGAGCGATATCTTCTCATCCTTAAGACCCTCAAAATCCGAGAGCTTATACTGACTGTCCTTTGGAACCACCAGTACAACCTTATTCTCAAGAAGATCCGATCTGCATCCCTCTTCAGTCATGCCCTCCTCCTCAAGGGCATCCATATGATCCTGCGCTGCAGATATAAAGACATCACAGGGAGCGCCCTCCTCGATCTGGGTTCTGAGAGCGCCTGAGCTTCCAAAGGAAAAAACAAGCTCTGTCCCCGGATTTTTTTCTTCATATATTTTTTCAAGCTCTTCTGCAACATCGGTAAGAGATGCTGCGGCAAATATTGTAAGCTCTGTTTTTCCTTCAGAATCTTCCTCTCCTTTTGATGCATCATTCTGTGTATATACAGTACAGCCTGTCGTTTGGACAAGGATCGATGTCATAAGCATCATCATTATCAGTTTTTTTATATTTTTCATCATCATTCTACACTTTCTGTTATTATTGTTATTTTTTTTCAAAGCTTATTCTAAGCTTCCGGCCTGATACGGATATTTATGATCCGCTTTTTCCGGCGGGGAACGCAGTTGGCGATCACACTTTATTAAAATTTAATATGACCGCTCTTTCCTCCATCCTTTTCAAGGAGACGGATACCGCTTATCACCATTCCCTTATCAACAGCCTTACACATGTCATATATGGTAAGAAGGGCAACACTTACACAGGTTAGAGCCTCCATTTCTGCTCCGGTCTTTCCGGATAAGCTCACGAAGCTTTCGCATCTTAACTCAGAGCCCTCCTCGTCACAGTAAAAATCCACCGCTATTTTTGAAAGAAGAAGCGGATGACATAAGGGTATCAGGGAAGACGTCTCCTTGGCAGCCATTATTCCCGCTATCCTTGCCGCAGCAAAAACATCTCCCTTTTTTATATTACCCTCTGTAACTGCAGAAAAGGCCTCTCTGCTCATCCTGATATACCCTTCTGCCCTTGCAAACCTTTCGGTCACATCCTTTGAGGATATATCCACCATTACAGCTCTGCCTTTTTCGTCTATATGTGTAAGTTTATCCATTTACATACTCCTGATATAAGATTTTCTTCTTCTATTTGCCAAAACCGCATATGGGATAATGACAGGTATCGCATGAAAGGCACAGACCGCCCTCCCCGTAATCCGTAATATCCTCCCTGCTAAGTCTTTCGCCTGCAAGTATCCTTGGAAGAACAAGGTCAAATATCGTTCTTTTAGCAAACATCACGCAGCCCGGAAGTCCCAAAACAGGTACACTTTTTTCAAGCGTTTCCATATATGAGAGCATGAACATGGCTCCCGGAAGCACCGGTGCTCCATAGGATACGATCTTTGCTCCACTCTCCCTTATGGCTGAGGGCGTCCTGTCATCGGGATCCACACTCATTCCGCCGCTTATCAGTATAAGGTCTGCATCCTTTTCCATATATCCTGATATCGCTCTTACTATCTCTTCTTTATCATCGGATAATATGGTCTGCCCTATGAGATCAGCTTCATACTCCGACATCTTAGCCTTAAGTATTGGACCAAAGGCATCCTTTATAAGACCCTTTGCCACCTCACTGCCTGTAGTTATGATGCCATATCTGACCTTTTTAAACGGAAGTACCTCAAGAAGCGGTCCGTTACCGGCGGCTTCCTTTGCAAGCTTTAGCTTCTCCTCTTCAATAACAAGAGGGATAACTCTTGTTCCGGCAAGCTTATCCCCTGCTTTAACAGGGGTATTACCGTGTCTTGTGGCGATCATTATATCCTCTATGGAATTGACGGTCCTTAAAGCCTCACTCCTTATCTTTAAAAGTCCGTCTGCCTTTGCCCTTATCTCGATCTTTCCCTCACTTGGGCCAAAAAATTCCATATTGGGGGAAGCACCCATTATGATATCCTTAAGGATAAAAGCCGCCTCATCCTCATGAAGGATCCCTTCCTTCTTTTCCCAGACATAGATATTCTCCTTTCCTACCGAAAGAAGGACAGGTACATCTTCCTTTGTAATTATATGTCCCTTTTTAAATACCGGTCCCTTTTTCTCACCGGGTATTATCTGTGTGATGTCATGGCACAGTACATGCCCTATGGCATCCTTCGTACTTATATATTTCATATGCTATCCTCAAAATATCCTTTAATACAATTAAATATCCCCTTAACGTCATTCCTTTTAAAAAGGGGTTTGTCTGCGTTCCGGGGATCTGTATCGGTCACTGTACATATTACGGTTTCTCTGTTTTTTATAAAACCGGGCGGATGATCTTTATCCGGAATCTCTATCTTTGGATAGGATGAATCCTTGAG
>JAILEM010000135.1 GCA_024687745.1 Lachnospiraceae bacterium
TTTCAGCTAAGGGAATTTTTGAGTCATATGATACGGAAACTCACGTCGATTAGTTTCTGATGTATTGTTTATTCTCAAATTAAAGATACAGGATCTGCTGAATATCTCTTCGAATATCCCCTTTTGCTTTAAAATATCTTATTTTTTATCAAGAGGAGAATCAAGGAATGGAATATGGAAAGGAATCATTGGTATTCACTAATGATAATTGTGTAGGTTGCAACAAATGTATCAGCGTATGCAGCTGTATGGGTGCATGCATATCTACCGACCCTGATGAAAACGGACAGTCAAGAATTGAGGTCGATCCGGATAAATGCGTAGCCTGCGGTGCCTGTTTTGATGCCTGCGAACATCACGCAAGAGAATTTCGTGATGATACCGAAGAATTCTTTAACGATCTGAAAAAGGGGACAAAAATCTCACTTCTCATCGCTCCTGCCTTTTTGGCGGACTATCCCAATGAATATGAACGAGTCCTCGGAGGGCTTAAGAAACTCGGTGTCAACCGTATAATAAGCGTTTCCTTCGGTGCCGATATCACAACCTGGGGATATATCAAATACATACAGACGCATAATTTTCTCGGAGGTATATCACAGCCCTGCCCCGCAGTAGTCGGCTACATAGAAAGATATCTTCCAGAGCTTCTCCCCAAGCTCTTCCCGGTACAGAGCCCCATGATGTGTGCAGCCATCTATGCCAAACAAGAGCTTAAGATAACCGATAAGCTGGCATTTATAAGTCCCTGCATAGCCAAAAAAATGGAAATCTCAGATCCCAACAATAAAGGCTATGTAAGCTATAATGTTACCTTTGACCACCTTATGAAATATGTTAAGGAACATAATATATCCGGAGAACCCGTAAATGATGAGATAGAATACGGACTCGGTTCCATATACCCCATGCCCGGCGGACTTAAGGAAAATGTTTACTGGCTTCTCGGAAATGAAGTATTCATCCGTCAGATAGAGGGCGAAAAGAGAATGTATCATTATCTCAGTCAGAATGCCGACAGGATAAAAGGCGGAAAGACTCCTTATCTCTTCGTTGATGCTCTTAACTGCGAAAACGGATGTATCTGCGGTACAGGAACCGACCCCAGGGTAACAGGAAACGATGATCCGCTCTATCATATCCACGACATCCAGGAAAAGGTTAAGAAAAATGATAAGAAGAGCGCCTGGTCAAGACCTCTTTCTCCAAAGAAAAGGCTTGAAGCGCTGAATAAGCAGTTTGCAAATCTTGATCTTAACGACTACTTAAGAAAATATACCGACAGATCCAAACAGTGTGCTATCAGGATACCTACTGAGGCAGATATTGACAGAATATTTAACAGCATGCACAAGACAACTCCGGAGAGCAGGAAGATCAACTGCTCCTGCTGCGGATACGAAACCTGTCGTGACATGGCAACCGCGATCTTTAACGGATTCAACCATACCTCTAACTGCGTACATTACTTAAAAGATTTAGTAGAACTCGAAAAGATCGAAGCTCAGGATATGGTCGAGCACGAGAAAGGTGTTCTTAACAGACAGAAGGATGCCATCCTTCAGACTATAGATGATATCAATGTTCACTTTGCTACACTTCGTGATTCAATAAACGGAATGGCTGTCGGAAATAACGGAAATGCCGAGGAAAGCTCTGCTATTTCCCATGATATGAGCAATGTTTCAGACTTCTGTAATAACCTGAACGACTCGATAAACATGATATCTACCCATCTTGCGGAATTAAAGACAAATAATGACAGAGTCGTTGATATAGCCGACCAGACCAATCTTCTTGCTCTTAATGCTTCAATAGAAGCTGCAAGAGCAGGTGATGCAGGGAGAGGCTTTGCGGTAGTTGCAGGCGAGATCAATTCCCTGGCTGCAAACTCAAAGGACGTTGCCCAGCAGAGTGGTGATGCGAATAAACTCATACAGACCTCAATAAGCGGTATTGTTTCAGAAACATCCAATCTCCTTGAGATAGTTGAAAACGTAAACTCAAGGATCCAGAATCTTGCCGCGTCCACTGAGGAGATATCGGCATCCACCGATATCATAGCAGAAACCGTTGAGCAGGTTCGTTCCATGTTAGAAGCACTCGCCTCCAACAACGAAGAATAAATGAGCTAGGGGGACGGAGTCACTGGCTCATTTTGAGCTAGGGGGACGGAGTCATTGGCTCATTTTGAAGAAAATCTATCAGAAATAAATTATCCGAAATAAATGAACTGAGAAATAAATCCCCGGGAGCAAAATTAAGCCTCCCGGGGAAATTCTTTTTATAACAGATTTTTCGGATGACAACGCACCCCTCCCAAAAGCATTTATCCTTCCAAACGCATTATTCTTCCAAAAGCATTATTCTTCCAAAAGCATTATCCTTCCAAAAGCATTATTTTTCCAAAAGCAAACTTATTCCAAAAAGCATTATTCTTAAAAAACTCTATCCCTACTGACTGACCCTTAGAGCCCAGAACGCTACCGCACTGGCTGCTGCCACGTTTAAGGAATCCACCCCGTGGCTCATGGGTATCTTTATGATATGATCACTCTTCTCTATCGTCTCTGATGATAAACCGGTACTCTCAGATCCCAAAAGAATGGCTAGTCTTTCTACCGATCCAAATAATGGGTCATCGGGTGAAACAGAGTTATCGGATAGTGCCATAGCTGCTGTCTGAAATCCCATATCTTTAAGGGTTGCCATATAATCTCCATCCGTATAGGCCCAGGGTATCTGAAATACCGTTCCCATACTGACTCTTATGGCACGTCTGTAATAGGGATCGCTGGATCTTTTTGTCAAAAGTATGGCGTCCATCCCAAGCGCCGCTGCCGAGCGGAATATTGCCCCAACGTTGGTCGGATTGGTTATGTCCTCAAGCACAACGACCCTCTTTGCTTCCCCGCAGACATCCGTTACGCTCTTCATTAAAGGACGTTTCATTGCACAAAGCATTCCTCTTGTTACCGTATAGCCGGTAAGCTGTCTTAATACAGACAGCTCTCCGACATAAACAGGGATCTCTCCCGCTCTTTCAAACAAATATTCAAACCCGTTTTCCATCTTCCTTTCTATGAGAAAGGATATGGGTTCGCATCCGGCATCAAGCGCCCTTTCTATGACTGCGGCACTCTCTGCGATAAAGATTCCTCCGTTTGGCTCATAAAAATGAAGGAGCTGCGGTTCGTTAAGTTCTGTGTAAAGCTTAAGCTCGGGAAGTGAAAGATCCGTTATCTCTATGCGGTTCATAACAAATATAATCCTTTTTCCTGATCTTTTTCTTAATATTTTCTTAATATTTTCCTGATCTTTTTCTTAATTATTTTATGATCTTTTTTCTGATCCTTTTCCTGACCTGTTTTCCGGATCCTACTGCGTATCCCTGGTCACAAATTCAAGCTCAACTCCGTTTGGATCCTCTGCAAGGATATTCCTAAACTTAAGCTTTGAAACATAATCAGGCGGTGTCAGAACAGTTATGTTCTCCTCCAAAAGCTTCTTATAGAGCGCATCCACGTCATCACATCTGAAGGCAAGATGCCTGTATAATCCCCTTGTCTTTACATGAGGATGAAGCTCTCCGAAATCATCGTCATAATGTATGAGCTCCAGCATGATATCACCTTCAAGCCTGAAATAGTGAAGCTGATGGTCTCCCATGTCCACATCCTCAAGCTTTTCAAGTCCTAATATCCTTCCGTAAAAATCCTCACTCTTTTCCATATCCCTTACATTTATCGTAATATGGTCCGGCAGCATCTTCATAGTACATTTCCTCCCTGTTATCTATTCTTGGATCGGAACCTCACGCAGCCTCTCTGTCTGCAAAAAAACGATCGTTAATCATCATATAGCCTTAAAAACCTCACCGACATCTCTGTCTCCAAAAAAACGATCGTTAATCAGCTTATAGCTTTAAAAGCCTCACGCAGCCTCTCTGTCTCCAAAAAAACGATCGTTAATCAGCTTATAGCTTTAAAAGCCTCACGCAGCCTCATCCATCTCCTCAAAGCCCTCTTCAACAAGGTATTTGAAGATGTTAAGGGCTGAATCATAATCAAGAAAATCGCCCTTGTTCTCAGCATTGTCAAGGTTTTTAACGATAGCTGCCTCAGGATGGAACTGCAGTCCCACCGCAAAAGTCTTATCCGTTCTTTCAACCGCTTCTATCATCTTCTTCCCGTTTGTGTCCGTATAACCGGTCACTTCAAGACGGGTATCATCCACCTTATTGATAGCCTGATGATGCCATGAAGGACAGCCCTCAAGGACATCAGTCTGAACTATGTCATATAAGTGAGAATCCTTTTCCACCTGCACCTCATGCGGAACATAGTCCCTGTATGAATCAGGTGTCTCTTTTTCGTTACGATGCTCATAATTATATTCAAGTCCCTGCTCCTTAAAGTATACGGGTATGTCCTGAATGACCTCTGCTCCTGAGATAACTGAGAGCATCTGCATACCACGGCAAAAACCGATCAAGGGTATGTCCTTATCCAGACAGTAGCTCATCGTAAGATAATCAGATACATCCCTGTCCGCATTAAAGTCCTTCTCCTCCTCTATCCCATGCCAGGGTTCGGGCGTGTAGTATAAGGAAGAGCTTATATCCTCACCGCCTGTAAAAATGACCATTCCAACATTTCCTACTGCTTCCTCTGCGTTTGAACCATCCCATGTATTCAGACGTACATATTTGGCGGCATGCTCATCAAGAGCACCGGTATCATCTACACCCTCTGTAAGGTGTCCTTCCTCATCATAGACAAGGTCTGATGACTTAACCTGGTCAAGAAGTACCCACTCACCGCCTGCCTCTTCTATGGCACGGCATATATTTGTAAAAAACTCCGAATCCGTATCTGCTCTCCATGCAATACCGATCACATCATCTCTCTCTGCTTCTGTCCCTGCTGCATCTGATACATCACCGGAAGCATTCTCAACAGGAGAAACACTGGTTCCTGTAGAATAATAGTACAAAGGAGCCATTGCACATCCCGAGGCAAAAAGCGCAGTTGTAAGCGTTGCAGCAACAACCGCCCCTGTCATAGCCTTTCTTTTCAAAAAATGACCGATAACCGTGTTTTTAAACATTTCTTCATCTCCATTCTTTTTTATTTTTCTATCCATCAGGATCTTATGTGAAAAATTATATCACAATATCTGTGAATAATCGACGCATCCCCTTCTCAAGAATCCCCTAAGGCTCTCTAATCCATCAAGACTCCCAAATCCCCTAAATCTCTCTGAACCACCAAGACTCCCAAATCCCCTAAATCTCTCTGAACCACCAAGACTCCCAAATCCCCTAAAGCTCTCTGAACCACCAAGACTCCCAAATCCCCTAGAGCTCTCTGAACCACCAATACTCCCAAATCCCCTAAAGCTCTCTATGCTCCCAATTCTCTACAGAAATGACATGACTACAGGAATGGTTATGATCGATGCAAGAGTTGTCATGATTATTCCCGCCGAGATCGTATCCTCCTTAACGCCATACTGCTTGGACATCATAAGAGGAAGATTTCCCGCAGGCATCGACACCATTACGATAACAGAGCTTAAAAGCAGTGTATTTGTGACAAAGAGCCTTAGGATAAAAATGAGCAGAATGGGAACAAGTATCTGACGGATGACTATAAAGATATAAAGCCTCCATTTTGTAAATATTTCCCTTGGAATGATCTGCGCAACCGATACTCCAAGCACGATCATCGAAAGGAAGGTCGTGCAGGTACCTATATGATTTAGTGTAGTATGTACGGCCTCCGGAACCTTAACGTCAAGAAGATAAACAACTATCGTTATAACAGAGATCACCGTCCCTGAATTTATAACGTTTTTTATTGAAAAAACATTACCCATATCATTCCCGGGATTCTGAATGGCAGCTGTTTTTCTTAATGTAGCAGAACCGTAGGTGTAGACGATCATGTTGATCACAAATCCACACACCGAAACAAAGATAAGTGAGCTCGTCCCGAGCACCGCTGCCGCAAAAGGTATCCCTATAAACCCTGTATTTCCAAATATCGTAAGCATCCTGTAGGAATATCTCTTATCCTTCTCTATCCCCAGTAGCGGCGGAATTATATAGGCCAGAATGATCAGGTATGCGTACATGATCCCAAAACAGATAAAAGCCAGCCCCACCTCTTTGGCCCCTACCTTCTGATCATCTGAAAGCGCTGCACATAAGAGAGTTATGGGATTTGTTATGTTTACGATTATCCACGATAACTGCCTTGCTGAATCATTGGATAAATGTTTACTCTTAAAAAGAAAAACGCCGATAAGGATCAGCACAAATATTATGATCATCTGTTTTTGTACAATAAATATACTCATCTCAACCCACCCTTTTCATTCTCCGAAAAATAACAATAATGGCTATTTTCGTATTTATAGTTGACACCAGAACGAATGTTCTATATAATTAATATATCGAATATATGTTCCGGTGGAGGCTATGTATATGTCAGAATTAAAAGAAGTAATAACATCTTATCATAATCTATCCTTCAGTGACCGTATTGTTTTTTATACCACGGTCTCAAATGATATATCGCCAACTGAGGATATGCAGATATTTCTGACAGAGACAAGATTTGGAGGTGGGGATCACTGTATTTACTGTGAAGGAAGACACGTTGTAAAAAATGGGAAACGCAAAGACGGAACCCAAAGATATCTGTGCCGTGATTGCCACAGGTCTTTTATTCCGAGCTCAGATTCCATAGTCTCACGCACCAGGAAATCATTGTCAGTCTGGGCAAAATACCTAAGGTGCATGATGGAGGAAAAGACACTTGAGAAAGATCTAAGGAACTATCTGTCATGGCATGTTCTAATGGACAGCAGTCACAGAAAATTTGAAGAATTCTTTGCACAGTTATGGGGACAGCTTTTATGTGCAAGGATAACAAGATATGGACATGAAATCCCAAACCGCCCATTCCTTCCGGATACATCATATGCAGTATAGAAGATATCCGGTTATTATCAAAAGAGGAAGGGAGGGGGAAAGGATCATGATACTTACTGAAGAGCACAGGATAAAACGATGTAAGCAAAAGGAACTCTTCAAGACCATTGACTTGTACTGTTATAGCGCAAAGAATCTGTTGAATTCAGTGCAATATCTG
>JAILEM010000003.1 GCA_024687745.1 Lachnospiraceae bacterium
GCAGGGAGAAAACAGCCTCATTATATAAATATGTATAGTAATTATGCATGGATACCGGGTCTGCACCGTTAAAATATTCAACATCTATCGGTATTCTCTCACCAAAGTCCGTCTTAAAGCAGTCAACTCCCATATCAAGCAAAGTCCTTAACTTATCCGTGTACCACTTCACTGCAGAGGGATTCGTAAAATCAACAAGACCCATACCGGCCTGCCAGGTATCAACCTGCTTTACTCCTCTTTTATCGGCTCTTCTTAACAGATATCCGTTCTTTGCAGCCTCTTTAAAGAAACCCGTACCCTGAGCTATATAAGGATTTATCCATACACAGATCTTAAGTCCCTTATCATGGTAACGTTTAAGCATACCTTCAACATCGGGGAAAACCCTTTCATCCCATTCAAAGTCACACCAGTGGAACTCCTTCATCCAGTAACAGTCAAAGTGAAAGACTGACAGGGGTATATCCCTGTCGGCCATTCCCTGAATGAATGAGCTTGTTGTTTCCTCATCATAATTTGTTGTAAATGAGGTTGAAAGCCAGAGACCAAAGCTCCACGAAGGAGGAAGAGCGGGCTTTCCTGTAAGAGAGGTGTAGGAGGACATTATATCCTTTCCTGTGGGGCCGTAAATAAATACATATCTCATCTCCTCACCCTCTACGGACATTCCGACATATTCCACCTTGTCACTTGCCACCTCAAAGGAAACGTTACCCGTATGGTCGACAAAAATACCATAGCCCTTATTTGTCATATAGAAGGGAATGCTCTTGTATGCTATATCGGAAGATGTTCCTCCGTCTTCATTCCAGGTATTGATGCTCTGGCCGTTCTTTACAAAGGAAGTAAATCTCTCACCGAGTCCGTATACACATTCGCCCGGATCAAGGGAAAGCTCCGTAACCATATATCTCTTACAGTTTTCCGTAAAATAATTATCCGCCGGAAGCATGGTCGATATCTCCCTTCCATATTGGTAATATGCAAGGTTTCTTAAGCCACAGGAGGTTATTACCTCACCATCCTTCATAAAGCAGTAGGAAAAATCCTTTCTGTCAACCCTTACGGAGAGTTCGCCGTTTATAAGGACGGCTTCATCATCATTGATGACCACATCCACCTTAACCGGCTCAGTATTCAGATCAAACCTTGCCTCTTTAGGATCATATGCCTCGTAATGATAGCTTCTGACTGCTATCATGTTTTTTCCCGCAGATGTAAATTCCAGGGTAATAGTCGGAAGGTTAAGCACATCTCCCCTTCCGTTTATCTTCTTTGCAGGGCAGAGTATCCTCATTCCGTTTGGGATCCTGTCAACAAAATGCGCATCTGATGCATAGAACGGTGTTACCTTTTCACTTCTAAGCCAATAACCTTCCGTAAATTTCATAACTCTTCTCCTTCTGAATCACTTATAAAAACTGTCACTTATAAACCTGTTCGATAACATCCCAGACATAGGGAGCTGCCAGACTTATCTCCCAGCCGGCCATACCTCCGAGTCCGTAACCCTTCATGAGCCCGAGCTTGGCGCTTAGGGATACTTCATCCTCAAGCCATACCTCATAGGTCGTCTCCCCGATCTTCCAGGTGGAATAATTCTGCATGGTGGTCTCATCCCAGGTCTTTGTTGCATTATAATTGGAAAGCAGCTCATCCTCCTGCTTCATTGACGGCGTGGCAAGGATCTTTAAATTATAAGGTATGACCTCTTCCCCGGGTGCCGTAGCCGCGATCTCTTCATCAGTCTTTGGAGTTTCCTCCCACACTCTTGTATAGAAGGGAACCGCATTGATAACCTTATCTGCGGGAACCTCCTTAAGGGTTTCCTCTATTCCTTCCTTTACATAACCGATAGATGCCACGGAACCTGCCTTGGCCGATCCCGCATAGGTTTCATCATATCCCATTATCACAACATAGTCTGCAAATATCCCCTGTTCCCTTCTGTGATAATGTCTGTTAAACGCCTTTGGGACATAATTATCCACAGATACAACAAGACCTGACTTATGAGCCTCGAGGGACAGCTCTCTTATGAACTGGATATAATCCTCTCCGGTTTCCGTTCCTATAGTTTCAAAATCGATATTTATACCGTCAGCCCCGACCTCTGTTGTTTTTGATATTATCTGTGATATAAGGGCAGACCTTTTATCCGGATAGGGCAAAACCTGCGAAGCATTTCCTTCGGAGTTAAAATCATCTGCCACCACCCAGACCTTCATGCCCTTTGCATGAGCATTATCAACATAACTTCCGGAAGCAAACGACCTTATATTTCCGTTATCATCACTGAGCGAAAGCCATGTTGGTGCGATCACATTTATCCCTCTTGTTCCCTCTGTAGCGGAATAAAATGTATCATTGCCCGCATCTCCCGCTATGGAATGCCACATAAGTACAACCTTTTCACTGCCCGTAAGCGATGTGAAGGTTTCTTCCAAGGCGTCATTTACCGGTGTTTCAGAGGCAGTCTGTACATTTGAGAGAAACTCCGTTTGCGCATAGCCGATCAGAAGATCCTCTGTCTCTACCCTTGTCCATTCCCCTTCCTGACCGATAACGGTAAGGCTCTGTCCCTCAACCAGATCGGAAAGCTTTGCGCTCTTTTTATCCATTTCCGTACGAAGAGCGTGTTCCTTTGTGACAATGGCGGTATTTATGCTTCCCCACTCATTCTTTACAACCGCCCTGTAGGGCTCTCCATTCCCTCCGCAGAGTTTAACCTCTATATTGCAGAACAGCTTAAGGTAATCTAGGGCCATGTATATGATATCGCCCTCCGGGGCATTTTCCCTGTATGTTATGGCATACGGAGCCATCTGATTTCCGGCATTATTGGAATATGAAGATTCCCCGACCACCGTCTTAAAGGTATCGGTTTCCGTTGTATAGATTATGGTATCGTCTGTTTTCTGATGGTAAAATCTGTCGGTATATTCACTTTTTACCGTATCATAGGGAATATAAAGCTCACTATCCTTTACAATGATCCTTTCGTCGGATATTTCATGATCCTTTATAAGAACTGCGGAAAGTTCATCCGATACACCATAGTATTCAAAAAGATCGGCTTGCGTATCAGAATAGGAAAAACTCTCAAAAAGTCCGGTCTTTATTGCAACTATCACAATTACCGCTATCAGAACAACTGCTACAAGGGGAGGAAGAAGTGTTCTTATTATCCTTCTCTTCCTCTTGGATCTGTTACGTTTTACCTTTACTACCCTTCCTGATCTTCTTCCCTGCATATCACGGTTCATATCTCTGTTACTCACTGTTATCCTCCAAATGGTTAATATGGAAGCATTGATCGTCAAATGCATCTGTGTCATGTTTTCAGGCTGTACTGTCAACAAAAAAAGCTGCCTGACACTCTGATGAACATTATAATAGAGTTAATTTAGTTTGTCTAATACAAAAAGACCGTCCATGCCACATGAGGGGTCATCAAAAAATGGGCTGTGATACAGACGGTCTTTGCTCTTTAAGCATCCATACGATTATTCGGTTTTTAATATCAATACAGTATTTTTATCTTTTATCTGTGTTTTACTTTATCAAATCTTACCTGTATTACCCTCCCTTTATCATCCATCACGAAATCAGGCATGTAATTGGAATTTTCACATACTGAATTTATCTTTGACATACTTTCATCCGCCGGCAGTTGTTTTCCGTCAACAAAGAAATCAATGCCTTTTTTTCTGAAGGATAATATTAAATTCTTAAATATACCGTTTATGTATATCAGCTCCTTTTTTTAAAAATTTATGACGGAATTCATTGATACCGGCATTTTACCAGATTTCAGTTACATAAAACAAAGCTTTTCGTGATACATTATCATCCGTCATATGATGCTTAACTTTTGCTCATTAAAAACCGATATATAATATGAAAGGATACTTATTGATAAAGACTTCTGCACGTGCGATAAATGAACAAATATACCATAGTTACTTTTAAAACGAATTATTGGTTTAGTTGATTAATTACTGTTACTGTTATTGGATTCCTATCGCTAGGATTTGAAAATATTGAATTGATAAGTTAACTTATTAAGATCTGCTTAATGCAGACAGACAAGAGTAATATGTAAAATAGACTTCTCTTGTATATAAAATTTTTAACACCGCCCCCTTCTGTCGCTTATTGCGCAGAAGTCTTTGCAGAGTATTTTAATATATATGTCAATATAATGCAAGAGTTTTTTTATATTTTTTTACAATAATTTTATAAATAGCTTATTCAAATACAGTTGACGTATTTTTTTTAAGAGTATAAGATGTAGGTGTAAAATTGTGATTCGAACAGAAAGGATATGGTTTTATGAAGCTTGAGAAAGTAAATGACCATCAGATCCGTTGTACATTAACAAAGGCCGACCTCGCTGACAGGCAGTTAAAGTTAAGCGAGTTAGCTTATGGTACGGAAAAAGCAAAGAGTCTGTTCAGAGACATGATGCAGCAGGCAGCATATGAGTTTGGGTTCGAGGCAGAGGATATTCCCCTGATGATAGAGGCTATTCCTTTATCTTCGGAAAGCATCGTCCTTATAATCACAAAGGTAGAGGATCCCGAAGAGCTTGATACGAGATTTTCCAACTTTGCTCCCTCCGTAAAGAACTCCGAGGAAAACCAGCTTGGTGATTTCCTGCGTTCCATTACAGAGGATCCGGAAAGTGTTCTCGATCTGTTTAAAAAGTTAAAACAGAAAACTGCCGAGCTTTCAAAAAATACTCAGTCAGCTCCCGCAGAAGCTCCCTATATAGCAGGTAAACAGCCACCCGTTCTGCCTCCTGATTTTTCAAAGGCATTCTCTTTTGATACCCTTGATGACATAAGCAGACTCTCAAGAATAATCAATAAGGTTTATTTCGGTAAGAATTCGCTTTACAAGGATAAAAAGAACAACAAATACATACTGGTGGTTTCCAAATCAGAACATGATGATGCCGAATTTAATAAGATATGTAATATGATCTCCGAATACGGAAGGTTTGAACGCTTCACCTCCGCATCCGAGGCTTTTCTTGAAGAAGACGGCAGTCTGATCATAAAGAATGACGCTCTTCAAAAGCTCATGATAGATTAAAGGCGATAACAACACCCTGATGTATCATCGAATCAGGATCCTGTGCTTTATTTTTATAAAAAACTCCCTGCCAAAATAATACAGCAGGGAGTTTTTATGAGTAAAGCCCGGCAAACGGGATCAATAGGTATTTGGATTCGTTCTTAATCTGCAGACCGTAGCCCAGTCGGTTTCCTGGGCATTATAGCTGTAATCTCCGTATTTCTTGGCTTCCTTGATGGCCTCTTCCTTTGTTGCAAAGCACCCAAGAACAGCACAGTTATCATTATTTACCACTTCCCAGGGGCGGTTCGGATCACCTTCATATCCTGCCGCATTAAAGATCATCCCTCCGGAAATATTCATTTCATTATCATTTAATACCTTTTTTTCTTCTGACATATCATTCTCCTTTAATAGCCTTCATCAGGTCATCTATATCGATACCGTGAACCATTGCTGCCTCTTCGAGACTTTCCATCTGTGAAGCAGGACATCCAAGGCAATGCATTCCCGCTTCCATAAGAAGCGGAGCAACATCAGGTGATGTTCTGAGTATTTCGCCGATCGTTGTTTCTTTTGTTATTTCTGCCATTATGCATACCTCCTGTGGTTTTATGAACTTAAGACTGTTTCCTGACCCGGTCATTTAGAACAGCTTTGTTTACAAAAAAAGTTATAATAATTTAATATAACATGTTCTTATAGTGAAAGCAATAATAAATATCAAAAAACTTCATTACATTTTTGTTAAATTTGCACAACTATACATGGTCCAAAGCCACTAATGTTCGTAAAAAAATACAAGTAGACACATTGACTTGTATACACGATTAATCTATAATCATGTATACAATCTACTAAAGGTTCCGATATAGCATCGGATTCGCAAATTATAATAATATTAGGAGGCATTAAGCAATGAGATCAGAATGGAATGGTTTCGTAGGCGGAAAATGGGAAAATGAGATCAACGTAAGAGATTTCATCCAGAAGAATTACACACCTTATGACGGTGATGGTTCTTTCCTTGCCGGACCTACACAGGACACTAAGGATTTATGGGATCAGGTAATGGAGCTTCAGAAGCAGGAGCGTGCTGCAGGCGGAGTTCTTGACATGGATACCAAGGTTGTATCCACTATTACATCACACGGCCCCGGTTACCTTGACAAGAACAAGGAAAAGATCGTCGGCTTCCAGACAGACAAGCCCTTCAAGCGTTCATTACAGCCTTATGGCGGAATCCGTATGGCAGAAAAGGCCTGCTCGGATAACGGATACGAGGTTGATCCCGAGATAAGCGAGTTCTTCTCAACACACAGAAAGACTCACAATGCAGGATGTTTCGATGCATACAACCAGGAGATGAGAGCTTGTCGTTCAGCTCATATCATCACAGGTCTTCCCGATGCATACGGACGCGGACGTATCATCGGAGATTACAGAAGAGTAGCTCTTTACGGTATCGACAGACTTATCGAGGATAAGCAGGATCAGAAGGATTCCACAGGAAGAGTTATGACCGATGACGTTATCCGTCTTCGTGAAGAATTATCAGAGCAGATGGTAGCTCTTAAGATGATGAAGGAAATGGCAGCTTCTTACGGATGCGATATTTCAAAGCCCGCTACAAACGTACAGGAAGCTATCCAGGCTACATACTTCGGATATCTTTGCTCGGTTAAGGAGCAGAACGGTGCTGCAATGTCACTCGGACGTACATCGACCTTCATCGACTGCTACGCAGAGCGTGACCTTAAGAACGGCACATTTACAGAGGAGCAGATCCAGGAGTTCGTTGATCACTTCATCATGAAGCTCCGCTGCGTTAAGTTCGCACGTACACCTGAGTACAACCAGATCTCCTTGTCCGTCAGATGGACCTTGGGGTATGCGGAATCACTCTCCACATTCGTCCCGTATGTGAAATTGACCAGTGCGACCCGGACTCCCCTTACGGCCACCATCAGCGGGAAGCGGGCCAGGTCGTCATCCTGGTCGTCCGATGATCCGGTATGCTTGACCCTGCCTTCCTCTTCCATCTCCGAATATATCCCCAGTGTCCTGGATAAACCCTTCAGGCCCTTGTCCAGGATATGGTTGTTTGCGGTCAGGAATACGTCCACCCCGCAGGATGCGACATAGTCCTCGTACCCGTCCGGAGCGGAAAAACAAGGATAGCCTGAATATGGCTTCCCGGCCAGGGTGAACTCCATATTGGCTATGGCGATGTCCGAAGCCTCGATACGGTCCTTCAGGAATGAGAAATATGTGGAGAAATCATAGCTCCCGTCCGCCCTGCGGGCATTGGTGATCTGGTCGGAATGCATCATCACATCGCCCATAATGAATATGGTCGCAGTGTCCGGATAATTGAACAGGGGCCTGGCTGAAGGCAGATGCCCGGTAATCTGGGCATGGGCCATCATCGACAAGGAAATGCAAACGACGAGGATCAGGAATCTCCGCATACACAAAGATAATTATTCTTGATAAATTCTTGCATAGAAAGAATTTTTTGTATCTTTGCAATCTCTAACACGGTGCGATTAGTTCAGTTGGTAGAGCACCAGATT
>JAILEM010000061.1 GCA_024687745.1 Lachnospiraceae bacterium
CAGATAACAACGGCTACGGCTTTGAGACATAAAGAGAGGATGCATGAGCTTCTTAAGGAGATCAATGAAGAGGGAAAGACCGTATACAGGTTTTCCGTATTGTCTCTTGAAGATGCATATAAGATATTTGAGGAATTTACACCTGAGGAGCTTGTTTTCACCGAGCTTCTCCCGCAGTTTGAGGAGGCCCCGGGAGCTGCCTTTGCGAATGTGGGACGAAAGGGAGAAAACGGCGGGGAATACGGAGATACGATCTCCTGTATCACAGGCTTTATAGTAAATTTCAGCAGAAAGACAGTAAGACTTACGGCGCCTACCTATGCAGACAGTGAACATCCTACGGGAGAGATCATTTTTGACACGATCCCCTTTACCGATGCGCAGAACTGTCTGGATGTCATGAAGGGTATGATATCAAAGTATATGAGCAATATCATATCTCCTAAGGACAGAGTAAGGCTGAGAAAGGGTCTTAAATGGACAATGGAGGGCGATGAGATAAAGGTTGACGGCGGAAAGGGCAGCATTTTTACCATAAAACCATCCTCCGGAAGTGATATTTACAAAGAGATGCTAGAAATGTTCTCGGAGGGTTATCATACAAAACGCGAGATCGTTACAAAGATCATGAAAAGATATGAAGGAATGCTTGTAAGAAGCGATACTTTTTATTATGCTATAAACAGGTTATGGGAACTTGGTATAATAGAGCTCGAGAGCGGAGCAGTATAATATGAAAGGAGAATTTAAGCATGGCTGATGAAAACAACCAGGAACTGACACAGGAACAGAAGGAGGAGCTGAAAAAGAAGATAGATGATCAGCTTCAGAAGCTCGGAGAGGTATACTCACAGTGCTGGGAGTCCGAGGAGTTTAAGAAGGCTTTCATGGAGGATCCCAAGGCTATCTTTGAGGAATACGATGTTAATTACGACAATAATAAGGAGTACAGGATAATAGATACTCCCGAAAAGACTATCATCCACGTTTTACCTTATGAGGGTATCAAGCCTGCTATGGAAAAGCTTACCGAGGCTCTTTCCAAGAATGTTAAGGATCTTTCGGATGAGGCATCAAAGCAGATATTGCTTGAGGATTGGAAATGGCAGATATATCAGTGCACAGAGGATGTGATCTATATGCCCATACCTTTATGTCCCGATAATCTCACACCTGAAGAGCTCGAGATGGTTAACGGCGGATGTCTCCTGTTTGCAGCCTTCTTTGTATTTGTTGCTGAGGCAGTAGGTACTATCACATCTGTAGCCGCTGTTCTTGAGCTTGCAGTAGCTGCTACAGTATTTATGGCCGGTGCAGTATTCTCTGTAGGAGCTGCGGTCGTTCTTGTTAATACGCTGGCGGCATGGACGAATGTAGGAGCTACGGGTGCGCTTGTCCTTCAGTTTAATACTTCTCTTGGAATACAGGAGAGGAAACCGGAATAATAAGCTGTATCGTCCGGTCTTTACAGGTGGTATACGATCATAGGAATATATAAGGGGCTGTTGATCTTTTCTGCAGCCCCTGTTTTAGATTATTTAACTCAGTCGGAGGAACAGAGATTTATATGAGAAAGGCAGATAGTGAAGAGACAGAAAGACTGAGGGATTATCTTATCGATCTGTCTAACGGGATCGCGATAAACAGATTTCTCGGTATTGAATTCCTGGAGCTTAATAAAAATTATTGCAAGACAAGGATCAAATACTCCGATAACCTGACTAATCCATATAATACGGTGCACGGAGGGGTTCTGGCGGTTCTTGCCGATGCAACTGCAGGAGTCGCGGCGTGCATGTGCGGCAGATATACAACGACAGTTTCGGCAAATCTCAATTACCTTCTTCCTGCTGCAGATACGGAAAATATTTATTGTGAGGCGATGAAGCTAAAGTCGGGAAAGCACATCTTTGTGTTTGATGTACGAATAACGGATGATAAGGGGAATATTCTTGACAGCGGAGAGTTTTCCTTCTTTGTAACCGGTAAGAAAATCTGATGCCTTATTGACTTTTTTTATTAAATCACTTTTAATAGTGCTGTAGACACGATCTAAGGATCAGTGTTTTATATACAGATAAAGATAAGATCCTGAAAGGAAGATTAAGATGAAAAGAAATTATATTAAGAAAGTAATATCTCTTACCCTGGTGATGATGATGAGTGTGTTTGTCATGCCTGATATAGTATCGGCAGGAACACCTTATCCGGCAGGGGCTCAGGTAACCTTAAATCCCAACTGGCTCTATGCCAACTACAGTGCCATAAATTCGGGGGCTGCCGTATATTATGCAGCCGGTGCTAACAGAAACGGTAAGATAGTGGCAGTAAATGCCGGACACGGAACTGTAGGCGGGACCAAATATAAGACCTACTGTCATCCTGATATGACACCAAAGCTTACAGGAGGCTCCACCTCAGCCGGTGCGATCAAGGCTACTGCGGTTTCCGGAGGAATGACCTTTAATGACGGAACATCCGAGAGTGCAGTTACTTTAAGAGCTGCACAGTTATTCAGGGATAAGCTTTTGGCAGCGGGATATGATGTTCTTATGATAAGGGATGGAGCCAATGTCAATCTTGATAATGTGGCAAGAACTGTTATAAGCAACAATGTTGCAGACTGCCATATAGCTCTTCATTTTGACGGCGACGGATTAAGCTATGATAAGGGATGCTTCTATATATCAACACCGGAGGGTCTTAAAACAAAGACTCCCGTATCCTCAGTATGGCAGATGCATGAACTGCTTGGCACATCCCTGGTTAACGGACTTGCTTGTGTAGGTACCAAGGTGAGCGGTAAGGGTAAGATGGTAGTAGATCTCACACAGACATCCTACAGTACGATCCCTTCTGTTGATCTGGAGCTTGGAAACCAGTGCTCAAATCACAGTGATGCTGTCTTATCAAATATGGCAGACGGCATGGTCATTGGTGTTAACAGCTTTTTCGGATTCTGATCAATCGATCTTTTTGGCGACAACTACAAGTCGTCCGTTTTTGACATGATAACTGCAGGTGGACATCGTAAGGAGCTCGTCTCCCCATTCGATGTCCACACCTGTATCATAGAGAGAGTTTTTCTTAAGATTTTCTGCGTAATAATCAAAATCAGCCCTGTCTGAAAGGTCTGTGTAATAGTAATAACGGAACCTTCCGTTGTCATTATCCTTTTCCTCCCTGTAGATGTCCACATCCCCCATATCTTCGAAAAGATCAAGGTCTTTAAGTGTTACCATGGATACGTCTACGGGTTCATGAGTGATGGCAGGTGATCCTTCGGATGTTTCGCCCTCAGTCATTGCTGCCTCCTCCTCTTTCCTGATCGCCTCCTCGCGGTTCTTAAGTCCTTCGGCAAGGATGATCTCATCCTTTGCAGCCCTGTCCTCTGTAGTTTCAAGCTCATCCTCATCTATCTGAGAATAGAATACTGCGGCAAGCTCATATTCCCCTTCTTCGTAAAGCGTATCAAAGTGTATCAGGTTATGGCTCATACCAAAGCTTTCATCGGCATATTTGGGAAGGAATCCAAAGCAGGATCCGTCCTTCATATTGTGTCCGTAGATAAGCGTGTTATGATATCC
>JAILEM010000090.1 GCA_024687745.1 Lachnospiraceae bacterium
GGGACAGAGATAAGCTGGGGATCCTCGGATACTTCGATAGCCACGGTTTCCGAAAGCGGTATGGAAGTGACGGTTACAGGTGTGAAAGCCGGAAACGTGACAATTACAGCAGCGGGCGGAAACGGAAAGACTGCTACGATAAGCATAAGTGTAACCGGAAAGTACAGTAATGAAGCTCAGTTATATGATTCCGAAAAGAATCCTCTTTATGTACTTGAAAACGGTAATTACAGACTTGCAAAATATTCGGATTATCTCAATGATCCAAAGCAGAAATTCTACAAAAAGGCAGAAACCTTCCTGTACACAGGCTGGCAGACAATTGATAACGTAACCTATTACTATAAGAGCGATCATACATATGTTACCGGTCAGCAGGTAATACAGGGAATAACTTATAACTTTTCGGATAACGGAGCTCTGGCTCAGGGTTCGGGGACTCTCGGTATAGATGTATCAAAGTATCAGCCGAGTATCAACTGGTCATCGGTAAAGGCATCGGGAATAGATTTTGTTATAATAAGATGCGGATACAGAGGAGCGAGTACAGGAGTGCTGATTCAGGATCCGTGCTTTACCTCCCATATCAAAGGGGCAAAGGCAGCAGGATTAAAGGTTGGAATTTACTTCTTCTCAACAGCCTTAAACGAAACAGAGGCAGTAGAGGAAGCGTCCATGTGCGTTGCACTCGCATCCGGTTATGGAGTAAATTATCCCATATTCATAGATGTAGAGAGCAGCTCAAGACCGGGCTACAATGCCCTTTCGGCAGCACAGAGGACCACAAACATAAAGGCATTCTGTTCGACCATAAGATCTGCAGGTTATTCTGCGGGAGTTTATGCAAATAAGACCTGGCTCTCCGGTTATATGAACGCATCAGAGCTTTCGGGCTATAAGATATGGCTCGCACAGTATAATACCGACGGTCCCACCTATGGTGGTAAATATGATCTGTGGCAGTATACATCAAAGGGCTCGGTCGGAGGCATCAGCGGTAATGTGGATATGAACCAGAGTTATCTGGGATATTGATAAATGCTTATAAAGGAAGGGCAGTCATGGGAAAGATTACGGTAGAAACATGTCATATTGAAGGGCTTAAGGTGATCACTCCAAAGGTTTTCGGTGATAAGAGAGGCTATTTCATGGAGACATATAACTACAATGATTTTAAAGAGGCAGGCATAGATATGGAATTTGTACAGGATAACCAGTCCGCCTCAAAAAAGGGAGTTCTGAGAGGACTTCATTTCCAGATAGATCATCCGCAGGATAAGATAGTAAGATGTATAAGGGGTGAAGTATTTGACGTGGCCGTGGATATAAGAAAGGGTTCAAAGACCTTTGGCAGCTGGTTTGGAGTCAGACTTTCGGAAGAGAATAAAAAGGAGTTTTTTATCCCTAAGAATTTTGCGCACGGATTTCTTGTTCTTTCGGATTATGCGGAATTTGCTTATAAATGTACGGATTTTTACCATCCGGAGGACGAGGGCGGTATCAGATATGACGATAGGGAGATCGGTATAGACTGGCCCTTGGAGGGGATAGAGGAGCTTATAGTGTCCGATAAGGATTCCAAATGGCTTACGCTAAGGGAGACAATAAAACAGGCTTGATATGACGGAAAAAAAGAAGATACTGATCATAACATCGTTAGTGGTCATCGCACTTAACATATATATGATCATACATCATAATCCACTGGATAATGCTGCACAGGAGATCATCAAAAAGATTTTCTCCTGTGCTGTTTTGGATATTATTTATCTTATTTTTATTAAATTTTATGACAGGATAATAATGCTTCCGGTGGAGCTTTATCAAAACAGGAAGCTCATATGGAAGCTTGCAAAAAATGATTTCAAAACAAGGTTTGCAGGTTCATATTTAGGTATAATCTGGGCTTTTGTCCAACCGGTGATAACTATTGTGTTATACTGGTTTGTGTTTGCGGTTGCGCTTCCGCAGAGAGCTACTGCGATAAAGGGAGGCATAGAGATCCCTTATATTCTCTGGCTTATCGCCGGTATCGTTCCGTGGTTTTTCTTTTCGGAGGCAATAGGGAGCGGTGCGGGTTCGCTTCTTGAATATAACTTTCTTGTAAAAAAGGTTGTGTTTAAGATAAGCATTCTGCCCATAATAAAGATAGTTTCGGCCCTCTTCGTGCATATCTTTTTCGTTGTTTTTGTGCTGATCCTGTATTCGTGCTACGGATTGTTTCCCGACCTTTATACACTGCAGGTCATTTATTATTCCTTCTGCATGTTTATGTTTGTTTTAGGCCTAAGCTATGTGACCTGTTCCGTGATGGTTTTTTTCAGGGATCTGGGTCAGATAATAAGCATCGCCCTTCAGGTTGGTATCTGGGCAACACCAATATTGTGGAATATCGAAACTCTGCCTGAAAAATGGCATATTATATTTAAACTGAATCCGATGTTTTATATCGTTCAGGGATACAGGGATGCTTTGATAGATAAGGTCTGGTTTTTTGACAAGTTCTATTGGACAGCATATTTCTGGATACTGACGATATTTATATTTGCATTCGGAGCTTTGATATTTAAACGTCTGAAGGTTCATTTTGCTGATGTATTATGATTTTAACGCCTTTCAGAACAGACAGGGGTAATCTATGGACAGTACCACAGCTATAGAGATCAGTAATCTTACAAAAATATATAAGCTGTATGACAGAAACCGTGACAGGATAAAAGAAGCTCTGCATATCGGTAAAAATATCAATTACAGGGAGCACTATGCCTTAAAAGATGTGAGTTTGAGCGTAAAGACCGGGGAGACGGTCGGCATAATAGGAACGAACGGATCCGGAAAATCCACGATATTAAAGATAATCACAGGGGTGCTCAATCCTACTTACGGAGATGTGAAGATAAACGGAAGGATATCGGCCCTTCTTGAGCTTGGAGCCGGTTTTAATATGGAATATACCGGCATAGAGAATATATATCTTAACGGTACAATGATAGGCTTTTCCGAGGAGGAGATAGACGAGAAGTTAGATGATATATTGAATTTTGCCGATATAGGTGATTTTGTTTATCAGAAGGTCAAGACCTATTCAAGCGGTATGTTTGTAAGACTTGCCTTTGCCGTGGCGATAAATATCGATCCGGAAATACTCATTGTTGATGAGGCCTTATCCGTCGGTGATGTATTCTTCCAGAACAAATGCTACAGGAAATTTGAAGATTTCAAGAAACAGGGGAAGACTATCCTTTTTGTCAGCCATGATCTTTCAAGCATATCAAAGTACTGCGACAGAGTCATACTGCTTAATAAGGGAGAAAAGATAGGTGAGGGAAATCCCAGGGAGATAATAGACATGTATAAAAAGGTGCTTGTAGGGCAGCTTGATATGCAGGTTGATACCCATAAGAGCCAAAAGGTATCTGTCGGTGAAAAATGGAAGGACAAAATGGAGCTTAATCCGAATTTTGACGAGTATGGAAGCGGACTTGCGGAATTTGAGGATTATTGCGCATATGATAAATCGGGAGAGATCACAAATACCATAATCAAGGGTGAGGAATTTACCGTTAAGCTTAAGATAAGATTTTTTGAGAAGATACAGGATCCGATCTTTGCGGTCTCATTTAAGAACATGCAGGGTACCGAGATAACAGGTACTAATACCATGTTTGAGAAGCTCACAACGGGGACACCGGATCCCGGAGATGTCATGATCGCAACCTTTACGCAGAAGATGAGCCTGCAGGGGGGTGAATATCTTATTTCACTCGGATGCGTGGGATACAGGGAAGGAAATTTCACGGTATATCACAGATTGTATGATGTATTTAATCTTACCGTGATATCCGATAAAAATACAACGGGATTTTATGATATGGATTCCGTGGTCACCGTAAGAAAAGAAAATGAAGATGAACAGTGAAAAAAACGAGACGATCGGAAAAGTGAATATTAACTATGACTACTACAGAGGTGAGGATCTTTATTCGGAGGGGGCAAATGAAGACCTTCTGCTTGAGTATGTAAAAAAATATGATGCTTCCATGTATGAAGAGGTCATACTTAGCGCAAGATCCTGGTCTGTGATGTATCATCTGATGCATACAAGAGAAAATATAGTTGGCCTTTTTGATATAAGAAAGGATCAGAATGTTCTTGAGATAGGAGCGGGATGCGGTGCGGTGACGGGTATTTTATGCTCCATGGCCAAAGATGTGACCTGCATAGAACTCAGCAGAAAAAGAAGCCTTATCAATGCGTACAGACACAGGGATGCGGACAATCTTTCAATACTTGTCGGAAATTTTGAGGATATAGAACCTGACATAGAGGAAAAATATGACTATATCACTCTTATAGGCGTACTTGAATATGCTGAAAGCTATCTTAGCGGTAACGATCCCTATACCGGTATGTTAAAAAGGATACAGAGACATTTAAAACCGGGCGGAAAGCTTCTGATCGCCATAGAAAACAAATACGGACTCAAATATATCGCAGGATGCAAAGAGGATCACACCGGTCTTTTTTATGAAGGAATAGAGGGCTATACAAGGACAGACGGTGTAAAGACCTTTTCAAAAAAAGGTTTGCAGATGCTTATGGAAAAGGCCGGATTAAGCGCAAGATTTTATTATCCCTACCCCGATTATAAGCTCTGCCACAGTATCTATTCCGACAAATGGCTTCCCGGGCAGGGAGAGCTTGACAATAACCTCAGGAACTTTGATGCGGACAGGGTTGTCTGTTTTGATGAGGAAAAGGCTTTTAATGAGCTCATAGAGGAGGGAAGATTTGCGGAATTTTCAAATTCCTTCCTGATCGTGGCTACACCGGATGATAATATCGGGGAATACCCTTTATATGCAAAGTATTCGGATGAGAGAAATGAAGCCTACAGGATAGCTACGGTGATAACAGAGGATGAGACAGGGAAAAGAAGAGTGTATAAAAAAGCCCTGTCCTTAGGAGCAAACTCTCATGTAGAGAAGATGTTAAAGGATCATGAACAGCTGAACGGGATATTTAAGGACAGCGGATTTATACCAAACAGCTGCAGGGAGGATGATAAGATATCCCGGGCAGATGGGGACAGATGTCTTAAAAAGCTTTCCTTTGAATACCTTGACGGTATCACCATGGAAAAATATCTTGATGAGCTTTCGGACGAAGAAAGATATGATGAAATGTATCGTCTCATACAAAGGTATGGGGATATCCTCAAGAATGCAGCAAAGGAGTCTTATACAAATACCGAAGAAAACGACAGGAGATTTTCGGAAATATTCGGAGGAATATATACAGGGGATGATAAATGCTTTGGGATATCGGACATCGATCTTATTTTTGAAAATATAGTCTTTGAAAGGGACAATACAGACAGCCCGGATCATATAGATCTTACAAAATGGAATATACTTGACTATGAGTGGACATTTGATCTTAAGATCCCCTTAAGGTTCATATTATACAGGTCATTATATTATTATCTCAGAGACAGGGAAGAAACGGGATTTACGGATTATCTTAAATTAGGAGATATTGATCTGTACAGGGAGATGGGAATAAGTGATGAGGAAAAGGAGTTCATTTTCCCGGGATTTGAACAGAGCTTTCAGTTATATATAAAGAGAAATACAGTATCCTTTGAACTTTTGCATGAGGTGATGCCCTTTGCCACGCTTAAGCTTGACAGGGTGGTTGAGAAGAACCTCAGAGCACGTAACCTTAAAAATCCGGAGGTATTTATAAATAAAAAGTCCGGGGCAGGCTTTGTGCCGGGAGATTTTATAAATGTCCTTGGAGAATATGATGAAGAAAGGGATCTGGTAACGCTCTCCATAGATGTTTCCGATGATATGAAGGAAATAAGGATAGATCCTCTGGAGACAGAGTGTATGCTTAAGATAGTCAGTGCCGGAATATATACCGGAAATAATGATGATATAGAAAGCAGACAGTATATCCCGATAGAGAATATCCTTACAAACGGTCATGTGATATCGGATAAGGTATTCCTGTATGATCACGCCGATCCGCAGATTATCATAACCGATATTCCAAAGGAGGCCTGCAAGGCAGTGATAGAGTATATGGTATCACCGACAGATGAAATGGTCTGCACTGAACTGTCGGATATGTTTGAAATCATAAAGGAAAATGAAGATAAAAGGAGATACTTAGGATCGCTGGTAAAAAGAGGCATTAATAAGCTAAACCGGATGTTTAAGAGGGAAAAGGAAGAGAATGCAGCAACAGTTTATCCGGGATGCAGGAAAAACAAGGGATTTTTAGATGGGTATTTTTGATTTAAAAAAAATGCATGATATCTATGAAAGGGAGCTTTTAAAACAGACATCTCCCTATAGGTATTATATTGAAAACATTGAAAGGAAAGATAACGGAGGGACACTTTTGGGAAGTAGCCCTCTGTTTTATGATATCAGGGAAAAAATCCCCGACGACTATGCAAAGGCAGAAAGGATGAGGATAGCCTCCCTTAAGGATGACGAAAAGGATCTGTTTTTGTTTCTTGGGGATCTGTTTTCCGATCTTAAGATCACTCTCTGTAATGCGAAAGGAACCCTGTATCTCATATTCATGAACTCTGACTGTGAGGCGGATAGTGAGATCATCTGGTCGGAGCTGTCAAAGGGAATAAAGGGAGTATGTTATTTCGATCAGGATTATGTCAATGATAACGGAAGACTGGCTCCTTTTTTCAAACCGGATTTTTCCTATGATACCTTTATGCATCTTAATTATATAAGGGACATCTTTGCGATAGATCTTGAGACAGCCTTTAAGGTATACAGAGATCTTTCCGTCAGGGAGGATACAAAAGAAGCAGAGCTTTTTTTTCTGTATGGATGTCTGATGAGTCATACACCCGTTCATATCGGTAAAACTGCGATACATATCAGGTCAGATGAGAGAACGGAAGAAGAGATATATGACAGATATTACAGAGAAAACAGCAGTGAGGATATACTTAACGCGTATGAAGATCTGCGCAGAAAAAAAGGATATTCACAGGAAAAGGAGAGGTATTATCTATCCATAATCATCCCCTCAAAGGACAACGGGAGGGTGTTGAAGCATTGTCTTGACAGTATACTGAATGCATCGGATCTTAAGAAATTAAAGCTTCAGATAATTGTTGTGGATAACGGAAGCAGAGAAGAGGAAAAGCAGTTTATTGTTGATCTTATTGAGGGTATCAACAAAAAAACAGGAGAAAGTGTATGGGCGGAATATATTTATGAGCCCATGGAGTTTAATTTTTCGAAGATGTGTGATATCGGTGCCCGGGCTTCAAAAGGTAATCTTCTTATGTTCATGAATGATGATATCGAGACAGGGGATCCCGAAAGCCTTTACAGAATGTGCGTTTATGCTTCAAATGAGGAAGCGGGGATAACCGGTATAAAGCTTCTGTATCCCGGATCCGACCTGATACAGCATGCAGGGGTAACGGATCTTGATTGCGGACCGTCACATAAGCTTCAGCATCACAGCGACAGTAAGGTATATTACTTTGGGATCAACCGTTTCGTCATTAATGTGATGGCAGTTACTGCCGCCTGTTTTGTGCTCACAAGAGAAAAGTACTTTAATCTTAATGGTTTTAATGATAAAATGAAGGTTGGTTATAATGATG
This sequence comes from Lachnospiraceae bacterium, assembly GCA_024687745.1. Lineage (GTDB taxonomy): Bacteria > Bacillota > Clostridia > Lachnospirales > Lachnospiraceae > UBA2868. The sequence goes on from JAILEM010000090.1 coordinate 7,658, forward strand.
TGGACCTTTGCCTTAAAGCCTTTGAAAAGGGATACAGAAACGTGGTTTTGAATGATACCTTCATGTATCATCATGAATCTCTTTCAAGGGGCACAGACAGCCTGGATGATGGTAAGTATACAAGGCTTCAGATGGAGAGAAGTCTTCTGTACAGGGAGCATCCCGTACTTAAGGAAAGAAGGGATCCGTTTTACAGCTCAAGACTTATAAGAGATACTCTTGATTATTCGGTAAATGTGATGCCTGAATATGAAAAGAGGAAGACAAGGAGTCATGTCAGGATTCCTGAGGAAAATGAGCTTAAATGGTTAAAGACGGTACATGTTGATAAAAATGTCCACTTTAATATCGAATCCGGGAAAAAGGGAAGGGCGATAGATACCGACCAGTCGGATTATATAGAGATAGAGGGCTGGGGCCTTAGGAATAAGGCAGATAATTCATTGTATATAAGGGAGCTTTTCCTAATACCGGAGAGCATCACTGAGGGGAATAAAGATAAGGTTATAGATCCCGTATGTGTATCTCTTTTTCCAAAGAAAAGAGAGGATGTCATAAAGGTATATAAGGATTCAAAAAAGGCCGAGCTTTCAGGCTTTGTTGCAAAGATACCCGTTGATATCATAGAAAAAAATGTTGAATATTTAACGGTCTTTATCATGACCTCCGTTATCACGGGGAAAAGATATAAGGCATTGGGAGAAATATATGAGTGTAAGGAATGATCCCGGTACGGGCGGTGCCAAAAGAGATGAGGTACAGGCTCTTACGGATTATTATAAAGAGCTCTATACAAAGGAACAGGAAAAAACAGAAAAGCTTACAAAGCAGATCGTAACACTTGAAGCGGAAAATGCAGACCTTAACTATAAGCTTGATAAGATAAGGAAGAGCAAACTTTGGAAATCGATATATCCGTTCAGGCTTGCATGGAGTCATACAAAGAATCTGTTCATAAGAATTAAAAGATACGGGAATCTCAGAAATCTTTTGGCAAAGGTCAAAAGTAAACAGATAGAAAAGAAGGCATATAAGACCTACGGGACGATGAGCCTGCCGGATGAGGAGGAAAGGAAAAGGCAGAGAGAGACTGTTTTTGAAAAAAACATAAAATTCAGTATTCTGGTCCCTCTATATAATACTCCGGAAAATTATCTCAGGGAGATGATAGAATCCTGTATAGCCCAGACTTACGGGAACTGGGAGCTGTGTCTTGCGGACGGTTCTTCTAAGGATCATGAAGAAGTCAGGAGTATATGCAGTGAGTATGCAGGGAAGGATAAGAGGATAATCTATAAAAAACTCGAAAGCAATCTTGGAATATCCGGAAATACAAATGAATGCTTTAAGATGACGACGGGAGATTATATAGGACTGTTTGATCATGATGATATCCTGCATCCCTGTGCACTTTATGAATACATGAAGGTCATATGCAGTGAGGATGCGGATTATATTTACTGTGATGAGACTACCTTTAAGGGATCTTCAATAGATGACATGATAACCCTCCACTTTAAGCCTGATTTTGCAATAGATAATCTTAGGGCAAACAATTATATCTGTCATTTTTCGGTATTTAAGAAGGAGCTTGTAGAGGAGACGGGAGTCTTCAGAAGTGAATTTGACGGAAGTCAGGATCATGACATGATCCTGAGGCTTACTTCAAGGGCAAAGAAGATAGTACACGTTCCGATGATACTCTATTACTGGAGAAGCCATGCGGGTTCTGTAGCAAGTGATATAAATGCGAAGACATATGCCATAGATGCTGCCAAAAATGCCGTTGCCGCACATCTAAAGGCCTGTGGCTTTGAAGGCTTTGAGATAGAAAGCTCGAGGGCCTTTGAGACTATATTCAGGATAAGATACAGACTTACCGAGAAACCTCTCGTGTCCATACTGATCCCCAATAAGGATCATCTGAGCGACCTGAAGAGGTGTATAGAATCCATACAGGATAAGACCTCGTATGAGAACTATGAGATAATTATAATCGAAAATAACAGCGAAACAAAAGAAATAACCGATTATTATGATACACTGAGGCTCCTTCCGAACATAAAGGTCGTCACATATTTCGGAGAATTCAATTATTCAAAGATCAATAACTTTGGTGAAACATTTGCAAAGGGTAAGTATCTGATCCTTCTTAACAATGATACCGAGGTTGTTACTCGTACCTGGATAGAGGAGATGTTAATGTATGCCCAGAGAGATGATGTCGGTGCGGTCGGGTGTATGCTTTATTACGGAGACTATTCCATACAGCATGCGGGGATAGTTCTCGGGCTTGGTGCTCACAGGACAGCGGGTCATTCTCATTACAGGATGTCAAAGGATAATCTCGGATATATGGGAAGGCTGTGTTATGCCCAGAATGTATCGGCCGTTACAGGTGCCTGTATGATGACATCAAAGGCTCTTTATGAGGAGGTAAACGGACTTAGCGAGGAGTTTGCCGTAGCGCTGAATGATGTGGATTACTGTCTGAAGCTGAGGGCAAAGGGATTGTTAAATGTCTTTACTCCTTTTGCAGAACTCTTTCACTATGAGTCAAGCTCAAGAGGAAGTGACGTGAAGGATCCGTCGGATAAGAATGCGGAAAGATATAACAGGGAAAGTGATCTTTTCAGGGAGAAATGGAAGGAAGTCCTTGAGAAGGGAGATCCGTATTTTAACCCGAATTTCTCACTTGACTACAGTAATTTTGTTCTGAAGGGTAATCCGAAGAGTATGGTAGAATAAAGAAATAAGATAATAAATAAATTTCAAGGAGGTTTGAAAATGGGATATAAGGAATTGTATGAAAGCTGGCTTAACGACCCGTACTTTGACGAAAAGACAAAGGATGAGCTTAAGGCCATTGAGGGAAATGAAAAAGAGATAGAGGACAGATTCTATAAGGATCTTGAGTTTGGAACAGGAGGCCTTAGAGGAGTCATAGGGGCAGGCACCAACAGGATGAATATTTACACGGTAAGGAGAGCCACACAGGGACTTGCCAACTATATCCTGAAGATGGGAGCTGAAAAAAAGGGCGTGGCAATTGCGTACGATTCAAGGTTCATGTCGCCTGAATTTGCGGATATAGCGGCGTTATGCTTAAATGCAAACGGTATAAAGGCCTATGTTTTTGATGCACTCAGACCTACTCCGGAGCTCTCCTTTGCTGTAAGGAAGCTTGGATGTACTTCGGGAATAGTGGTCACTGCTTCCCATAATCCCCCCGAATATAACGGATACAAGGTTTATTGGGAGGACGGAGCCCAGATAACGGCGCCAAAGGATAAGGATGTTATAGATGAGGTTAAGGCAGTAAAGATCAGTGACGCAAAGACAATGGATAAGGATGAGGCTTTAAAGGCCGGACTGTATAACGTTATCGGAAAAGAGATCGATGATGCCTATATGACAGAGCTTAAAAAGCAGATAATACATCCTGAGATAATAAAGGAAATGGCCGATGATATAAAGATCGTCTATACACCCTTTAACGGAACGGGAAATGTACCGGTAAGACGTATCCTTTCGGAGCTTGGATTTAAAAATGTATTTGTCGTACCCGAGCAGGAGATGCCCGATCCAAAGTTTACCACACTTGAATATCCCAATCCCGAGGATCCCAAAGCCTTTACCCTTGCCTTAAAGCTTGCAAAGGAAAAGGATGCGGATATAGTACTTGCAACCGATCCCGATGCAGACAGACTTGGTATATATGCCAAGGATACAAAGAGCGGGGAATATGTTTCGTTTACCGGAAATATGTCAGGAATGCTGATCGCGGAGTATATACTCAGAGAACGTACGGCAATGGGTACAATGCCGGAAAACCCTGCATTTGTAAAGACCATAGTCTCAACAAATCTGGCCGATCCCATTGCGGCTGCATATAATGTAAAGCTCATAGAGGTTCTTACAGGATTTAAATACATAGGTGAGCAGATAAAATGGTTTGAGGAAAAACATACAAATAATTATGTCTTTGGTTTTGAGGAGAGCTACGGATGTCTCGCAGGTACTCATGCAAGAGATAAGGATGCCGTAGTTGCCGTTATGTGTCTTTGTGAGGTTGCCGCTTATTGTAAGAAGCACGGCATGACTGTATGGGATCAGATGATAAAGATATATGAGGAATACGGCTTCTATAAGGAGGGAATACATACCCTTACAATGAAAGGTATAGAGGGAGCCGATCAGATCAGGGCTATAATGGATAAGCTTCGTAATGATCCGCCAAAGGAATTCGGAGGACTAAAGGTTCTTGAATTCAGGGATTATGAAAACAATACGGTTAAGGATATGGATACCGGGAAGATTTCGGAAACAGGACTTCCCAGGTCAAATGTACTCTACTTTGAGCTTGAGAACAACTCATGGTGTTGCGCAAGGCCCTCGGGAACGGAACCCAAGATCAAATTTTATATGGGTATAAAGGGAGACAGCCTTGAGGATGCAAAAAATCGACTTGAAAAGCTTAAGGAAGCGGTTATAGCTGTAATATAAACTGTTATGGAAGCCTTTTTGATAAAGCTTTACGAAAATGAGAAGATAAAAAACCTAATACTTTTGATATTGGCAGCACTTGCAGCCCTGTCGGTATTTCAGGGCTGCAGGAATGCTATCGAGTGGAGTCAGGATTTTCAATGGGATGCCGCAAAGGTATTTATGATGAGGATAGATCCGTATGAGGAATCCCTCTCTCCGTCCGGGATATTGGACACATTTGGTTATGAGGAATACTATCTGCAGATGGAAGCTAATCAGTTTCCATCACTTTTAATGTTATTGGCACCTTTTACCCTGCTGTCCCCTCTCTCTGCAAGATATACCTGGCTAGCCTTTAATCTTCTTTTTACGGTCGGGATCATCATACTTTTAAGGAAGACCTTTCTGAAGTCTGCGGATCCATTCATATTCAGATTTTTTGTGCTGTTTATGTTAGCGGGAACACCGTACAGGAATCAGCTCGGAGTAGGGCAGCATACACTGTTTGCTTTTTTCTTCTTCCTTTTAGCGGTTTATTGTTTGGAGATAAAGGGCTTAAGAGGATTCCTTCTAACCTCGCTTTCGCTGTTTATATGCTATTTTAAGTATACCCTGACTGTTCCTTTGGCCATTTACTTTATATACAGGAGGAAATATAAGGAGGTGGGGGTCTCGGTACTTTTTCATCTGATCCTGACAATTTTTTCGGCCCTATGGCTTGGGGACAGCTTTATCAATATGATAATAAAACCTCTGAAGGTTTCATCTGCTCTTTTGGCTGAAGGAGGGATAGATCTCGGAGCCATATTTAAAGGTTCACTCATCGCCTATATCCTTGCCTTTGTTATACTTATCGCTCTTTTACTGTATGCGGTCAGGCTAAAGGAGGGTTATGACGGTGTACTGATATCTGTACTTACGTTGTTTTCGCTTGTCATAACATATCACAGAACCTATGATTTCTTTGTTTTGATAGTTGTGATCGCCTTATTTTACAACATAGAGACATCAGCTTATATGAAGGCTTATTATTTTCTGATGATGATATATATTAACTTTATACTCAGACTTTTCTCTGAGAATCTGTTGTCAAGGATCGGGGCAGGTATTATTTATTATGGGTTTATAATATATGTATGCTTTGTACTTTTCAGGGAGCATACCTTAAGAAACGGGGAGAAAGGTCAGATTCCCGAAAAAAGGGGTTTCTGATAAGGAAATAAAAGAAAAAGGGGAGAAAAATGGATAAGACTGAGAGTAAAAAAGCAAAGCTTCTGAAACAGATCCTTAAGTTCGGCGTGGTCGGAGGTATATCTTTTATAATAGATTTTGTGATCTATTCGATCGTGCTGCAGTTTCTGAGATGGGAGTATGGATATCTTGTAGCCGGTATACTGGGTTTCAGTATATCTCTGATCTTTAATTATCTTGCGAGTATGAAGTTCGTATTCGAAAGGAAGGAGGATGCCGACAGACGTAAAGAGTTTATTATTTTCATGGTCTTAAGTCTTATAGGTCTTGTTATAAACACCATCGTACTCTGGCTCTGTATGGACATAACCTACGAAAGATCAGAAGCTGTACAGAACATAATGAATGTCCTTCACGGATTTATAGTATCGCTTGGAATAGATGCCATAGGGTCACCGGCAGATCTTGCCGCATACATAGCAAAGCTCATTGCAACTGCCATTGTTATGGTATATAACTTCGTAACACGTAAAATGATCCTGGAAAAAAAGGAGCAGTAAAATGAGAGAAAGAAAAATAATGACTCTTATCCTGTGTCTGAGTATGGCATTTCTTATTTCATGTGCCAAAAATGAAGAGCCCGCGGCCATAGAGATACCGTCAAGTACGGAAAATGACATAACAGGGGAAAAGCTTTCAAAGCTTGATAATGAAACTCAGGATGAAACGATCATAGTTATAGATGAACCGGATGAGTCAGATGAAGCAAAAGAGGATAAGGAAGAGGATCCCGTTATACAGTATTCTGAGACTAAGGCATCGGAGGTTGCTGCAGTATCTGAAAATGAGATACCGGCAGTAGAGGAGGAAAAGGTCTTAAAGACTGAGGACGGAAAGGTGATAGTCGACCTTGTGATGTTCATGGGTCAGAGTAATATGTCAGGTGTAGGAGGTAACGTTTCGTATGCTCCAAAGGTATCTGAAGGTGTCGGATATGAGTTCAGGGCGATATCCGATCCTACCAGGCTCTACCCTATAGAAGAACCCTTTGGAAAGAATGAGAATAACATAAACGGTATTTATGATCTTCCGGGGTCAAAAAACGGAAGTATGGTATCAGCCTTTGCAAATAAATATTATGAGGAGACAAAGGTACCCATTGTTGCCGTGTCTGCATCACAGGGAGGAACCGATACCCAGTTCTGGATGCTTCCAAAAACCACCGAGGATTTCAGGGAAAGACAGAAAAGAGCCCAGGTATGGCTTGAAAGCAATAATTACTATATAAGAAAACAGTATGTTATCTGGCTTCAGGGTGAGTCGGATGCCCTTGGTGACTTATCGAGCGAAGCTTATAAGCAGAATATGGATAATATAATAAGGCCTCTGTTTATAGGAGGAGTACAAAAAGTATTTATAGTTACTCCTGGAAGGATAATAGAGGAAAAGGATTATTTTAAAGATATCGTATCGGCTCAGTTAGACCTTTGCAGAAACAGTGGTTATTATGCGCTCGCAACTACAGTGCTAAATGCGGTTTCCACTGAATATATGATAGATTCCTGGCATTATAACCAGACTGTGCTGAACCTCGTTGGCGAGATGGCTGCGGAGAGTGCGGCATATTATACAAATAACCAAAAGGAAATGTGTCTGTATGATTATGAAAATAATACCACTTACATACCGGACGGCTTTGATTACCCTTCAGATGTGGTTGTAGAACCGGTAGATGTAAATAATGACTGTGGCTTGGAGAGGTACTGATATGAAGAATAAGATACTTTTGTTCATTCCGGCGTATAATTGCGAGAAACAGATAATAAGGGTGCTTGGACAGCTTGATGAAAGGATATTGAGATATATATCCCACGTCATAGTTGTGAATAACAGAAGTACGGATGATACTGAAAATGTTGTCAGGGATTTTATGAAAAAACATCCGGAGGTACCCGTCAGCCTGTTGCGCAACAAGGAGAATTACGGCCTCGGAGGATCCCATAAGGTGGCATTTAGATATGCAGTGGATAACGGTTACGATCATGTTATTGTCCTTCATGGGGATGACCAGGGTATGATACAGGATTTTGAACCTGTTTTAAGGACAGGGTATTATAAAAAGCATGACTGTATCCTTGGGGCAAGATTCATGAGAGGCTCAAAGCTTAAGGGCTATTCAGCCTTCAGGACCTTTGGGAATTATGTTTTTAATTTTCTGTTTGCTTTTGTCGTGAAAAAAAAGATATATGATCTTGGCTCCGGCCTTAACATATACAGCGTTGAAATGCTTAAGGATGAATTTTATATGGGCTTTCCCGATAATCTTATGTTCAATTATGCCATGATACTGGCATCGGAATATTACGGGCACGATATTGCTTTTTATCCTGTATCATGGAGGGAGGACGATCAGGTAAGCAATGTGAAGATGGCTGATCAGGCATTAAAAGTGCTTAAGATGCTCTTTTCCTATTTCATCGATCCTTCAATGATACTTGATGATCACAGGGAAAGAGCTGTAGATAAATATGAGGCAGATGTCATAGAATAATGAATATCATATTATATATACTGTCCGGAATATTGGCTCTTGTCCTTTTTATATTCATTCATCTTCTGAAGATGATGAGACTCTACCTTATACTTTTGGATGAGAAGATCGAATTTAAAAGATTTATATTTGCCTATTTCAGGACCACCTTTGTAAATTTCATAATCCCGTATAAGCTTGGGGAAATATACAGGATATTCGCCTTTGGCAGGATAACGGGCAGCTTTTTGAAGGGCTTTTTGAGTATTGTGACCGACAGGTTTTTTGATACGCTGGCACTTGTGCTCGTGATGCTTCCGATGCAGATCCTTTATAAAGATACGATATCTGCCGTAACGGTGGCACTTCCGGTCTTCCTTGCCGCAGTTGTCTTTGCGTTCATGATTTTTCCTTCGGTTTATGGGTATCTGAACAGATATATAATAATAAACAGGAGCTCTGAACGTTCTATGGCAGTCCTTAGGAGCCTTGAGATCATAAAGACAGGGTATGATAAGGTAAGGGAGCTAATTTCCGGGAGATATTCACTTATGATAATAATGTCATTGGGTGCCTGGATATTTGAAGGAATACTTCTTTTCCTGCTGTCGCTCATACTTGGAATACCGTTTGGGGCAGGTGATTTTTGCGGATATATAACGTCCATATTATCGACAGGACATGAAATAGTGATACAGAGGCAGTATTTTATTTTCTGCTTCACGGGACTTCTGTTAATGACAATAATAAGCTTTGTGATATGCAGGTTGGGTGCGGGCCCGGGCAGAAACAACAAGGATGAAGCGTGATATGAAAAAAGTGATAGTTGTTTATGATGACAGCAGAATACCCGAAAGGGAGATAAAAAGCATAACAGGCAGCCGAAGCTTTGGAAATACGATTTTTAAGCGGATATCATTAAGGGAGAGGATAAAAAACATGCTCATTTCAATCCCCTATGTGTCCGGTTTTTATATGCCTGAGGATATTTTGGAGAGAGTTGCTTCTGCCCTGAAGGATGCCGGTAAAACCCCGGTATTCAGGTTTTTTTCCGATTTTTTTATAGAAGATTCAGACTCTGTTTCTGTACTTATCGAAAAAGCATGTTATATTAATGAAATATACTGCGTTATTTCCGGTGACAGGGTGGCGGCGGTAATGTATCCCGATGTAGAATCCTATAAAGAGAACCTTCAGGAGAGTGATAAGAGATTTGAAAGGATTGAGAGCGATGCCTTTGTAGATCTCTCGGACGTCAATAATTTCAGAAGGTTTATAACCGGAGGTTTTGATGCGAGATTTTTCAATTCTCTTGAAAGCGGTAAGTATACAGTTGTAAAACGGTCCTCAAATAAAGAAAAGATAAGGGCGGAATACGAATATTACAGACTGCTTCCCGAAGAGATGAAGATGTGGTATGCGGTTCCGTTTGGATATAAAGAGAGTGAAAAGGATGCCTGCTATTCCATGGAGAGGTTTTTTGTTACGGATCTTGCGCTGAGGTACGTTCACGGAGCCATCGACGAGGAAGAATTCAGGATGATAATGGATAAACTGTTTTATTTTATAAAAAACAGAAGCTTAATCCCTGTTACATCAGAGAGATATCAGGCAGAAAAGAAAGCATTATATATAGACAAGGTGGATGAGCGGATAAACCGTCTAAGGGAGCTTGAACAGTTTGAGATCCTTAACGGATATATAAGGACAGGAACGGATTATGATTCGATAGATGACATTGTAAACAGATATAAAAGGCTTTATTCATCACTGACCTCGAAAATGAAGGCTGATACTGTTCTTGTTGTGGGACACGGAGATCTCTGTTTTTCCAATATACTCTATAACAGGGATATAGACCTTTTAAAGCTGATAGATCCAAAGGGTGCACTTACTGAGGATAAGCTGTATACCGATCCCTGTTATGATATCTGTAAGCTGTCCCATTCCGTTATGGGAGAATATGATTATTTTAACAGTGATCTTTTCGGTATAAGCATCGGGGATGATATGAAGCTCAAGCTGTCTGTTGACAGTGATAATAAAAAATACAAGGATATCTTTAAGGAGTATCTTCTCAAAAACGGATTCGATCCGGATATAATAAGAATATATGAAACGTCCCTGTTCCTTTCGATGCTTCCGCTTCATATCGACAGGGTAAAGAAGGTAATGGGCTTTATCCTCAATGCGGTAAGGATCATGGATGAACTGGAGGGATAATATAATAATGGAGTATAACGGTCTGACATTTATTTTTGATATTGACGGAACGCTCTGTCCGATAAAGAAAAAGGATGAACGCTATGAAGATATGGTCCCATATAAGGAAATGGTGGATAAGATAAGGGATTATAAGGAAAAAGGAGCAAAGATCATACTTTTTACTTCGAGAAATATGAACAGTTATAAGGGAAACATAGGCCTTATAAATGCAAATACTGCAAAGATCGTTCTTAAATGGCTGGATAAATGGGAGATACCTTATGATGAGATAATCTACGGAAAGCCGTGGCCCGGGCATATGGGCTTTTATGTTGATGACAGGACGGTGAGACCGGATGAGTTTCTGAAGCTCACTCCTGAAGAGCTTAAGGAATTATGTGAAAAAAGCAGGTGCGATTAAATGGAAACAGTCATTACCATGGCAGGTCTCGGATCGAGATTTAAGCAGGCAGGATATAAAGAACCTAAATATATGATAAAGGCTCACGGAAGAACCTTATTTGAGTGGTCGATGGATTCGCTTAAGGCCTTCAGGAGAGAAGAGGATAAGTACACCTTCATAGTCAGGAAGGAAGATGAGGCCGGAAGCTTTATAAATGAGAAATGTAAGGAGCTTGGCATAAAAAACAGCCGTCTGATCGAGATATCCCGCTTAACGGATGGACAGGCAACTACGGCAATGCTCTCATCAGATGTATGGGATAAGGATGACGGGTTACTTATATATAATATAGATACATATGTGGAACCTTATCAGATGAAACCGGAGGAAATACACGGCGATGGATTTATTCCCTGCTTTAAGGCAGAGGGAGATCATTGGAGCTTTGTTGAGCTTGATGATACCGGAAGAGCCGTTGAGGTAAGGGAAAAGATAAGGATATCTGACAATTGTACGCTGGGTGCTTATTATTTCAGATCCTGCGGACTTTATGAGGAGATGTATAAGGATTATTATTCTTCAGAGAATAATCTCGAAAAGGGAGAAAAGTATGTTGCTCCTCTTTATAATCATATGATAAAGAAGGGAATGGATATATTTATATCGGATGTGGATCCTTCAAAGGTCCATGTTCTCGGAACACCTGAGGAGCTTAAGGAATTTACAGATGGGTACATTATCTGAAAGGCTGAATAAAAAGAATATGGATCGGGTCTTAAGCTATGTTAAGAGGAACGGCCCTAAGGAAACCTGCTATAAGATAGCGGAAAGACTTAAAAGAGATTCTGATGAGAAGAATTATAAGGACAACGTACTTATGCAGAGACCCTCACACGATGAACTTGTAAAGCAGCGCAAATACGTTTTTGAAATGCCTTATAAGATAAGTATTCTGGTTCCCACCTATGAGACCAATCCCGTTTTTCTCAAGCAGATGCTCTGTTCTGTTGTCAGACAGACCTATCAGAACTGGGAACTGTGCATAGCTGACGGCAGCAGGTCCGATGTGGTTAAAAATGTGGTGATGAAGGTCATCGGAGAGGAATACGATCCTCTTCTTGGCTCAAAGATCAAATATCAGAAATTAACCGAGAATAAGGGCATTTCCGGTAATACGAATGCAGCGCTTTCCATGGCCTGCGGAGATTATATAGCCCTGCTCGATCATGATGATATCCTTGAAGAAAATGCGCTCTTTGAGGTGATGAAGGTACTTGAGGAAAGCAGCTACAGGGAGGGGAGCATCACTTTAAATAATGCTCTTATGATCTATACTGATGAAGATAAGATAAATGCCGACATGAGTAATTATTTTGACTATCACTCAAAACCGGGTTTTGATATAGATCTTCTGAGGAGCAATAATTATATCTGTCATTTTCTGGTTGTTGAAAGCAGTATAGCCACAAAGACAGGAGGCTTCAGACCGGAATATGACGGAGCACAGGATCATGATTTTATTTTCAGATGTGTAGAGCATATGAAACCGGAAAATATCAGGCATATAGATAAGGTATTATATCACTGGAGAGCTTCAGAGGACTCCTCTGCCGATAATCCGGACAGCAAGGTTTATGCTTTTGCTGCCGCTAAAAGGGCTATAGAGGATCATCTCAAAAGATGCGGACTTTTTGCCGAGGTATCGGATACTTCACATCTTGGCTTTTTCAGAGTAAAATATCTGAGTAAGGGTAAGAAATGTCTTACTCTTACAAGAGATGAATATGACAGTATGTCGGATGAAGAGATAAAGGCCTCTGATGCAGATGCCTTTATGATAATGAATGAGAACATTGAGCCTCTTACAGAGGATTATGAGCAGGAGCTCCTTGGCATATTATCAAGGAAAGAGGTCTTAGCCGTAACAGGAAAGATAATCGATAAGCACAACAGGATAGAGAGCGCCGGTTATTCATTTAATGAGAATGGGGAAGCAGTTCCCGATTACTGCGGTATGAATTTTCATTATTCCGGCTATATGCACAGAGCATCTATACAGCATAAAACAGAAGGTCTTCCCTGTGACTGTATGATGGTTAAGACAGAAGCTGTCATAAAATACGGCAAAGGAAAGATAAGTGATAAATATATCTGTGTTTACGATCCTTTTGCCGTATTCAGGAGAAAGTAATGACACCTGTAACTATAGTCATTCCAAACTATAACGGGATAAGATTTATAAAGGACTGTCTGGATTCTTTAAAGGAACAGACCTTTACGGATTATGATATCATAGTTGTTGATAATGCTTCCAAAGACGGGAGTCCGGAGCTTGTCGAAGAGGATTATCCTTACATAAAGCTTATAAAAAATGATGAAAATTACGGTTTTGCAAGGGCCGTAAACCAGGGAATACAGAATACGGATTCTGATTATGTGATCCTACTCAACAATGATACGGTTACTGATCCTTTCTTTGTACAGGAGCTTTATTCATCGATAAAGGACAGGGATGATGTGTTTTCCTGCCAGGCAAAGATGTTAAAGCTGTATGAAAGAGACAGGATAGATTCGGCAGGAGACCTCTATTGTGCATTGGGATGGGCATTTTCCCTTGGCAAGGATGAAAAAGCAGACAGATACGTAAGGACCGAAAGAATATTTTCATCCTGTGCAGGTGCGGCGATATACAGAAGAGAGATATTTGAAAAGATAGGATATTTCGATGAAAGACACGGCTCCTATTTAGAGGATGTCGATATAGGCTACAGGGCAAATATCAGTGGATATAAGAATCTTTTTGTGCCGGAGGCTAAAGTCTTTCATGCAGGAAGCGGATCATCAGGATCAAGGCATAATTCATTTAAGGTAAGGCTTGCCTCAAGAAACTCTGTTTTCGTTATACATAAGAACATGCCGTCTTTACAGATCATATTAAATCTGCCCTTTCTGATGGTGGGATATATGATAAAGATATTATTCTTTTTTTTAAAGGGAATGGGAAAAGAGTATTTAAGCGGCGTATTTAAGGGTCTGAAGATGTCATTCGGGATGAAAAAATATCCTTTCGGGAGAGAAAATGTAATAAATTATCTGTGGATCCAGCTTGCTCTGTGGAAGAATATGATCAGACGTATAACAGGCTGAGGAGCGGTCAGACAGGAGCAGGCAGTTTTTGTATGGGATGAGATCATGATCAAGGATAATCAAAATTTATTTAATAAACTTCATATTCTGATCGATGCCCTGATAATCGCGGGAGCATATATTCTTGCATGGCTGTTTAAATTTAAGAGCGGTCTTGTATCCTATTCAATAGG
>JAILEM010000114.1 GCA_024687745.1 Lachnospiraceae bacterium
CGTTATAATTTGCCCATTTTATGATATTTTCCTCCCTGACATAGTAAAGAGGCCTGATCAGTTCCATACCTTCAAAGTTCTTACTCTTAAGCTTGGGCATCATGGCTTCGTACTGTCCGCTGTAAAACATTCCCATGAGGATAGTGGATATTACATCGTCAAAATGATGTCCAAGGGCGATCTTATTGCAGCCTAATTTTCCGGCGTTGTTATAAAGATAGCCGCGGCGCATCCTCGCACAGATATAGCAGGGGGATCTGTCTATGTTAAAGACAGAGTCAAATATATCCGTCTCAAAAATACTGATATCAAGATTTAAAAGCTTAGCATTATACTTTATGAGCTCAAGGTTTTCGGCTTTATAGCCGGGATCCATGACCATATATCTTACTTCAAAGGGAAACTTGTTATGTCTTTTTATCTCGGAAAAAAGCTTGGCCATGCACATGGAATCCTTCCCGCCGGATATGCAGACAGCTATCGAATCTCCTTCCTTTATAAGCTCGTAGTCGGAGATCGCCTGTACAAATTTTGTATAGAGATCCTTATGAAATTTTTTCTGTATGCTCTGATCGATAAAAAAAGACCTGTCTTTAGTGTTCATTCTGACAATATCCTCCTAAAGGGTCTGATCCCAAATACATTAAAATCGCCTGTAACATATGGAAAAATGCTGTATGGACCGGGTCGGACAGATATATGATAACTTAAATGTTTTTTGGTTTCAATCGTTTGATATATTATATGTTTTGTGCTATGATGAGTTCTGTAAAAAATTCATGATACTAATATGGATCATATCATTCATCCGTCCGCATGTCCTCAAAAATGCCGGATAGAAATGTTTGGATCAGTCTGAGAGATCTCTCCTCTTAGTAAGCTAAGAGGGGGTGGGCAGGTCAGGTGTGGATTTCTTAAACGGCGCATAAAGGGAGGGATGAAAAACGGATAATCATGAATACAGCTCAATGAGGTCTTTGCCGCCTGACGAGAGACCTTATGAAAAATGCTTAAGCTTCGGACCTGAGATATTAAGTGACAGCGAACTTTTGGCTGTTATACTTAAAACAGGGACCATAGGAAGGTCAAGCATAGACGTTTCAAGGGATATACTGAGACTTCATGACGGAAGCCACAGCCTTGTGGCTCTGCATAAAAAAAGCATCGAGGAGCTGATGCTTATAAACGGGATAGGTAAGGTCAAGGCGATCACTCTTAAATGTATCGCAGAGATGGCCAAAAGGATGGGAAGGATAAGCTGTGATGTGACAAAAAGCTTTAACAGACCGTCACAGATAGCAGTTCTGTTCATGGATGAGATGAGGTATCTGGGACATGAGGAGGTAAGACTCCTGTGCCTGAATGGCGCAAACAGATATATTGCGGATGAGGTTCTTACAAGCGGTACCGTTGATCAGTCACCGGTATCTACGAGGGATATCTTCATGAGCGCGATAAGACATTCGGCTGTTAATATCGTCCTTTTACACAATCATCCGGGAGGTGATCCCACACCTTCGGAAAATGATATTTTAGTAACAAAAAAGGTCAGAGAAGCCGGGGAGCTTATGGATATAAAGCTCCTTGATCATATAATCATCGGGAGTGATTCCTATGTGAGCATGAAGGATAATGGTATGCTCTGAGCTTTTTCCATAAAAGAAACAGCTAAGAGGTAGAAAGTGGCAATAAATGCATTCGGTATCGATCTGGGTACCTATAATATAAAGATCTACAACGGTTTTAAGGAAACAATCTCTTCACATAAAAACATAATAGCAATACAGAACAGACATAATATCTTTGCATACGGTGATGAGGCTTTTACAATGTATGAGAAGGCCCCGTCAAATATTGTCGTGTCCTTTCCGCTCACTAACGGGGTGATAGCGGATATCCACAATATGCAGGTGCTGCTCAAGAATTTCATATTGGACGAGATGGACGGAAATCTGAGAAATGCTGATTTCTTTATTTCGGTTCCCACAGATATTACCGATGTTGAAAAAAGGGCGTTTTATGATCTTGTAAAGGACAGCAATGTCAGGGCAAAAAAGATATATGTTGTTGAAAAGGCTATAGCGGATGCCATAGGACTTGATGTGGATGTCATGAATTCATCGGGAGTCCTTGTGGTGAATATCGGATATGAGACTACTGAAATATCCATCATATCCCTCGGAGGCATAGTGCTCAGTAAGCTTATAAAACTCGGAGGGAAAAAGTTTGATGATTCCATAAGAAATATTATCAGAAAGGAGTATAACCTCCTTATCGGCATGAAGACGGCAGAGAGAGTCAAGATCGCTCTTCCGGAGCTTAAGGCAACCAATTCAGATGCCGTTGTTTACGGAAGGGATATAGTCACAGGTCTTCCGGTTGAAAGAAACATACCCACCAATCTTGTAGAGAAATGTATGTCCGAACATTTTGAAAATATCATTGACAATGTAAAGGTTATACTGGAGAGAACACCTCCCGAGCTTGCCGCGGATATATACAAGAAGGGAATATTTCTGACGGGAGGCTCCGCATCCATCGGTAATCTCCATGAGCTTATCGCAAGGAGTACGGGACTCAGGGTCAATTTTTCTTCGAACGGTGAAGGTTCGGTCGCGTACGGGCTTTCACAGGTCATGAACAATGAAAAATTAGGACATGTTGCCTATTCGATGTATGAGGCATGATCAGCGGGCAGAGTCCGGTGTTAACGGGGTCGTATAAATAATGGCCAAGAACCATAGAAATAAAAATTCAATTCCAAGCAGATACGTATTGCTTATACTTGCGGTTATCTGTGTCATAATGATGATACTGTCATTTGCGACCGATATCATGTCTGTACCCATGAATTCGGCGGCGGGTTATATCATAGTGCCCTTTCAGAAGGGTATAAGCCGTGCGGGTGAATGGCTCTATGACAGGACCAACGATCTAAAGACGATAAAGGATCTTCAGAAAGAAAACGAAGAATTAAAGAAACAGGTGGATGATTTATCAATAACGGTCAATGACCTTCAGGCTGACAGATATGAGCTGTCAGAGCTAAGGGAATTGTTTGCATTGGATGAGAGGTATTCCGACTACAACAAGGTTGGCGCAAGGGTTATCGGAAAGGATGCCGGAAACTGGTTTTCCACCTTTATAATCGATAAGGGGATGAACGACGGGATAAGTATCGATATGAACGTTATGGCAGGTTCCGGACTTGTCGGTATAGTGACGGAGGTGGGGCCTAACTGGGCATCGGTAAAATCCATAATAGACGATGATTCCAATATCTCGGGAATGGTAATGTCAAGCTCTGACAATCTTATCGTTTCCGGGGATTTAGAACTCATGAAGGATGGATATATAAGGTTCAGCCAGCTTACCGATAAGGATAATATAGTGGTAAGGGGAGACCAGATAGTAACCTCGACGATCTCCGATAAATTTCTTCCCAATATCACCATTGGTTATATCACAGAGATAAATAATGATTCAAACAATCTGACGAAGTCAGGGTATATGACTCCGGCCGTGGACTTTAAGCATCTGAACACGGTACTTGTGGTCACGGATCTCAAACAGGGCAAATGATATGCGTAGATATTTGATCGTAGCGATAATGATATGGGCGGGTTTTCTGCTTCAGAGTACTGTATTCAGGGCTATTTCCATAGCGGGTATAGTACCCAATGTCCTTATCATACTCACTTCCTCCTTCGGATTTATGAGGGGCAGGAAGGAGGGTATGGTGATCGGCTTTTTCTGCGGACTTTTAATGGATATCTTCTTTGGGGATATCATAGGCTTTTATGCGCTGATCTTTCTTTTTATCGGCTATATCAACGGTCTTTTCAAAGCGATCTTTTATCCGGAGGATATAAAGCTGCCCATGATACTCATCAGCGCAAGTGAGCTCATGTACTGTATATTCTGTTATGTGTTTTTGTTCCTGCTTCGCGGAAGGATGAATTTTCCATATTATCTGGTGCATATAATCCTTCCGGAGATCGTATATACGACAGTTGCCACACTTGTCATCTACAGAGGGATACTTTACGCAAACGAGTGGCTTGAGGAATACGAGAAAAGGAGTTAAAGAACGGATTGATAAATGATATTAAGGAATTCCTTAAAAATACGATCCTGTCAAGATTGTTCATACTTCTTGTCATAATCCTGGTCCTTTTTTTCATCCTGATCAGGAGATTATTTGTGCTGCAGATAATAAACGGAGAGGAGTATCTGAACAACTTTACTCTTAAGATAAAAAAGGAGATCACCCTTGATTGTGCAAGGGGAAATATCTATGACAGAAACGGAAAGCTCCTTGCCTATAATGAACTGGCCTATTCCGTTACCATTGAGGACAATTACGAATCCTCATCGGGAAAAAATGCAAGGCTTAACCAGACGATACTGAATTCGATAAAGATAATAGAGGAGCATGGGGATGAGGTTATCAATAACTTTAATATAATCCTCAATGATCACGGGGATTACGAATACACGGTATCCGGATCCAAGCTCATTAGGTTTCTTGCGGATATCTACGGCTATAAGGATGTTACCGATCTTACAATAATAGAGAAAAATTCCACTCCGCAGGAGATAATCGACCTGCTGTGTGCGGCCGACAGATACGGTATAGGCGATTATGAGATGGGTCCTGACGGAGACAAGAAATTTGTTCCCGGGAAGGGACTTGATAACGAAGAGATATTAAAGATAATCACTGTCAGATATACAATGTCAACAACGAGCTATCAGAAGTATCTTGCAACCGTGATAGCGGATGATGTCTCTGAGGAGACAGTGGCCGCTATAATGGAAAACAAGGCAGAGCTTCAGGGTATAGATATAAAGGAAAAGCTGTTACGAAGATACAACGATTCGGAATATATGGCGCATATTCTCGGCTATGTCGGTAATGCTTCGGCAGATGACCTTGTGGAGCTTTCCGAATCGGAGCATGAATATCTGATAACGGACACCGTAGGTAAGGCCGGCATTGAAAAGACGATGGAGGAATACCTTCAGGGAACAAAGGGAATGGATGTCGTATTTACGGATAATGTGGGTAAGATACTTGAAACCTCCACCCATGTGGATCCCGTGGCGGGAAATGATGTCTATCTTTCGATAGATTCAGATCTACAGAGGGCTGTTTACAATATGCTCGAACAGAAGCTCGCCGGTATTCTGGTATCAAAGATCGTCAATATGAAGGAATATGACAATTCCGTGGTCAAGACTTCCCTCATGATGATACCCATAGATGATGTTTATTATGCTCTTGTCAACAACAATGTCATTGATATCAGAAAGTTTGAAGAGGAGGATGCCCATACCTACGAAAAGGAGGTATATAACACCTTTCTTTCCAAACAGGAGTCGGCCCTGGCAGAGATAAGGAATCAGCTTTTAGACGGATCTGTCCCCTATAAGGAGCTTCCGACAGAGTACCAGGTCTATCAAAGCTATATAGTCCAGTATCTCAATTCCTCCAATGTGGGCGTCATCCTTTCCTCAGAGGTCAACAAGGAGGATCCCGTTTATATAGCCTGGGCGATAGATGAGACGATATCGTTAAAGGAGTATCTGAATTACTGCCTTTCAAAAAACTGGATCGACATAACCAAATTTGCAGGTACCGACCAGTATGCCGATACAGCCGAGGTATATTCGAGACTGGTTGATTATATCTGTGAGGAGCTTGGCAGTGATAACCAGTTCTCCAAAAAAATGTATAAATACATGATAAGGGATAACATGATATCCGGCAGACAGCTCTGTATGATACTGTTTGAACAGAATGTCATCTACGCAACAAGTGCCGAAAAGAGTGAGGTGGAAACAGGCGCAAAAACACCGTATGATTTTATAATAAATAAGATAGCAAACATTGAGATAACTCCTTCACAGCTGGCCTTAGACCCGTGCTCCGGATCCTGTGTGGTAATGAACATGTCAGGGGAGGTGCTTGCCTGTGTGACCTATCCGGGGTTTGATGCAAACAGACTTACCAATACCATCGATTCCGAGTATTACGCAAGGCTTATGTCCGATCTTTCAAGCCCCATGTATAATAACGCCACCCAGCAGATGACGGCTCCGGGTTCTACTTTTAAGATGGTCAGTGCTATAACGGGTATCGAGAACGGAGTTATCAATATAGGAGAGAAGATAAGGTGTGACGGAAAATACATAATAGAGAATCTTCAGATCGAGAAGACCTGCTGGGCCTATCCTGCCGCTCACGGATACCTGGATGTGACACATGCCATCGAGCATTCGTGCAACTCCTTCTTCTATGAGGTCGGATACAGACTTGCAACAAATTTAAGGTCATCCCGATATGATGAGGAGCTGGGTCTTGAAAAGATGAAAAAATATGCTGACCTCTTTGGACTTACCGAAAAAACAGGGATCGAGATGGAAGAAAACGACCCTAAATTTTCCGATGAACTGCCGATCGACTCAGCTATCGGACAGGGCTCCCACAACTATACGACAATAGGACTCGCAAGGTATGTAAACACCATAGCAAATGGCGGGATATGCTATAAGCTGACACTTGTCTCAAAGATAACCGATAACAGCGGAAATATAATAGAGGAGATCAAGCCAAAGCCAAGAAATGTTGTGGATATAAGCAAGGAAACCTGGGAAGCGGTAAAATCCGGAATGAGACTGGTTGCGTTAAGGACCGGTGCACTGAAGGATGTAGACATCTCTGTGGCGGGAAAGACAGGAACGGCGCAGTCTTCACATACAAGAACGAACCATGCACTCTTTGTGGGATATGCTCCCTATGAAAAGCCGGAGATATCCTTAGCGGTCAGGATAGCATACGGTTATACCTCTGCCAATGCGGCTTCTCTTGCGGCAGATGTGTTCAATTACCAGTTCAATCTTGTTGACAGGGAAGAGCTGCTTAACGGTATAGCGGATTCGAACACTACAGAGATAATAGAAGACTAAAAAAGGGAAAAGAGAGGAGTGCAGTAAAATGAGCAATGCGGTGGTTATCAAAAATTATCCCAAGGGGTTGTCGGTGATACTTGATCCCAATATCCCCTTTGACTTACTCTATACCGAGCTTGGAAAGAAATTCCGTGAATCGTCAAAGTTTTTCGGAAATGCCAAGCTGGTGATATCCTTTGAGGGAAGGGAGCTTATGCCCGAGGAGGAAAGGCTCTTAGTCGATGCGATCGCGGATAATTCCGATCTGACGGTCCTTTGCACCATAGGTCAGGGAGATGATGAAAAGAATCAGCAGTATATAAAGGCGGGATCCAGATTTTTGGGAGAGCAGGACAAGATGATGTCCAAGTTCTGTAAGGGCCCCATACGTGCCGCTGAGGTCGTTGAGTCGGATACGGATCTTATCGTGATCGGGGATGTGAATCCCGGCGCAGAGGTTATATCTTCCGGGAATATAATAATACTTGGAACCCTTTACGGAACAGCAAGAGCCGGCGCAAAGGGAAATGAGGCCTCCTTTGTTGTGGCACTTGACTTAAGACCCGTTAAGGTCTGCATAGGGGAAAAGTCCATGAATATAATCTCCAAAAGGAGTCTTTTCAAATCAAAGGCCAATCCCAAGCTTGTGTTTATTAAGGATGATGAATTATCTGTTGAGGAGATAACAGCTGAAACGGTTGAACAGCTGCAGATTTAGGATATGAAACTATCAGTCGGGTATAATTTCAGAAAATACGGATTTTTACTGGTAATATCGAGTGTGCTTGCATCCGTTATAGGGATACTTCTTATCGGAAGTGCCAAGGAGGAGATACAGTTCAATCAGGTGCAGGGACTCATTATCGGTATTGTTTTTATGCTCATCCTGTCCGTTATCGATTATCATTTTATCCTGAAATTCTACTGGGCGATATATATCGCAGCCGTAATGCTCTTAGTGGCGGTAAAGCTCTACGGAGCAACAGGAGGAGGTGCGGCGAGATGGTTTGTGCTCTTTGGAATAAGATTCCAGCCCTCCGAGCTTGTTAAGATCATGCTCATCCTGTTTTATGCGGAGTTTATAATGAAACACAGGGAAAACATAAACAGTATAAGGTTTCTGATCCCGTGCTGTCTTCTTATCCTTCCGCCGTTTTATCTTATATTTGACCAGCCTGACCTTTCCACATCGATAATGATCCTTGCGATCTTTGCAACGATACTGCTTATTGCGGGCCTGACCTTTAAGATCATTATCCCTGCGATAGTTATAATAGTTCCTGCCATAATACTCTTTCTTAATATGGTTATGCAGCCGGATCAGAAGATCCTTGATGAGTATCAGCAAAAAAGGATACTTGCCTGGCTTCAGCCGGATCAGTATGCTTCCACGGAAGCCTACCAGCAGCTCAATTCCATAACCGCGATAGGTTCGGGACAGCTTACAGGAAAGGGACTCAACAACAATGTCATAGGCTCCGTCAAAAACGGTAATTTCATATCGGAGGCGCAGACTGATTTTATTTTCTCGATAGCCGGAGAAGAGTTGGGTTTTGTCGGGTGTTGTGGTATAATTATCCTGTTATTTATCATAGTTCTGCAGTGTATATATATCGCGGCAAGGGCAGATGATACCGCGGGAATGATAATAGCCGGCGGTATGGCAGGTCTGGTGGGGTTTCAGACGTTTATTAATATCGGAGTTACGACCATGCTTCTGCCGGATACAGGGTTGCCGCTTCCTTTCTTCAGCTATGGGCAGACTTCTCTTATAAGTCTGTTTATGGGTATTGGGATTGTATTGAATGTAAAACTGCAGTCAGCAGATTATCTCTGACTGCAATAAGGAGGTTACATATGAATATAGGATTGATCGCTCACGATTCCAAGAAAAAGCTGATGCAGAATTTCTGTATCGCTTATAAGGGAATACTGAGCAGAAACGATCTTTTTGCCACGGGCACCACGGGAAGGCTTATAGAGGAGGTGACTAATCTCTCCATACATAAGTTTCTGGCGGGTCACCTTGGCGGTGAACAGCAGATAGGTGCCCAGATCGAGCAGAATGAGATAGATCTTATGATCTTTCTGAGGGATCCGCTGGCTCCCAAATCTCATGAGCCTGATATCGGATATATCGTAAGACTTTGTGATATGCATAATATTCCGCTGGCTACAAATCTTGCAACGGCGGAGCTTCTTATTAAGTCGTTAGACAGGGGAGATATGGAGTGGCGTGAGATGTATAAGTAGAAGAGGTATCATGATCGTGATACTGATGTCTCTTTTTATGAGCGGATGCGGAAAGAAATATGAAAATGCCTATGATGTTAACTCCGGTATCTCTGCATTTACCTTCGGAGAGAGTGGCAATGATAATGTTGCAGCTTCCTTTGCCCAAGGACTATGTGTGGCCTCGGTGGATATCAGTGAGGGGGCGGATCTTTCCCGCAGTGAGGCCTCGGGGTTGTTTGATGTTGTCAACAGGGAGACGATCCTTTGCAAGAATGCAAATGAGGTCCTTTATCCGGCAAGTCTTACAAAGACCATGACGGCCATGATAGCACTGAAGTACGGGAAGCTTGATGATGTGCTCATCGCCTCGGGAAATGTGGCTATATCCGAATCGGGAGCCCAGCTCCTTCCACTTAAGGAAGGAGACAGAATGACGCTTGAACAGGCACTGCATGCATTGCTTATGTATTCAGCCAATGATGTGGGAGTGATGATCGCAGAATATATTTCGGGTTCGGTGGAGGAATTTGCCGCTCTAATGAATAAGGAAGCGCTGAGCCTTGGGGCGACAAATACCAATTTCAAAAATCCTCACGGGCTTACAGATGAGGAACATTATACAACTGTCTATGATCTCTATCTTATCTTTAATGAGGCGATCAAGTACGAAAAATTCAATGAGATAATCAATAAGGAGGTTTATGAACTGAATTATTCGGATGCCCAGGGTAATATAAAGAGTAAGGAGCTACATACTACAAATGCCTATTTAAGCGGTGAGAAGAATGCACCGGAGGGGGTAAGGGTAGTCGGCGGAAAGACAGGTACTACAGATGCGGCAGGCTCATGTCTTGTACTCCTTTCAAACGATACATCGGGAAATCCTTATATTTCCGTTGTTTTAAAGGCTGAGGACAGGGAAGGACTCTATGATCAGATGAGTGGAATATTAAATAATATTCCGTGAAAGTTTAGTTGAAAATATCTTTTGTTTTTCGTATAATCAAAATATAAACAGTTTAAGGAGGATATGCCAATGATACAGTTAATTGTTGGTGAAAAGGGCAAGGGTAAGACAAAGCATTTGCTCGAAAATGTTAACAATGCCGTTTCCACCACTATGGGAAACATTGTATATCTTGATAAGAATTCAAAACATATGTATGAGCTTAAGAATAAGATACGTCTGATCAATGCATCTGAGTATCCCATAACATCTACCGATGAATTCGTTGGATTTGTATGCGGGATCGTATCACAGGATCACGATCTGTCCCAGATGTATTTTGACAGCTTTATGGATGTTGCTTATGTGGGATCAAAGGATGAGCTTGAAGTACTGGTTAAGAAACTCGATAAGATATCAAATCAGTTTACGGTTGATTTTGTTATCAGTATATCATTAAATGAATCAGAGCTTCCGGATTACTTAAAACCTATGGTTATTGTTTCACTGTAAGCGGGAAATATGTTATATATTTATTGATATTAGTTGGAATGGCCTCGTTATTCGAGGCTTTTTCATTGAATCCTTTTCAGAAATTTTTTCATGATCTAAGAGTTGGAAGATGGCCGGTAATAACAGAAGAAAAAGCTCAAGAAGAAAACGCGGAAACAACAGGAATCCGAACGATCAGAATACGGGCAGCAAAAATCAGAATAGCAGATCTCAGAATAACAGACCTCAGAATAACAGACCCCGGAATAACAGTTCCCGTAATAATAACGGTAATAAGGTTGTAAAATACAGGGCACCGATAAATCTCAATGCGGGAATGTTTATTTTCGGCTTTTTGTTTGTATATATAATAGTTATCGTTGTTGCATATTTCAGAAGCGATCCGATAACTCCGTATGAGGTGCCGTTAGGATCCCTGGCAGTAAACAATACTTATACGGGGATCGCCCTTCGACAGGAGACAGAGGTTCCCGCCAACTATTCGGGATATATCAATTATTATGCCAGAGAGGGAGAAAAGGTCTCGAAAAATTCGATGGTATATACAGTGGATTCTTCGGGGGAGATATCCGAGATGCTTAAGGATAACAGCAACGATGACGAGATCGCTCTTTCCGATGAGGATATGAATGAACTCAGGTCGCAGATATCTTCATTTGCTGCCGATTTCAAGCCGGCCAATTTCATCGATACCTATAACTTCAAATTCGATGTTGAAGGAACAGTTTTAAAGATGGCCAATTACAAGGTCCTTTCAAGTATAGATGCCCTGTCGGGATCTAACCTTTCCGATTCGATAGATTTCGGATATGCCGCGGATTCGGGGATCGTTATCTATTCACATGACGGATTTGAGACTGTGACACCGGATATGGTGACCGGTGAAATGTTTGAAAAAGAGGGTTATGAGAAGAAGCAGTATCACAGCAATGACCTTATAGCCGAGGGCGATATGGCCTATAAGCTTGTAACGGATGAAAACTGGTCGATAGTGATACAGATAGATGAGGAAAAATGTAAGGAGCTTGAGCAAAAGGATGTTATCGAGGTAAGATTTCTGAAGAATAATTATACTTCATGGGCTTATATTACCATTCTCAGACAGGACGGACAGATATTCTGCCGGCTTGATTTCAATAATTCGATGATCACCTTTGCCTCTGAAAGGTTTCTTGATATAGAGCTTCTGTCAAATTCCGAAGAGGGACTTAAGATACCGAATTCCGCCATAGTTGAGAAGGCATTTTTCCTGATCCCGATAAACTACTGTACAAATGGCGGCGGAAATTCCGATGATAAGGGATTTCTTAAGGAAACATATCTGGAGGACGGAACAACCTCGGGAGAATATGTTAAGACAACCATTTATAACCAGACGGAAAACGAATACTATGTGGATGAGACTGCTTTTGACATAGGTGATTATGTG
This sequence comes from Lachnospiraceae bacterium, assembly GCA_024687745.1. Taxonomy (GTDB): domain Bacteria; phylum Bacillota; class Clostridia; order Lachnospirales; family Lachnospiraceae; genus UBA2868. Next base: position 12,078 of record JAILEM010000114.1, read on the forward strand.
CTGGATCCAAACGGAGGAGATAAATATCCCATAAGCAAGCAGGGAACTCTGATAGGAGTCTATAACATAAACAAGGGTTATGCCGATTTCAAGCAGATAACCATCCTTTACCAGAATGATGAGTATTCGATAGTCAAATCAAATACGGAATACGGTCTTTCCGTATATGATCATATCGTGCTTGACGGAGATACGGTAAATGAGAACGATCTTATCTATGAGCAGATAAAATAAAGGGTTAAGATATATTGCGAATGATGTCCCGGGTGCGGGGATAAGGGAGGATCAAATGATAAAGGAAAATGTTTTAAAGGTAAGAGAGAATATAAAGAATGCCTGTAAGGAGTCAGAAAGGAGCGAGGATGAGGTCAGGCTCATAGCCGTTTCAAAGACCAAACCCGTTGAAATGATAAGGGAGGTCTATGATGAAGGGATAAGGGATTTTGGTGAGAATAAGGTTCAGGAGATAATGGATAAATACGATAAACTCCCTTCTGATATAAGATGGCATATGATAGGGCATCTTCAGACCAACAAGGTAAAATATATCATTGATAAGGTATATATGATCCACAGTGTGGATTCCTTAAAGCTTGCAAGGGAAATATCAAAGGAAGCGGTTAAAAAAAATGTAAATATGCCGATATTAATTGAGGTAAACATGGGAGGAGAGGAAAGCAAGTTCGGGATCGACCCAAAGGATGCCGTTTCCATGATAGAGGAGGCAGCTCTCTTACCCGGTATCAGCATTAAGGGACTTATGACCGTGGCACCATATGTTGAGGTCGCAGAGAAAAATTCCACAATTTTTTGTAAAATGAGGGAATTATCTGTTGACATAAAAAGAAAAAACATCGATAATGTATCTATGGAATGTTTGTCTATGGGTATGTCGGGGGATTACCCGGTAGCAATTAAAGAGGGGGCTACATGTATCCGTGTAGGTACTTCCATTTTTGGTGAGAGGGTTTATAAGTAGTTGGAAGAGGAGATGTGTTATGGCGATTTTTGACAAGTTATTGGATTCCATCAGAGTAAACGATGACGATTATGATGATGATGAGTATTTTGATGAAGAGGATGATCTGGAACCTTCTCCCAAGAAAAGCTCAAAGAGATCCATTAGATCAGCTACGTTAGACGATGATGATTTCGATGATGATGTAAAGTCCTCAAAGAGATCCAGAAATTTTTCCAATAACAAAAAAAATGCACGGACTACTTCGAACGGAAATGCGGTAGTTGTTGTAAAACCGACAAGTGTGGATGAATCAAGGGAGATAACGGATACCCTTTTGGATAATTGTACGGTAGTACTTAATATGGAAGGCCTGGATATGGATGTGGCACAGAGGATAATCGATTTTGCATCCGGTTCCACATATGCGATAGGCGGCAATCTGCAGAAGATTTCGAATCATATCTTTATAATAACTCCTAAGAGTGTGGATATATCGGGAGATTTTCAGGAATTGCTTTCCGGAGCCTTTGATGCGCCGACGGCTTCGGCGCTTCAGAACAGGTTTTAAAA
>JAILEM010000124.1 GCA_024687745.1 Lachnospiraceae bacterium
CAGATAAACGCCGAGCTCAACCAGTTTGTGGAAACCCAGAAGATCAGTGCCGCAAACGCTGTCAATAATGCACAGATGCAGATGGCTCAGGACAGAGCCGCTTCATGGGAGCGCCGTTCTGCCATCATACAGGATACAAACAATTACACATCAAATGTGATGCACCAGATGATGAATGATAATGCTGCAAGCCACGACCGGGTTGCAAATCTTAATTCCGAAATGATCAGGGGAGTAAATACCTATTACGGAAGTGACCGTGTAGTGGAAGCATCAACTATGTATGATCATGTTTATCAGAGTAATAAGGATCCTGATGTTTTTGCCGCTCAACAGGGCAATTATTTTACCCCCGGCGTGGATTTTACAGAGCTTAAGAAAACCAATGGCGATTACTGATAATCCCTTCACGGTCAGAATCTGCAGTTTTGATGCTTTATTTTTATATTACTTAAAAACGGATAATAAAATACATTTATCAGTTCTTTATTATAATAAACAGGAGTAAAAAAATCATGAAAAAAAACATAATCATATCATTTTTGATAACCTTACTGATGAGCTTCCGGATCTTTGGATTCTCTAATGTAAATGCTGCTGAAACAGCTGAGGTTAAAACCCCGAAAGACACCGTAGGTGAACTTAAAGAGAATGGGGATATCGGGACCGGAACCATTGATAATGCCAAACAGTCCGAAAAAAAGAAGGTTGTGATATTAGCAACGGGAGGTACTATTGCAGCATCCGGAGATGAAGGAAAGACCACAGGTTATGATCCGGGGGTTATCAGTGCAGAGGAGCTTATAAGTTCTGTTCCCGAATTAAAGGATGTTGCCGATATCGACGCAGTACAGATCTGTAATCTGAATTCCGACGACATGACAGATGAAATATGGATAGAGCTTGCCAATAAGATAAACGAGATGGCTAAGGATCCGGATATAACAGGATTTGTAATAACGCACGGAACAGACACAATGGAGGAAACAGCATATTTCTTAAATCTTACGGTAAAAACAGATAAGCCGGTCGTACTTACGGGTTCCATGCGTCCTCCCACATCCCTTTCGGCAGACGGTCCCATGAATCTGTATGAGGCCGCATCTGTTGCAGCATCCGATGAAGCTTACGGAAAAGGGGTTTTGATCGTACTATCCGATCACATATATTCTGCCCGTTCTGTTACAAAGACAAGTACATACAGTGTCGATGCAATATCATCCGGAGAAATGGGTTCTATGGGAATCGTAAGAGATGGCAGGGTCTTTATATACGAGGAGCCTGTCAAGCTTCATACTGTATCAACTGAATTTGATGTTTCAGATATTAAGGAGCTTCCAAAGGTTTCCATCCTTTACTTCTGTGTAGATTCAGATCCCGGTCTTCTTTCCTATGCTGCCGATAATTCCGACGGCTTAGTGATCGCAGGTGCAGGGGCCGGTGAATTCAGTGAAGAATATAAGGAGATCATAGGATCACTCTCCATTCCGGTTGTTATAAGCTCAAGAATAGATGACGGTATAATAATACCTGACAATCTCCTGTGTGAGAACACGGTGGCAGCCGATAATCTTTCTCCCCAGAAAGCCGCGATCCTTTTACGCCTCTCCCTTTTAAATACGACAGATAATGAAAAACTTCAGAAAATCTTTACATCTTATTGATCCTTTCAGTTTTACGGATCTATGTATACATCCTTATTAAATTCAGTACATACAAGATAGCTTTCCCTGCCATATATGAGCTTTGCGGGGAAACGCCAGGGCTGTCCGAAGCAGAAAAGGTCAGCCCTTAATTCTTTGTCCGCATATATCTGAGCCACATCACATTTAAGGTCTATGCTTATGAAGCCGTCTTCTGTATCTGCCTTAAGGGAATACCATTTCAGAGGTCTTTCTTTTCCAAGCCTGAATTCCTCGATAAAAGGAGGAGAATAAGGCTCATCACAGGGCTCCATTGTAAGAATTGGCCGGGCTTTTGATCCTTCTTCACAAACAATCCTTTCAAAACCACCATTATTCCATACAAGATAAGAATAATCTCCTGCCTCAGCCGACGATATCCTTCCATCCTTAATGTACAGGTCACATCCCTCGCCAAGATATACCCCTGTGTCAAGCTTTCTTAAATAAAGGCTCTTTTCCCAGGGGATCGATACGATATTAAGATCACCTGTCTTTTTAATTTCAATTTCATCCTCTGACATTGTAAAAATATCCATGTCCTTAAAGCTGAATACCGGCTTAATTCCGGGTATAGAGGCAAAAAATACCGTATCCCTGTCTTTGTAAAGAAGCTGTGCAGTTGAATATATGAGCTCCTCTTCCCCAAGCTTAAGCTTAAAGGGAAGTATAAAGGCTGTTTCTCCTCTGACGTTTATTGGCGGAAATACAACCTTTCCCGTGTCGATCACAGCATCATCAATATCTGAAAGTGATAAAAACCGCTGATAGTGGTTTATGAAAACAAATCCACTCTCTCCGTCAGTCCTCATACAGTATCTTAAATGAACCTTATCATTTTCATTTACATAGCTTTCGGAGGGAGTATATTCCATGGGAGCAAGTCTGTCGCCAAAATCATTTATAAAAAGATGAAGCAGGTTTAAAAGCCTGTACTGTCCCCTTACCTCTCCATACTGGGTAAGACAGGTATTAAAATCATAGTTTAGAATAGGATAATCATTAGGATAACCCGTTGCCCCTGACTCCTGAAGGGTAGAGAGGGCTCCGATCTTATTCGTTCCTCCGTGGTACATATAATATCCTACGAGATTATTACCGCACCCAAGCTTTACAAGACTTAAGGCATAAGCATCCATGGGAGAGATGACAGACCTTCTCTTATAGGCTATGGGCAGTCCGCTTCCTATTTCACAGGTCGCAAAGGGATAATCCTCATAGGGAAGTCTCCATCCCTTATCATCGGTATCATTTATAAGATCCATGCCGATAGCCGCATCATTTCTTGTCGGATCAAAGGTATAATGCTTAGAAGGCGGAAG
>JAILEM010000221.1 GCA_024687745.1 Lachnospiraceae bacterium
TGTTTATGCGCGCTCAACTCTGCCCGACTTTAAACAACGTGAACAAACATGCATTGTTTTCGGTGTTCCGTTAACCTTGCACTTAACTGTTCTTACGTTAGCCTTGAATATCCTGTTGGATCTTCTATGAGAATGACTTACATTATTACCAAAATGAACACCTTTACCACAAATATCACATTTAGCCATGACGGCACCTCCTTTATATATAAGCCATGGTTTGTGATGACCATGATCATCTATTTTTAAAGCAACAGTGGTATTATATCAATACTTATGATTTTATGCAAGAGAAATATTATTAAAAATACACATAAATAATGTAATAACGAAAGGAAAATTATATTTGCAAAAAAAACGGTTATGTTGTAATGTTTATCTGTATGTAGTAAAGTAGTAATAATGAACGGATAACAGTAGAGGTTATAATATAGAAAAACGGAGGAGTGTCTATGAAGGGTAGCTTAAATACTAAAATAGAAAATGTATCGATCGATACAGAAGTCATTGCCCAGTATGCAGGTACGGTAGCCATGGAATGCTTTGGTATCGTAGGTATGGCAGCCGTTAATATGAAGGATGGTTTCGTAAAACTCCTGAAGAAGGACAGTCTGACTCATGGTATTAATGTTAAGCTCATCAATGATATGCTGCAGCTTGACTTTCATGTCATAGTGGCTTACGGAGTGAGCATACAGGCTGTTTCCGACAACCTTATCAGCAATGTAAAATATAAGGTCGAGGAATACACCGGATTTAAGATCGGACGTATCAATATATTTGTGGAAGGTGTTCGAGTTATCGATTAAGGAGGAAATTAAGGTGAGTGATAATAAGATCGATGCCAAGACACTTTCCAGGTGTTTTTTGGCCGGAGCAAAAGCCCTGGAGGCAAAGAAAGCGTATATAAATGAACTGAATGTATTTCCGGTTCCTGACGGAGACACCGGAACAAATATGACACTTACAATAATGTCGGCCGCGAAGGATGTTATAGCTCTTGAAGAGATAAAGATGGACCAGCTCTGTAAGGCAATGTCATCAGGATCCCTAAGAGGAGCAAGAGGTAATTCGGGAGTTATACTTTCCCAGCTCATAAGGGGCTTTACAAAGGTCGTAAAGACTGAGCAGGAGATAGATATAGTAGTGCTTTCAAATGCCATGCAGAAGGCTACGGAATCGGCATATAAGGCTGTTATGAAGCCCAAGGAGGGTACTATCCTTACCGTTGCAAAAGCAGCGGCTGACAAAGCTTCAGAGCTTGTAAAGACCGAAGACAATATGGAGAAGTTCCTTGAAGCTATCATCGCCTATGCTGAGGAGATCCTTGAAAAAACTCCTGACATGCTTCCCGTTCTTAAGCAGGCCGGGGTTGTGGATTCCGGCGGACAGGGACTTGTGGAGATCCTTAAGGGTGCATATGATTGTTACATGGGTAAGGAGATCGATCTTTCCTTTGGCGAGGAAGAAGAAAAAGAAGAGGAAGAGGAGTCTTCGATAAAATATGCATACTGCATAAGGTATCTGTTAAATACAACAGATGTGTTCAATTCAAAGAATGATGACGATTATAAGATATATCTGGATTCCATCGGAGAGAGGGAAGAGTATTCCATTAAAAAGGGCGAAAAGAGCGATCTTATAAGTGTAAAGGTAAATACGAACGATCCCGGACTCGCTCTTCAGAAGGGTCTTGATTACGGCGTTGTATATGATATAGAGATAATGAATCTCAAGCCGGTCGAGCTTAAAGAAGAGTTCTCAAAGGAGAGCGATGAAAAAAAAGCAGATAAAGGCTCAGACAGTGATAAAAATAAGGATAAGGAAGTCAGGGAGGAGAAGGCTTCAAAGGAAGTAACTGAGGAAGAGAGTAAAAAGGCCGATCCTGATAAAGAAAAAAAGGATGACGAAAGTCCTGAAAAACCCGCCTTAAATGAGCCTCAGAAGGAAATGGGCTTTATCGCGGTAACTGTAGGTGAAGGCCTTGAAAAGATATTTAAGGGACTTGGCGTGGATGAGATAATCTCCGGCGGACAGACCATGAATCCTTCAACAGAGGATATGCTTGAGGCTGTCAAGAAGGTAAATGCCAGGAATGTATTCATCCTCCCTAACAATAAAAATATTATAATGGCTGCTGAACAGGCCAAATACCTGGTAGAGGACAAGAATGTGATCGTCATTCCCACAAAGACTATCCCGCAGGGTATCACGGCACTTATAAATTACATAGCCGATGCACCGGTGGATGATAATGTTGAGACGATGAATGAAGAGATAAAGAATGTTAAGACCGGGCAGGTGACATATGCGGTACGTGATACGGTCATATCGGATATGGAGATAAAGCAGGGAAATATCATGGGAATAGGAGACCATGAGATCCTGTCGGTAGGAACAGACGTAGAGAAGACCGCACTCGAAATGCTTGATAAGATGATAAGTGATGATTCAGAACTTATCAGCATTTATTTCGGTATTGAAGTTGATGAAGAGGTTGCTGATGACTTTATGGCTTCTGTGGAAGATAAGTATCCCGATGTCGACGTAGAGCTTCATTTTGGCGGTCAGCCGATATACTATTATGTGATATCCGTTGAATAAGGATGATACAGTATGCCGGGTCGTAAGATCCGGCATTTTTTTATATGACGGGCATGCCGTCAGTCTGTGGCAAAAGTCAGGCTTTTTTGAGACCGGCTTTGTGAGAGATCAGCTTTTGGGAGAGACCTAATGAAGAAACTTGATGATGACATAATCAATCTTAAGGGTATCGGTGACAAGACGGCCGTGCTTTTTAATAAGGCAGGGATCTACAGCTATGAAGATCTGATCAATTATTTTCCGAGGGATTATGTCAGATA
>JAILEM010000231.1 GCA_024687745.1 Lachnospiraceae bacterium
AAGTATTGTGATAAAGAGAATTGGGGTTCATTTGTTTCCACTGAGGTATATTACCCGGATATTGAGGAAACAGAAAGAAAAATTATGAAAAAAGTAGTGATAATAGGTGCAGGGCCTGCAGGGCTGACCGCAGCCTATGAACTGTTAAAACAATCCGATGAATATGAAGTGACAGTTTTAGAAGAAAGCGATGAGATTGGAGGTATCTCAAAAACAGTAAATTATAAGGGTAACCGGATGGATATGGGTGGTCATCGCTTTTTTTCAAAAGTTAAGGAGATCAATGACTGGTGGGAGGATATTCTTCCGACGCAGGGAAAACCCTCAAAGGATGATATTATATTATTAAGGGACAGCAGATTCTCTGACGGAGGTCCCGATCCCGAAAAAAATGACATAGTAATGCTTTTACGTCACAGGATATCAAGAATTCTTTTTAACAGTAAGTTTTATGATTATCCTATTTCTCTAAAAGTCCGGACCTTTAAAAATATGGGAATAAAAAATACGATCGCTGTAGGATTCAGCTATGCACGGTCGATCCTTCGTAAGCTTCCGGAGAATAATCTTGAGAATTTCTATATAAACAGATTTGGAAGAAAGCTTTACTCAATGTTCTTTGAATATTATACCGAGAATCTCTGGGGAAGACATCCGAGAGATATAGACGCTTCATGGGGAGCACAGAGAGTAAAGGGATTGTCGATCCTTGCGGTATTAAAGGATGTATTTACAAGGAAATTTAATAATAATGAAATGAAAAAGGAAACCTCCCTTATTAAAGAATTTAAATATCCCAAGCTTGGACCGGGACAGCTGTGGGAGGTTACTGCAGAAAGGATTTCCTCTAAGGGTGGAGTTATCCTAAAGAATTCAAAAGTAGTAGGCATTGAGAAAAGCGGCAGCAGGCTTACGGGAGTAAAATATGATACAGCGGATGGTATTAAAAGTATGGAAGCAGACATTGTTATCTCTTCCATGCCGCTAAAAGATCTTATACTTGGAATGAATGATGTTCCGGGAGATATTGTAAGAATAGCAGAGGGACTTCCGTACAGGGATTACATGACTCTTGGAGTACTTGTAAAAAAACTGGAGCTTAAGAATGAAACCGGGCTCAAAACAGTGGGTAATATCATTCCCGACTGTTGGATATATGTACAGGACAGATCAGTGAAAATGGGAAGGATACAGATATATAATAACTGGTCACCGTATCTTGTAAAGGATATCGAGAATACAGTATGGATAGGACTTGAGTATTTTGTCAATGAAGGTGATGACATGTGGAACATGTCAGAGAAGGAGTTTTCCGATCTTGCTGTAAATGAAATGGTAACACTTGGACTTATCAAAGGAAGCGGAGATGTTATCGATACACATATGGAAAAGGTAAAGAAGGCCTATCCGGCATATTTTGATACCTATAATGAGATCGATAAGATAAAAGCATATCTTATGGAGATAGAGAATCTTTACCCTGTCGGCAGAAACGGACAGCACAGATATAATAATATCGATCATTCAATGATGACTTCACTTGAAGCAGTAAAATGCATAGTTAGTGGAAAAACTGATAAAAACGCGCTCTGGAACGTGAATACGGAAGAGGAATATAATGAAAAATAAAAAGATTAATTCGTTCGAGCTGTTTTTGATCATCTCATTGGCCGGAGAGTTTTTGTATTTTATAATACTTCTATTTTCCGGGGAAAAGGTTGCTGCATGGCTTGCAATGGAGAATAATTTTGATTATTCCTTTACCGACCATTTCAGACACATTGCCTTTGCTTCGGATATGAAGCACTTTTATTTCAATACACAGGACGCAACATTTCCGCCGTTTGCATATATGTTGTATTATCTTCTATATAAGATAAATCCCGGAACATTTGGTGTGAAGGATTGGAAGATCGTAAGGGACTATAAGTATAATATGCTTATTTTTATTATGCTTGTGGTAATTACAGTATTATTATTTAAGCTGATCGTTGATAAGATCCTTGACAGATATTCTTCAGAGAAGAGATTTCTTTT
>JAILEM010000078.1 GCA_024687745.1 Lachnospiraceae bacterium
GTAGACTTATGTGACGTCAACATCCATGTATGACTTATAGGAACAGATAATTTCATATGATTAAAAATTTATTTAAAATTATCCTACTCTTTATATCGGCATTTTTTTATTATCCATAACCTTTTTATTCCCAAAAAGAATTCGATATGAATATTTCATTTCTGAATAGATTTTTGTAAAATATACTTGACATTTTTCCATTGAGGAAGTATTATCATTTCAGAAGGCCTCCTTAATCTTACTAAAATACTTGTTAAAAAATAAGACAAAGCCAATTCACGGTTTTATCAAAAAATGACAATCTTAAGGAAAGAAGGGATCATTATCATGAACAACAGTCAGGGATCAGGTATAGCATTGGGACTTTTTACCGGTATTATTATAGTTATAGTTCTTATTAAAATATGGAATAAGGATGGAAAATTAAAAACGCAATATGATGAGATGCAGGAAAAGGCAAGAGGTAAGGCTTATAAATATGCCTTCTGGACTTTGGTTATTATCGAAGCTCTGATCATAGTACTGAAAAGCTTTGAGATAAAGCTTCCGGTCGATGATATCACTTTACTTATAATACCCGTCCTCATCAGTGTACTTGTACAGGCCTCATATTCCATATGGAATGATGCCTATGTAGGGCTCAATACCAATACTAAGCGTTTTGGGATCATAGCGATAGTCATTGCAGGCTTAAACTTTGCGGTGGCACTGATCGCTATACTCGACGGAAGGATGGTAAAGGACGGAATGTTTGAATTTCCCCTCACAAACCTGATATGCGGACTCATTTTTGTCATAATAGGTATTGAATCAGTAATAAAGAACCATCTGAAGGACAGTAACGAGGAGGATTGATCCTGTGAAAAATCTTAAATTAAAAGCCGCAAGGGCATCAAAGGATCTGTCACAGGAGGATCTTGCAAAGATATGCAATGTATCCCGACAGACAATAAGTGCCATAGAGAAGGGCGATTATAACCCTACCATTAACCTGTGTATATCCATATGCAAGGCCCTTGACCGGACACTTGATGAATTATTCTGGGACTGATCTGCCAATGATCATATTAACAGCTCCCCCGTAAATTAAAAGGCCGGATAAGGATCTCATGACTCTTCTTCCGGCCTTAAACTCTATATTGATCAGTCAGAAATGATCAAAGCTTCTTCTTTATCTCCTTTATGATTATCTCAAGGGCTTTGATACGGGCATACTTCTTATCATTGGATTCAAGTACGTGCCATGGTGCATATACCGTGCTCGTTTTGGCTATCATCTCATCTATTGCTGTCTCATAAAGATCCCACTTCTCACGATTCCTCCAGTCCTCGTCGGTTATCTTCCACTGTTTTTCGGGTGTATTCTGACGCAGGGTAAATCTCTCAAGCTGTGTATCCTTATCTATCTGAACCCAGAATTTGATCACAACAGCACCCCAGTCTGTAAGATCCTTTTCAAATTCATTGATCTCATTATAAGCCCTCTTCCAGTCATTCTCACTGCAGAAGCCTTCAAGTCTCTCAACCATGACACGGCCATACCAGGTTCTGTCATAAATCGCAATATGTCCTGTCTTTGGAAGTCTGTTATAAAATCTCCACAGGAAGTGTCTGTTCTTCTCTTCAGCTGACGGGCTTGCTATGGGAAAAACTTCATATCCCCTGGGGTCAAGTGCCGAAGCCACTCGCTTTATATTACCTCCCTTTCCGGCAGCATCCCATCCTTCATAAGCTATTATCACAGGGATCTTCTTCCTGTAGAGTCTGTTATGAAGATCAGAGAGCTCCTTCTGCAGCTTCTTTAGCTTCTTTTTATATTCTTCATCTGTAAGGACCTTATCCTTAAGCTTTATCTTCGAAAGCTTTTTAACCCCGGCCATTTCATATGGATTATTAAGTATCTCGGCTGTCCAGGGATTTTTGACCGCTGAGTCTATTCCCGAAATAATGGTATTTGCGATTATAAATTCCACCTGATCCCTGTCATCTGCCTTTATCCTGTGCCAGGGACATCCCTTTGAATCTGTCCTCTTTATATAGTCATCATAGACCTTTTTGCATTTTTTGTAATTTTTGTTCTGCCAGAGATCCTTTTTATTAACTCTCCATCTGGTGTTTTTACTCTCGAGTAGCTTTTCTATCCTGTTCTTCTGTTCCTTTTCGCTGACCTCTAAGAAGAATTTTATCACCAGATAACCGTTGTCCCTTAGCTGTCGTTCATAATTTATGATGGAATTTATCCTGTTATCATATTCCTTTTCGGATATCTCCTCCTTCATATATGCATAGGTGACCTCATCCATCATGCTTCCGTCAAAGAATGAAAACTGCCCCTTAAGCGGCATCCTTACCGCATGTCTGTAAAGAAAGGGATATCTCTTATCATCTTCGGATATGACATCCATGTTGTAGACCCTGAAGAATCTCGGATCCATGAACTTAATGATACTTCCGAGAGCAGAACCCTTTCCCGAAGCACTCCACCCCTCAAGGATCACTATAACCGGCAGACCCTCGTTTTTTATAACCTGCTGTCTTGCAGCAAGCTCATTCCTGTAGGTTTCCTTTTCCTGTGATGTACTCATATATTCCTCCTTTCCGGATACATCTCTTATTCTTTATTTTTATCTTTAACACTTAATCTTTATATCTGATCCGTTCATAAGGCAGTCAGCCCTACACGGATCATTCCGTAAACAGGGCTGTGGAATAATAACGATCCCCGCTGTCAGGTAGGAGAGATACTATTGTCTTTCCTTCATTTTCAGGTCTTTTAGCAAGCATTATCGCACCGTATAATGCGGCTCCCGATGATATTCCAACTGATATGCCTTCCTTTTTGGCAAGCATTTTTGCCGTATCAAAAGCATCCGTATCCGATATCGTCATAACCTCATCATAGATGTCCGTATTAAGGACCTTGGGGATAAATCCGGCACCGATCCCCTGAAGCATATGAGGTCCGCTTATACCCTTTGACAGGACCGGTGACCCTTCCGGTTCTATGGCTATAACCTCTATATGGGGATTTTTTTCCTTAAGATACTCCCCTGCTCCTGTAAGTGTACCTCCGGTTCCCACTCCTGCCACAAAGATATCAACCTCTCCGTCCGTATCCCTCCATATCTCAGGACCTGTTGTTTCCCTGTGCGCCCTGGCATTTGCCGGATTATCAAACTGCCCCGGGATAAAGCTTTCCGGTATTTCTTTTGCAAGCTCTTCTGCCCTTTCGATAGCACCCTGCATTCCCTTATCCTTATCCGTAAGGATTATCTTAGCCCCATAGGCCTTCAGGATATTTCTTCTTTCCATGCTCATGGTCTCAGGCATCGTAAAAACAGTCCGGTATCCCTTGCTCGCCGCTATAGCTGCAAGTCCTATCCCGGTATTGCCGGAAGTCGGTTCTATGATCACGGAGCCTTTTTTAAGAAGGCCTCTTTCCTCCGCATCCTCTATCATATATTTGGCTGCACGGTCCTTTGTACTGCCCGCAGGATTCAGATATTCGAGCTTAACAAGGATCGAGGCTTTTGCCCCTGTCTCCTCTTCTATCCTCATAACCTCTAAGAGCGGAGTATTTCCGATGATCTCAAGAGTGCTCTTATAAATCTTTTTCACCGTCATATCACTTCCTTTCGCATGACTCCTATATATGATTATAAAGTAAAAAAACCCATATTTCCATTATACAACTGAAAATACAGGCGTTTTTTCTGTTTTTTTTTTATTCTTTTTATCCCGATCACTAGGTACTTTCTTTACTGCTTTCTGCCTTTATCATACGGTATCCTATACCCACGTGTGTCTGAATAAGGGATACGGTCTCTTTTTCATCATCTAATTTTTTTCTTAAGGTTGCCATAAAGACCCTTAAGGATGCAACATTTGAATCCCATGCACTTCCCCATATCTTCTGCGTTATATATTTATGTGTCAGTACCTTCCCCGTATTCCTTGCAAGAATACAGAGAAGCTTATATTCTATGGGCGTCAGCTTTAACTCCTCGTCATTCTTATATGCACAGCCTGCGGCAAGATCGATCTTTAACCATCCGTTTACATAGACCGAGCTTTCCATCATCTCGTTATCAGACTGAAGAAGGGCTATCCTTCTTTGCATGACACGGAGTCTTGCAAGAAGTTCCTCCACTGAAAACGGTTTTGTAAGATAATCATCCGCACCGGCATCAAGCGCCTCTATCTTATCCTCGTCCTCACTTCTTGCACTTATGACTATTATAGGCATAACAGACCATTCTCTTATCTTCTTTATGATATCCACACCGTCGATATCGGGAAGGCCAAGATCAAGAAATACCACGTCGGGATTATAGGTGGACGCCTGCATTATTGCTTCTTCACCGTTCTTTGCAAGAAGATATTTATAATCATGTGTCTTTAAGGTTGTGGCGATCAGGTTTCTTATCGGCGGATCATCCTCAACTATAAGAATCCGGAATTTATTCATTTGTAATCACATCTCCTTTTTTCAGATCAAAGGTAAAGATACATCCCGAAGGGCTGTTATCCTTAACTTCTATTTTCCCGCCATGTGCCTCCACAACAGCCTTACACAGCGAAAGACCCAGTCCCATCCCCTTCTTACCGTCAGCGACCTTATTCTGCCCCGTATAGAACATGTCAAAGGCATGGGCCTTATTTACTTCATCCATCCCGGGTCCGTTATCAGAGATCCTTACATACACACTGTCCTCATCCAAGCCGTATTCTATCATGATCCTTGAACCCTTGTCCGTGTATTTTATGGCATTGTTTACAATATTTATTATAACCTGCATTATAAGCTTTGCATCTATTTTAGCTATTACAAGTTCATCAGGGTGTTTTACGGTTATCTCATGCTCTGCCCTGCTTCTGTCTATATGGTTCACAGCCTCGTCTATTACATCATCGAGTACCTCTGTTGTCATGTTTAATTTCATCTCATCATTTTCAAATCTTGTGACCGAAAGAAGATTCTCAACAAGCCTTATCAGCCATTCCGCCTCGTCATAAATATCCGTGAAGATCTGTTCCCTTGTCTCATCGTCCAGCTTCTTATAGTGGCTCATAAGATTACTTGCATTTCCGGATATGGATGTAAGCGGTGTACGCAGATCATGAGAAACGGTACGCAAAAGATTTGCGCGGAGTTTTTCGTTTTGGGCAACTATCGCAGCAGCCTCTTTGGCCTTTTCATTATTGAGGTTTTCAAGGGTAAGGGCACATTCTCCAAGGATGGACATCAAAATACTGTATTCAAAGGAATTTATGATCTTCTTTGCAAGGATTCCTATTACCCCGTATGCCTTGGCTTTATTTCCTATGAGGATATACAGATATCTGGCCGACGGAAACATTCTTGTGGTTGCCCCTGCCGTCTTTTTGTTCTCAAGCACCCAGTGGATTATCTCCACTTCCGAATCCTTAAGCGCGACCTCACTGTTCATGTCACCATCCTGGGAATAAAAAGCCCCGTCCAAGGGAATTCCGTCCTCTACCGGATAGATCACAACATCCCTGTCAAGCAGAAGTATCACCTGATTTGCCGTCACTCTCATTACATCATCCGCACTTCTGCACTTTTGCAGCAGCTGATTGGTATCAAAGAGTACCTTTGTCCTGTAGGCAGCACGGGCTGATTCCCTTGCGTTGTCCTTAAGTCTGTAAGCTAAGGATCCTGTAAGAAGAGCAGCTATGAGCATTATGATAAAGGTGACCGAGTAACCGGGTTCATAGGCATGGAAGGTCAGCCTTGGTTCCGTAAAGAAATAGTTAAAAAGCAACACGCTGCAAAATGAACTGATGAGACTGCAGAAATGACTCTTTGTCAAAACAGAGTTGATCAGTACCCCGAATATATAAACTGTAATAATATTTGACTCCGTAAAACCCAGCTTACTGAAGGCTATCCCAAGAACCGTTTCCAGTATCAGTAATAAAGCCGTGATCAGAAGGTCCTTTGGCGTCGGGATTATCTGTCCGGTAAGTCTTCTTACCCTGTTTTCCTTTATATCGATCTTGGAATCAGGGATAATGTATATATCTATATTGGGAGCTATCGATATAAGCTGGTCGGTAACGGTCTGTCTTTCCCAGAAATGATATCTGCCTGTATTGCTCCTTCCCACAACTATCTTTGTAACACCGGATATTCTCGCATATTCGGCAATCTGAAAGGGGATGTTTTCACCTATTACCGTAGTTATCGCCGCCCCCTTTTCCTGCGCAAACCTTGAATTATTCTGGAGTCTTATCTCATCCTCCCTGTCAAGGTTCCCCTCCGGTGATGTCTGTACATAAAGAGCAGTAAAGTCAGCCTGAAATGCCTTGGCGATCTCATATGCCTCTTCTATTATCCTTCTGTTGGTCGGAGACGGCGAAATACATACAAGCACATGCTCCTTTGTATTCACAGAAGCCGTATTATCATTATTTATATCCATTATTCTTTCCTCGGTATGATCATATTATAACCCACTCCTTTTATTTTTGTTTATAAATATGTCTATTTTTTTCATGATCAAAAGCCCTAAAAGGAAGAATATAACGATCACTATTATAAGAAGTATATCCTTCATAAAGATCACCCCTTTCCTATATGTGGAAGCACTTACGGATAGCCTTGTATTCCCCAAGGACAAGCAAGGTCTCATTACCGTTAAATACATATTCCGGGGACAGTGCCAGGTTCATCTTCCCGTTTTCCTTTATGGCCATGATATTTATCCCGTATTTTTTTCTGATATCTATATTTTGTATACTCTTTCCTATCCATTCCTTCGGAAATCTCACTTCAAAGATCGCATGGTCTTCATCAAGCTCCGTATAATCCAGAATATGATCGGATGTATACCTTATCGCCGTCCATTTGGCGATCTGTTTTTCGGGATTCACTACCTCATCGGCTCCGTTTCTTAAAAGAAACTTTTCCTGAACATCCCTGTTAGCCCTTGAGATCACTACCTTCCCGCCAAGTTCCTTTAAAAGAGAGGTTGTTTCCAAAGAACTCTGAAAATCATTTCCGATGGTTTCTATACATACATCATAATTATTTATACCAAGGGACATTAAGAAGCTTCTGTTTGTGCTGTCTCCTATAAGAGCATTTGTAACATAGGGGAGTGCATCATTTACTCTTTCCTCATTCTTATCCACCGCCATGACCTGATGTCCCAATTCTCTTACCTGCCTGGCGATGATCATCCCAAAATTTCCAAGTCCTATAAGTAATATTGATTTCATTTTCCAATCTCCTATCCGATCATTATACTTTCCGCAGGGAATTTAGATCTTACATTTTCCCTGTGTGAGAAGGTTGCGTAAATAAATGTCATTCCACCTATCCTTCCAAAGAACATAAGAAAGATCAGCAAAAGCCTTGAACAGACCGACAGAGCGGGTGTAATACCCAGGGAAAGACCTACAGTTCCTATCGCCGAAAAAGCCTCAAAAAGGCAGGGCTGCATAGGCAGTCCTTCCATAAGACTTATCATCATAGAAGCAAAAACAGCAAGTGCTATATACAAAAGGAATAACGTAGAAGCATTCTTTACTGTGGCATCATCAGTTCTTCTTCCAAAATAACAGGCATTTTCCTTTTGTCTGAATGCAGCGATCATATTTGCAAATAGAACCGCTATGGTTGTCGTCTTAATTCCTCCTGCCGTTGACCCCGGAGACCCGCCTATCAGCATCAGCATCATGATAAGAAATCTTCCCGCATCGGACATCTCATTGAGATCGGCTGTATTAAACCCTGCAGTTCTGGGTGTGACAGCCTGGAATATCGACAGGCTTATCCTTTGTATTAAAGGCTTATCTGAAAAATCCACAAAAAAGAAAAAACAGAGCGGGACCACTATAAGAATGATCGTAGTCACAAAAACCACCTTGGTCTGCATTTTGTATTCCTTAAACCTGAACTTCTTTGTCGCAACATCATTCCAGGTAATAAAGCCTATCCCGCCTATGATTATCAGTGAGGAGATTATGATCGCAAGGTAGAGGTTGTCGGAGAATGAAGTCAGCGAACTGAAATCTCCGGTTTTCTCACCCATAAGATCAAACCCTGCGTTACAGAAGGCCGAAACAGAATGAAAGAGAGACAACCATATTCCATCGGTCCCGTATCTTTTAACAAATACGGGAAGCAGGAAGAAAAAGCCGATCAGTTCTGTCAGAAATGAGATAATAAAAATAAATCTGGTAAGCCTGACCCCTCCTCCCATCTGAGGGGAAGAAAGTGCATTCTGAATGGTCTGCCGCTGCATTATACTTATCTTGCGTCCTGTTATTATCGAAAAGAACAGAGCAACGGTTATAACACCAATCCCACCGATCTGTATAAGAATGAGAATGACTGCCTGACCAAAGAATGACCAGTATGATGCGGTATCCACAACCACAAGCCCTGTCACGCATACCGCAGATACCGAGGTGAACAGCGCATTTATAAATGAAGCCGGCTCTCCGGAAACTGACGAAACAGGGAGCATGAGAAAAACTGTCCCTGTAATTATCACGATGGCAAACCCAAGAATGATTATCTGAAATGAAGATAATTTTTCATTTAGCACTTTTGTAATATTCATATCTTTTCCCTCGCCCCTTTATTCTTCACTTACATTTTAACTTCTAAATAAATAAGACGATATTAAGGCTTAACCTCTGATGTTAAGATTATATAAAGAAAACCGCAGGCAACAGCCTGCGGAAATATGAAAACGTATAGAACAATTTATCGGTCTTTGTTATTAAACGGGAATATTTTATATCAGTCTTCCCCGACCAGATGTACAGTCCTAAAGGCATGTCCCACTTCCGGGAGAAACTTATCGATAACGTCCGAAGTCTTCATCTTAAGGCTCGATGTACATACACAGGGATGACATCCAAGATATTCCCCCTTAAGAACATCCTCATCTATCAGGAGCTGTACTATATGATCTTTATCATTCATAAGTCCCATTATACTTACCGCACCCGGCTCAATGTCCAGATATTTCAGCATGTCCTCAGGAGATGCAAATGAGAGTCTTGCGGAATTTATCTGGGATGAAAGCTCCTTAGTCTTAAATTTCTTATCTCCGGGCATCATCAGCAGATAAAAATCTGTCTTCTGCCTGTTGCAGAGAAAGAGATTTTTGCAGATAATAACGCCAAGTATGGCATCTATTTCATTACAGGCTTCCATATTATCAGCTGCTTCATGATCAGTCCTCTGATATCTTATCCCCAACCTG
>JAILEM010000098.1 GCA_024687745.1 Lachnospiraceae bacterium
CAAAAAAAGAAATCTCCCGCCCGCCTCTTCCTTAAGGATGATCATGTATATAGGCGCTTATTCAGTTACGTATTACAGGACTGAGTATTATTGCTATGAATACTTCCTCCCAATGAGCCAATGAGCCGGTGACTCCGTCCCCCTGGTCCATCATTACTTCTTCTTATTTGTATTTTTATCTGATAAACCACTGATCTTAAACTCATAAAAGCCCGAATGATATTGCAGGGCATCTCCTCCCAGGGCAGACCCTGTTATAACAATATAATAGTCTCCCTTCTTAAGCTTCTCTTTTTGCGTGAGAGAATTCTTCCCATCCTTTAAAAATCTAGGATCTCTGCCAAGCTCTTTGAATAAATCAGTATACTCTGATACTCCTGCAAATCCGGCAAGAAATTCAGCGGCATCCTCAACATCTTCATCAAGGTTACCTTTTACCTTCCTTAAAGTAGCTGCATCTATCAACCCGTATTCCGCATTGGGAATATCTGAGGATTTAAGTGTTACTGTTATATCCCCGTCCTTTGGAAGCGTAAACATATAAATATCAGCTATATCGTCCAATCCAAGCTGTCCACGATAGACCTCTCCAAATTTTATTGTATTGGCATATCCATAAGAATAATTGCTGTTATCATAATCCTCCGTAAATGACTCATCTGAACTCTCATAATCAACAGAAAAAGAATCCGGATCGTTTCTTCTTGGATCGTCATATCTGCCATCTTTACTATGATTTCTGACTTCAAGATAATATCTTCCCGCTTTCAGATAAAACACAGATGAGGTATCATGGTATGTAAATTCCGCCATATCTATCGTAGTATTAAAATCGATGATATTCTTTCCGTTTTGATCATATAAAAAAGCTCTGGGTCCGTTATCAAAATAGAATTCAAACCTTCCCGATTCTTCAACCTCAAATGTATATCTCTCCGTTGATCTAAACTCGTATAGCTCTCCGAATTCAAGTTCTTTTGCTTTCTTAAATTTTGCGGGAGTTTTAGTGGTCGCTGCCTGTATGTCTTCGGGAATTATGCCTGCCACCGTAACTGTCATCAGAACTACGCACAATATTTGTTTTAGTATTCTCTTCATTTTCCTATCCTTCTCCTTCAGCGTCTTCAAATCTGTTGACCTCGTTAATTTTATTTCTTTATCTACGGTTTCAAATAGTACAATTCCATGTTCTTTAGCATATTGTCATCTCCATCAATGTTTTATATGCGCATTATATCACGCTATCTACATTTTGGGAGCATAAAATGTTATGTTGAACAAACTTTCGGGATCGATATCTTTGGCCATAACGAAATTCATCACTATTACCCGGCTTTGATTATACGGATTGCACAGCAGTTTTATAAACTCTTTAAGCTGCTCTTCGCTTTTCACCTGTGCCGGGTCCAATATGGTGCTCAGGATATTCAATCTCTTCTTCCTCGTCCCTTAGTCAGGACTCGCTCGATAGGCCCCGGCGCCGGATTCGGGTCTGTTTTGCAGACATATTTCCTATCCGAATCCGTGCGCATCCTCGATAAGCGCTTAACTTAAGTCGGAGCTTGTACA
Organism: Lachnospiraceae bacterium; assembly: GCA_024687745.1. Lineage (GTDB taxonomy): Bacteria > Bacillota > Clostridia > Lachnospirales > Lachnospiraceae > UBA2868. The sequence continues at coordinate 1,570 of JAILEM010000098.1, forward strand.
CCGACTAAGTATAGTTTGTCATAACCCCCACCTACGCTGAGGCTTAGAGGCATAGGATTTCTCCGACTGAGTTAAAATGGGATGATGTTCAGACAACAAAGGCATACTGATAAATGCAGATGTGAAATATAATTTTTAACTACCTTGTAAAGTTTGTCCACACTCTCTGCTCGGTCTGCGGAATTCCGATATGATCTTTTCCAAATTTTATTGATTCCATAAGAAATACCATATTCCTCGCAAGAACACGCATAACCTGTCTTCCCTCATCATCCACTCTTCCTTCCCCCGGCTCCCAGCCATATATGTTATTCCAGTACTGGCTGCTAGCCACCGGCATGTTGGAAAGAGTAAAGAATTTGTTAAGTTCATCAAAAGTCGCCGTACATCCTGAACGTCTGGCACTTACTATACTTGCGCCAACCTTCAGGCTCTTGTCAAAATCAGTACTGTAAAATAACCTTTGCAGCGCAGACATCAGCGTACCGTTAGCCGAACCGTAATACACCGGTGATCCGATGACCAGACCGTCAGCGGCTTCAAACTTTACTGCCAGCTCATTGACGATATCTTCAAATACACATTTGCCGTTTTTACGACATGTCTCGCAGGCTATACAGCCTCTTATAACCCCTCTTCCTAAAAGTATGTTCTCATATTCAACACCGCTTTCTTTAAACACTCCTTCCATTTCGTTAAATGCAAGTGCAATGTTCCCATTCTCTCTCGGACTTCCGTTTAACATCAGAACTTTTATTTTTATATCCATATCCTTACCCTCCATAAAGATCTACATTTTCAAGGTTCATTTGAGCCTTTTTTCTTTAGTTCATTTTTACATAGTAGAATTTACACTACAAAGCTCAAACCCTGACCCACTGCAAAAAATGATATCGCTTTTTCCCAAAAACGAGAAGATTATTGTTTAAAACAACCCTATAATAACCACAGAATCAAACAAAAATTAATATATACAAAGGAGGAGCACACAATGAAATTATTTAACAGAAAAGAAAAGATCATTCTCAGATCAGAACAGCAGAAGGACGATTTTATCGAAAAGCTTGACAGATCAAATATCAACTATGATATCCGTGAAGAAAAAAAATGCGTTTCCGATAATAATCCTATTTATATAATACGTATCAATGCTGATGATATGAAGAAGGTAGTTTGATAAATGCCTTAACGATCGACCTCTCAGTGATCTGCGCAGCAGAAGCAGGAAACAGTTCTGTTATGCAGATCACTTTTTTTTGTTTCCAACAAACAGTGTCCTGAACTCTCCCGGAGCCATGCCCTTTTCCTCACGAAATACCCTGTTAAAACTCGGGATACTCTGAAATCCCGACAACATAGCGATTTCGGTTAATGTCCTTCCATCCTCGGCAAGCAATTCCGAAGCTTTTTCAAGCCTGATCATATTAAGCCACTTACTGTAATTCATACCTGTCACATTTTTGAACATCCTGGAAAAATAATCTCTGCTTATCCCGGCCTTTTTTGCCATTGACCCCTGAGAGAGATCGTCTGCTGTCAGATTGTTCTTGATATAATCGGTAACAGTCATCATCCGCCTCATTACATCATCGGTGTATCCGTAGCTGTCCTCCTCTGATAACTCCGAATCCAGTTCCTTCCTGTATTCGAGCAGCTTGAGCATAAACTCCATAAGGAGCATACAGCATCTTATTTCACGGTCTGCTCTCTCGGAAAAAAATATTTCCTTCATCTGATATGTGATCGTTTTCAATTCAGATGCAAGCTTCGGATGTGCATTGACACAGATTATATGCAGATTCCGGTACATATGCATTATTCTGCGCAGATCAAAAAGAGAATTTATAAATGCGCTGGAAAACTGGATCACCAATGCTTCTTTACGATCCGCATCAACAATGGAATGTGTCTCCATTGGCCAAACCAGGACAAGGTCATCCGGTACCAGCTCATATGTATTCTTTCCAACTCTGTATATATTGGTCTTACCGGGACCTACTAACATTATCTCCCCGTAAGAATGCCAGTGAGTCTGATAGCTTCTCTCCTTATATCCGGTGGACATATTGAAGGCACTCACACGATCAAAATCATATACTTCGTATGTACTGTAATCCATTTCTTAAATATCCTTCTTGTGTAAGGACTCGCTCGATAGTCCCCTGCGCCGGATTCTTGTCTGCTCTGCACACATATTTCCTATCCGAATCCGTGCGCATCCTCGCTAAGCGTTTTAACTTAAGTCGGGGCTTGCAGCCGATTTAGTATAGTCTGTCATAACTCCACCTGCGCCGGAACTTAGAGGCAGGGGATTTCTCCGACTTAAGTTAAAAACAATTGAGCGGCTAAGGGTTCGCGCTTTATCCTACGGTAACTGCCTCATCTGAATCATCATTTAACTTAATTTCAGTACTTCTGTCTCCATAAATTATCTGATAGTCTCCCTTAAAGGCTTCTACTTCCACCCACCCGTTTTCATCAGTCGTTACTGTTGTATCTGTCCACCACTCCTGCTTTATAAGCTTTTGTAACATCTCATAGGAGGGTTTTAGGGTATTATCTTCTCTTACAAATCCACTCGGAGCCTTCAGCCAGGATCCATCCCTGTAATCCCAGGATGTTATAGCCTCAACAAGCGGATGAGAGAACAGTATCCTGTACATCTCCTCGACCTCTCTTGCCTGCCTTTCCTCTCCCTCGGGAGTTGTCGGCCAGCTGTCCACTACCCAGTCATTAAGATCTTCAATATAAGATGGCATGATCTCTCCTGAGATCAGCGTGTTTTCCGTAAAATGAATCGGAAGACCAAACCCGGAAAAACGATCCAGCACCTCTTCAAGTTTTTCTTTTCCCCAATAGCCCTGATGCTGATGGGACTGGATACCTATGGCGCTGATGGGGACTCCTGCATTCAGACAGCCGTCTATCAATATCTCATAATTGATGCTTGTATTGAAATCATTGAGTAAAAGCACTGCATCCGGATTGCTTTCATAAGCTTTGGCAAAAACCTCCCTGATAAGTCCCACTCTTCCCTTTTCCTTACATATCCTGGTAACGGCATTATCATACTTATCAAAGATCGGCATTATAACAACCTCATTTATGACATCCCACATATCTATAACGCCTTTGAAGCCGGTGACCTCTCTTTCGATCCTGCCAAGCTGTTTTTTCAGGATCGTTTCATTATCATATTTCATCAGCCAGTCGGCACATACCGTATGCCAGCAAAGAGGATGACCTTTTACCCTGACGCCATTGTCCTTAAGATAGTTTGCCGTTCTCATCAGGGTCTCGGTATTTGGTTTTCCCTCTTCAGGCTCAAAATTTCCCCAATAAAAAGGAAGTGTTGCATAGTTAAATATCTTGAGCCAGCTATCCGTGAGCTGTTTATTCTCATCGCCTCCGTTTAAGATATACGGGATGAAAACAAAACCGCCGCATCCAAACAAAAACTCATGCTTTACCTGTTTTATACCTATTTTGCTTTCCGGCAGGATATTTCCTGACTTATCCTTAAACAGTATCCTTTTTTTTACCTTTCTGTGCGATATATTCATTTGACAATGATACTCCTTTCCTATTGTACTCCATAATAAAATATAATAACCTGTTAAGTCGGATAAAACTTCTTATATTATGCTATACAACAGTTCACTTTTTGATACGTTCTTAAGATAAACCGGATAGTTTTATTTTTTCACCAAAATCCTTCTTTTATCGTCTTTTTACGGCAATATGCTAAACTTCTATCATTCCTTATATAGTCAGGATTTGCTCACCGGTCTTTGGCGCAGGACTCGGGTCTGTTTTGCAGACATATTTCCTATCCGAATCCTTGTGCATCCTCGATGTTAAATTTTGCCTGACATTTGCAATCCCACACCTCTAAGCTCAAGCGTGGGTGGGGTGTGACAAACTATACTAAGTCGTAGCTTGTACACCGACTGAGTTAAAACCATATATTTACTAATAATTCTAAGTCATTTTATTAATGACATAAATTACAAATAATAGTATAATTGCTTTAATTAAATTATTATTAAGAAGTCCACTCGCTATTTCTTATTTTTTTCACCGAGGATTATTATGAAAAATAAGCTTTATCTTCAATTTATCAGGATACTTGCCTTCACATGCGTTATATATAATCACACCGGACAATATGGATACGAGTTATTTACCGTTACGTCAAACAAATTCATTCAAATAATATGTATTATTCTGTCTAATCTATGCAAAATAGGTGTACCATTATTTTTTATGATATCCGGTGCACTTCTCATTCCTAAAAAAGAGGATATTAAAACTTTACTTATAAAACGTGTTTTAAGAATCAGTATTATTCTCATATTAGTCTCATTTATTTATTATATTCGTTTATACATAAAGCATCCTGAGTACGGCTTTAGCATTGTCTATTTTTTTAAGATGATATATACATCTCCATTTATTACACCCTTTTGGTTTTTATATTCATATATAGCATTTTTACTTATTCTTCCGTTTCTCAGATCAGCTACAGAGAATATGGTAGAAAAAGATTATATTTTTATAATTGCCTTAGCACTTATATATAATATTATAGTTCCTATTGGCAACTTCATAATGGAGGGAAATATATGTCTTAGCATTCCCATTATGTCCAATATCATCTTATTTCCTATAACGGGGTATTATTTAGACTCAATATTTGATTCTGATAAACCATTAATAAAGACAAAACAATATCCGTTTTACAAAAAAAATCCAGTTATACTTGCAATTGGCTTAACAATAATAAATAGTTTTCTATGTTTATTGTTGACCTATGCGGATTTTTTAAAAAATGACCAATGGAGTTTTTTCCACATTGAAAATTTGTTTTTTATACCTGCAGTCAGCACTTTTTTCCTGACAAAAAGATTTTTTAAAACATCGACCAAGCCCTTATTTATTCGCAAAATAATATCCTATTGGGGAAATTGCATTTTTATTATATATCTATTCGAAGAAATTTTGCGTGAAGATATATGTATGAATATATATAAAAATTGCAATACAGAAAACCCTTTATTATTATTTATCCCCTATTTATTGTCCTTATTTTCATTAGGTGTTATTATAGCAAGCATTATCCATATCATAAAAAAATTTGTGGTCAAGCATTTTTTTAACCGTTCGACCTGATTTACATTACAGGGTTTAACTCAGTCGGACCGTATCCCGGGAAATATTGCTATACAGATTCCAGCCGGCTTTTCCGTGTTCCTTTACAAAATAAAGAGCCTCATCTGCGTGCTTATACAAGGTACTAAAGTCCGTTCCATCTGCAGGGAACATCGCTATCCCTATACTCAGCGAAACCTTCCCCTCTACCTCCTCTCCGTCAAAGGCATGCATAACCTGCTCCTCTATACGTCCTGCAAGAAGGGCGGCATTATCGGAATTACCTATATTATTGGCAAAGACCAAAAACTCATCTCCTCCGATTCGTCCGGTTACATCTCTACCCTTAAAATTACTCCGGATTATCTCGCCTATGGTCGCAAGCACATGATCACCCATACTGTGTCCGAAATTATCATTAACTCCCTTAAAGTTATCTGTATCGAATATCAGCAATGCGCCCTTATCATCTGTACCCTCATACTTAGGGATTATCCTCTCGATAAGCTCCTCGGTTGCCTTTTTATTCATAAGACCGGTAAGTCCGTCATGATCAGCCCTTAATTGAAGCTCGATCTCCTTAAGCTTATCCTCATGTATATCCTTTATATGTCCGATGACATGTGATACATATCCTTCCTTACCCATGATACTCACAATATTTGCTCTGTACCAACGGTATTCCCCCGAGTCATTAAAGCTGTTGGCACGAAAATCAATGGTATCCCTGTGTGAATGATATAGTGCGCTGGTAAAAACTTTGGCATAAGCCTTAACATCTTCCTCATGAATACCGCTTGTCGGCAGCTTTTCCACATATCCCTGTATTACCTCGTCATGCGTGTAAGAATCTGATTTTGCATAACGAAAAACACATACATCTGTACGACAGTTAAAATCAAAGGTTATATCGGTACCTATAAGAAGGCTCATATAATCCGATTGCCTCTTTAATTCCTCTTCGATCGTCATTTCCTCGGTACAGTCTGTGATCACGCTGACAATGGTATTATTGTCGCCATCCCTGGAATACAGATTGCCGTTTATTCGAAGCCACATAAGTCCACCGTCAGTATTTACAATACGAAAAGCAAATGTGACCGGGCCGTCATCCGCAAGGATGTCCTTGATCCCCTGTTCAAAAACAGCTGTATCATCCGGAATGACCGAAATTCTGAGATCTGAAAACATCCTGTCGATCGAGGTTTTGTTACCGCCTAACATCCGGTATAAACCACTGTTTAAATAAACAGGAGCCAGACTCAGTGTTTTCGAATTAATGTTAAATGCGCAAATCCCGCCTATAAAATTTTCAACAATTGAATTAATAAATTCCGTTTCTCCCATGACACGCTTCCTTTTTTCCTGTAACACCACCAATGAACCATGGGGACGGAGTCAGTGGTTCATTTTGAAACGAACCGCCGGCTCCTTCCACTTAATTCATTCGTCCCCTTAGTTCATTCAATATTGTAAGCTTTTCCTCTGAAACCTCCATTCCAAATGCATCCAGAGTACCGGGTTCCTGATCATCCCATATGAGTCTGTATGTAACTTTTCTTCCGTCTGACTTAATATGCGGGATTTACTCATATTCCTTAAATAATTAAACCTTGCCTCCGCTTATGCTTCAATAATATTTGCAATTTCCTCTTTGCTTTCGCTGTAATGCATACAGGTCATATTTTTTTGTAGCTGCTGATCTTAATAACCTTTCACAAATCCGGAAGCAATCACAACAGATTCCATATCATCCCATCCTTCGCGTTTCCGTTGAGAGATCATATGCAGCCTTCTTAGATCTTTTATTTCCGGAAGATCCCGTCTTATGGGGCTTTGATTTCTGCCGGGGTAACGATCCTTTTTTTTCCTCTATTTCAGAATATCCGAGAAGACGTTCATCTATATATTCGAATACTGCCGTTTTAGCGGGTCTGGCCCCAAGCTTTGGCCTGTATGACTTATCGACAAGCATCTCCAATTCATCTTCCTTCAGTTTCAGATCCAAAAGAGTTCTGTTTGCTTTCTCAACCCCCGACAGGTCAAGTTCCGATACCTCCTTTTGATATATATCACTTACGATCGAAGTGTATATCTGCTTATTTATCCTATTAAACGTATATTTATGGGAAAATCGGTTCAGAAGCTCTATATCAAAGTATTCGGAAAGATCGGACAAAGATATATCCCTTTCCTTATCGCCTGTGTTAAACCCTATACTTTCTGTGTTTTTAGTACACCCTGCGTTGGATGTTGCGATGATAACCGCCTTTGAAAAATCGATCTCATTACCCATATTTGTTTTCATCACCCCATCATCGAAGGCGGACATAAAAAGGCGCTGTACACTTCGGTCACATTTTTCAAACTCATCAAGAAGGATGAGCTGATATGGGTTTGTATCAAGCTTGTCAAAGGGGTATTCTGTATTGCTGTCTGAACCAAGATAACCGGCCGGCGCACCTATTATCCTGTTGATAGAAGCAGACGTATTATATTCAGCCATGTTAAGGACTATGGGCTTTTCACCTATATACTCCCTTGCGAGTATTTTAGCGATCTCGCTCTTTCCTACTCCCGACGGGCCTGAAAAAAGAAAAGTCAAGGGCTTAACTCTTGGCCTTACGTGCATATCATATAATCTTAAAACCTTTATAAGATCCTCTATAATCTCATCCTGTCCTTGGATAACCGAAAGCTTCTCTCTTAGTCTGCTGACATCAAGCTTCTTCATCTTACTGTTCCCCGAGGTTATCCTGTACGCTGTATTTTCAACAATTTCTTTGGTAAGATTAAGCCTCTGCTTTCTTTCCTTAACAACATATCCTGCTATTGTCCTGTCAAGAAGAGTAAGGGCGTTATCCGGTCTGTGTGAACCTACAGAGCAAAACTCGTCAGCAATATTCACTATAAGTTCAGATACTCCACTGTCCTTGTTAATCCTTACGCCATAATGTTTCTGCATTGACGGCAGAGTCTTTTCTATTATATCTATTGTCTGTTCCTTAGTCAGTTCATCGACAAGAATCCTTGTAAACCTTCTGTTAAAGGCAGGATCCGAGTCCAGCCTCTTTATTTCCTGCGTGGTTGTTGCGGCAATGACCATAAACTTCCCGCGGCTTAGAGCAGGTTTTAACATCTGCGCAACTTTCCTGTAAGATCCGTCTCCGGAGCAGAGCATATGAACCTCATCCAAAAAAAGAATGGCCTTGTTATCCGGTTCTTCAAAATATTTCACCAGACTCTTTACTTTTTTTTCAATATCTCCCACAAGTCCGCTGCCTGATACTATATCTGAAAGATTTACAGATAAGACCCTGTAACCTTTAAGCCGCTTAGGTATGCTCCTGCTATTCTTTGACAGTCTGCCGGCAAACTCCTCCACAATATTAGTCTTACCGCATCCAGCCGGTCCAACAAGCAGGGCGTTTGGTTTGTTCCTGCTTATCAGAATAGCCATGATCTGTTCAATCACAGCTTCCCTGTATAAAGTTTTTGAATTCCTGTCTTCAGACATATCCTTAAGAAGCCCGGTCACATCAAAGTCGGCAAAAAGTACAGGAACGTCGTCTTCATCAGGACCAAAGGGATTAAAATCTTCAAAATCAGCTTCATCCGGAATAAACTCCTCAAATTCGCCTTCATCCGGAACAAAGTCCTCAAAATCGCCTTCATCCGGGATATAGTCTTCAAAATCACCTTCATCCGGGATATAATCTTTAATATTTATATCCTCGGGTTTTTTGTTCTCAGTTTCCGTAATATCTTTCTTTATATCAGCAGTCTCAACATCAGCCTTATATGAACCACACTGTGATGTTCCCTTATCAACCCGGAAATCTGCTCCTTCTAAATTATTGTTTAGGTTATTGATCACGCCTTCCAAATTATCGTTTTGGTTATTGATCATGCCTTTTTCTGATCTCTTCATTTAGAATCTCCCTTCACGGATTCGTATTATCAGCTGCCAATTATATAAATCAGATCCACTCCAACAGTTTCCCGCAAACCATACATGAACTTAACACTTCTTACAAACCATACCTGCACTTAACGCTTCTTGCAAACCATACCTGCACTTAACGCTTCTTGCAAACCATGTCCACGTCATCTCCCATCATCCCGGATTTACAATGTATGCTCCATAATTGTGATCATCAATAAAAATGTCTCAACCGGTTCTTTTTATCAGGTTTTTAAAAAATAAT
>JAILEM010000099.1 GCA_024687745.1 Lachnospiraceae bacterium
GTTTGTATCCTGTATGATGGCAGAACGGCGCTCCCATGAAGCGGCTCTGTCCTGAGCCATCTGCATCTGTGCATTATTGACAGCGTTTGCGGCACTGATCTTCTGGGTTTCCACAAACTGGTTGAGCTCGGCGTTTATCTGTTCGATATCGGGGAGATATTGAGTGGTCTCATCAACCTTTTCAAATTCCTTAAGCATTGTATCTAACTCTGATGCAGGGCATACAAGAAAGAGTTCATACTGAACCTCCCATATCTTCTGCTCGGATCTTTCCGCTACCGTATCCGCCATCTTATTGACAAAGCTGCCAAGTTTTCCCCCAAATAAGGATTCCCCCTTCCTGCCGAGCGATCTCATATGGTCGGACATATTGGCAAACGACTTTATTTTATTCAATACGATCCTTGTTTCCACAACAGCCTTCATGGGTTCCCCGGTTGAGGAAGTACAGTTATAATACCTTCTTATCCATTCCGGTATGATCTCGGCAAAGCCCGCCTGTGATCTTTCCGTTATTATCTGCTGATGCTTATTTCTTTCTTTCTCATCAGGCTGTTTCTCATCATATAACTGTATATTTGATATCTCAGGACATTTTTGGAGGATACTGTCACAGTAATCCCTTGCGTTCATATATGACTTCAAACGGAAATAAGAGGGGTTTAGAGGATTGATCGGTCCGAAATCCACCTTTTCCTGAAGATGCTGTGTCATCATTCCGGGATCGATATGTTTATATTTTGCGGTCCCGACAAATGCTATAGTGGTTTTATGATCAGGTGATTCCAGAAAAAAGCACGGAACAAAGGGGGTTCCGATCATGTCCCATCTGTCCGCTGCTTTGACAGTGATCAAAAAGCCAGACGGAACATAGGCTTCCATAAAAAAACGGTTTTTTATTATCTCATCTCCATTCATTGTCATTGGAATAACGGTACCGTCCCCGTATTGTGGCATACCTGTATGGGAATTACCCCGGTTGCTTTCAGGATGCATCTCATATTCCGCATCACAGAAATCACATTTAACTATTTTACTGTATCCGTCCCAGTGGATGGAGGCTCCGCAGTGCTGACATTTTAATTGTTTCAATATTATCTCCTTCAGACCATCACAAATTTATGTGTTTTTATGATCTCAAATTATATCATAGAAAAAAAATAACGGGAAGAAGAAATGATCACCTGTGTGTCACGGGATAATTATAAGGGAGAGGTTTTTTTTGAAATATTTGTGTGATATATTTATTGTATCTGGTCAGGAAGGTCTGTCAGGATCATATATGATTATCGAGATCCAAAAGAGGGAGGATATGATATGAAGAAGATAGAAGAATATGTAAGGACGATTCCGGATTTTCCAAGTCCCGGGATAATGTTCAGGGACATTACAACGGTGCTTCAGGATGCGGATGGTTTCAGACTGGCAATAGACGAACTTTTAAAGCTTGTGGAAGGACTTGATTTTGATGTTGTTGTGGGTGCGGAGTCGAGAGGCTTTATTTTTGGGGCACCTATTGCATATGAGCTTCATAAACCCCTTGTACTTGTAAGAAAGAAGGGAAAGCTTCCCGGTGATACTATTGAATGCAGTTATGAGCTTGAATATGGTTCGGCTACCGTTGAAATGCATAAGGATGCTATAAAGAAGGGACAGAGGGCTCTTCTTGTCGACGATCTGATCGCTACCGGAGGAACGATAGGAGCATCCGCAAGGATGGTTGAGGAGCTTGGCGGAGAGGTTGTAAAGATCATATTCTTAATGGAGCTTAAAGGACTCAAAGGTAGAGAGCGTCTTTCAAAATATGACGTTGCCTCGGTTATTTCTTACGAGGGAAAATAGGATTTTTGTGCGATAGTAGTTCGATATTAAGTTTTTATTTACAGGTATGTTTATTTTTTATTTAAAAATATGGATATTTTCCTATAATTTTTGTATAATAGTTAGTCGTGGCTAACTGATTTGTAGGGAATGTTTGATACCGGTAACGAAAAAGATCATGCTAGATCTTATATAAAAATGATTTATAAAGATACGACAAGATCAATGATCCTGCCTGAAAGTCCATAGAATACAAGGAGGGAGAAAGAAGGATGAAGTTAACAGAACTGAAAGAAAACAATACCGCTGTAGTAGCGGGACTTAACGGAGATGATCGTTTTATAAGCCGTATCACCTCCATAGGTCTTACACCCGGAAGCCGTCTGAGAGTCATTAAAAATGATAAGAACCGGCCTATGCTTGTCTATTCCAGAGATACCATGATAGCTCTTAATCAAAAGGAGTGTTCAGGTATCGAAGTGACGGAGGTGGGAGCATGAGTGAGATAGTTACGATAGCTCTTTTGGGACAGCCCAATTCCGGAAAATCAACTCTTTTCAATGCTCTTACGGGACTTCGCCAGCATGTTGGAAACTGGCCCGGTAAGACAGTTGAAAAAAAGGATGGAAGCTTTTCTCATAACGGGAAAATTTATGATATCGTAGATCTTCCGGGTTCCTACAGTCTTTCGGCAAATTCGGATGAAGAAGTGATCACCAGGGACTTTATCGCATCAGGCAGGGCAGATGTCGTATGCATACTTGCAGACAGCTCCCAGCTTGAAAGAAGCTTATTTATGACAGCCGATTATGCGGGAATAACTGTTCCAAGCTTTTTGGTCCTTAACATGGCGGATGTGGCAAGGGAAAAGGGAAAAAACATAGATGTAAACGTTATAGAGAAAAATCTCGGTATACCGGTGATACTCTTTTCCGCTAATGATAAAAAGGGATATGAACCGTTTTATAAAGCTCTTGAAAGGGCGGTTACAGATAAGTCAATTATAGATGCTTCCTCTCTGGAGCAGGAATATGCCGGGATAAACGGTTATAATGAGATTAAGGAAATGGTTCCGGACGGGCTGATAAGCGGATATTCACCGATGTGGATAGCCATAAAAGCTCTTGAAAACGATCCGGTAGTTATTGAGAAGCTAAAAACAGGTTTGGATCCCGAGAAGACAGAAAAGATCGACAGTTTCAGAAAATCCGTACAGGGGGCGGTTGAAGCCGGGGGTGCAAAATTTGCCTGGATCGACAGCGTGCTTTCAGGTGCAGTAAATGAAAAGAATGAAAATATTACCTTAAGCAAACTTGACAGGATATATACAAATAAAACCTGGGGAAAACCCGCGGTTGTTCTTACGATACTGATAGGTCTCATCCTTTCCTTCATACCGGCACTTCCTTTAATGGGGGTTGGAATGGGTATAGCCGCACTTAAGGCTCCGATAGGTGAGTGGCTTATATCGGCCGGATGTCCGGATATTCTTATAGCTATAATCAACAGTGTCATAATCCAGTCCTTTGCATATATTTTCCAGATGCTGGGTTTTGTTTTCGGTGTTACTCTGGTATTCGGACTGCTTGAGGAAATAGGTATAATGGCGAGGGTTTCATATGTGTTTGATAACACAATGGGTAAACTCGGGCTCCAGGGAAAATCCGTTATGCCCTTCTTAGTAAGCTTCGGATGTACCATGGGTGGAGCAGCAGGGTCCCGTGTAATAGAAAACTGGGGACAGAAGGTTCTTACTATAGCCCTTGCCTGGGCTGTTCCCTGTGGGGCTGCCTGGTCTGTTGTGCCTATGCTCTCGACTCTTTTCTTCGGACCCGGAGCCGTACTTGTTATAGTGGCGATATTACTTACTATGATACTTCATATGTGGATCACAGCAAAGATATTTGGGAGAAACCTGATCACTCAGGAAAACCGTTACGGGATGATAATGGAGATGCCTCCTTATCATAAGCCAAAATGGGGAGCTTTATTAAGATATGTTCTTGGACGTACAAAGGATACCTTTATCCGTGTTACTAGGGTGGTGCTTGTGGTTTGTACTGTATTCTGGCTTTTAAGTTATTCCTTTGTTTCGGGAAGCGATCCGATCCTTTATAAGATCGGTATGGCTATAGAACCTGTGACGAAGATATTCGGACTTAACTGGAAGCTGTTCATGGCTTTTGTTGCATCCTCCATAGGTAAAGAAGGAGCCCTCGGTGTTATAAGCGCTCTCTTTAACGGAGGAAATTTCTATGGTGCATTCAGCGATGCTATGAGCGGCGGAGCAGTGGCAGCTGATCTTAATAATACCCTGCTTACAAATGTAACAAAGCCTGAAGCTTTGGCATTTATATTTGCGATCACCTTTAATATGCCCTGTGTTGTTGCTCTTGCCGCAACCTATCAGGAGATTCATTCCGTTAAATGGACCGCAAAGATAGCCATATATTATACCCTTGGTGCATTGGTACTTGCCGCTGTCGTATATCATATAGGAATTCTCATCTGGTGAGGCAGACTATGGATAAACTTCTTGAATTGCTAAAAGATGGCCATGCCAGAACAACCCTTATGCTGGCATCGGAATTAAACACTACTACCTCAGATATAGGAAGAAAGCTTGAATACCTCGAAAATATGGGAATAATAAAAAAAGTATCTCTATCTTCATCATCGTGTACAGGAAGCTGTACAGGCTGCAGCTTCTGTGACGAAGGTAATAAAAAAAGCGGATGTAATGCTTGTATTCCCGATAAAGAGATCCTTAATATGGGAGAGATGTGGGAAGTTATTGATTATAAATGAGTATAAATGATAAAGGGATAAACGGGGACATTTAATTCAAATAAGTGTCCCTGTTTTTTACGCTGATTTTAAATGAACATAAGGTGCATGGTAAAAAAAAATATGGTATATTATATAAAGATGACCGGAGAGTGATACACTTAAAATCTTATCTGAGGAGATATTGATCCGGCCACCTGAAATCATAATCAGGATAAAAGGAGGTTACGTATGAAAAGGTTATTGGCAGTTTTACTGACAGGAGCAATGGCATTTAGTCTTGTTGCCTGTGCAGGCTACACAACAGCTCCGGCACCTGCGGCAGAGCCCGAAGCAGAGGCTGAGAGTACGGAGGCAGAAGAAAAGAGTGAAGAGGCTCAGGCAGAAGAGGGTTCGGCTGAAGGAGAAGCAGTTGACGAAGAGCTTGTGGCAGCGGCTAAGGAAGAGGGAACTCTTATAGTTTACGGTTCCTGCGAAGAGGATTATCTCGCAGCAGCCTGTGATCATTTTAAGGAGCTCTACGGGATAGATGTACAGTATCAGAGATTATCTACCGGTGAAGTTCAGTCAAAGATAGAAGAAGAAGCCGGAAATCCTTCGGGAGATGTATGGTTTGGAGGAACTACGGATCCGTATAATATCGCAGCATCCGAAGGGCTTCTTGAGGCCTATGATGCAAAGAACGCTTCTCATCTTATCGGAGACACCTATCGTGATAAGGACGGATACTGGTATGGTATCTATAAAGGAATCTTAGGCTTTATGGTAAATACAGATGAGCTTGACAGAATGGGAATACCCGCTCCCGAGGATTGGGAAGATCTTCTTGATCCCCAGTATCAGGGACTCATATGGCTTTCTAACTACAATACCGCAGGAACAGCCAAGCTTGTTGTAAATACTATGATTCAGAAGTATGGTCATGATGAGGGTATACAGTACCTCGTAGATCTTGACAAGAATATTCAGGTATATACAAAGTCAGGTTCAGGACCATCTAAGAATGTAGGAACAGGTGAATGTGTTGTAGGTATTGGTTTCCTTCATGACGGTATAACCCAGATTGAAGATAACGGATACGGGAACATCAGTCTTGTTATCCCTTCATCGGGAACCTCATATGAGATCGGAGCAACGGCAATATTCAGCGGAGCAAAGCATCCCAATGCAGCTAAGCTTTGGATAGAGTATGCATTAAGCCCTGAGTGTGTTGAACTTGCGGCAAAGAACGGTTCATATCAGTTCCTGGTTCTTGACAATGCAAAACAGCCTGAGATCGCTTCAGAGTTTGGACTTGATCCGGATAATGTTATGGAATACGATTTTGAGGATGCAAAAGCAAATACAACAACCTATGTGGAAGAGGTTATGTCAGCACTTGGAACCGCAGCAGATGATCGTTTCCAGACTGAATAATTATTAAATGTTTTCGGGGTGCACCTTTGTGCACCCCGAATATTTTTTAATAGGATATTGGATTATTCTGTAATCATTCCGTAGAAAGGAGTTTTCCATGGCAAAAAAACAGAGTGCTGCTCTGGACAGAAAAAAATTCCTGGCAGATCCTGTCATGGTTACGACCATAGTTGTACTTATCACATTCCTGGCACTGTTCATCCTCTATCCGCTTGCAATCCTTTTGGTAGACAGCTTTATAACGGAAGAGGGGGTGGGATTGTCCATATTCAGACGTATCATGGGTATGGCCAATTTCAGAAAGGCTATTACAAATACTCTTAAGGTGGGGTTCTTTGTAGGTATAGCATCAACTCTTATAGGACTTCTGTTTGCATATGTCGAGGAGTATGTGAAGCTTCGTACAAGGTTTCTTTCGGGGCTGTTTAAAGTTGTATCGATGCTTCCTGTCGTATCCCCGCCGTTTGTTCTTTCGCTTTCCATGATAATGCTTTTTGGAAAGGCAGGAATAATTACCAGGTTTATTTTACATATCTATGATAATAATGTATACGGATTCTGGGGAATAGCCGTAGTTCAGACCATGACATTTTTCCCTGTCTGTTACATGATGCTGAGAGGTCTTTTGAAAAACATCGATCCATCCCTTGAGGAGGCTGCGCGCGATATGGGTGCATCAAGATGGAAGGTTTTTATGACCGTGACGTTTCCGTTGATCCTTCCGGGTCTCGGAAATGCATTTCTTGTTACCTTTATCGAATCCATAGCGGATTTTGCAAACCCGATGATCATAGGAGGTTCTTATGATACGCTGGCAACTACGATCTATCTGCAGATAACGGGTGCTTATGACAAGGAAGGTGCCTCAGCTATGGCAGTGGTATTATTGTGCATCACTCTTGTGATGTTTGTTGTGCAGAAGTTCTATCTTGAGGCAAAGAGTACGGCAACCCTTTCGGGTAAAGCATCACGTCAGAGAATGCTTGTTATGGAAAGAAGCGTTACTCTGCCATTGTCGATTCTCTGTTCACTGATGGCGATTTTTGTAGTTATGATGTATATATGCGTACCGTTTGGTGCACTCTTTAAGACCTGGGGTTATGATTTCCATCTGACGACCAAGTGGTTTACTCAGGTCTTTACGAAATATAAAGGCTTTAAGGCCTTTAAGGATTCATTTATATTATCTTTGATAGCTTCGCCGATCACGGCACTGATATCAATGATCATTTCCTATCTGGTCGTTAAGAGAAAATTTAAAGGGAAAGGGTTTATTGAGGCTGTATCGATGCTTGCAATGGCGGTTCCCGGTACCGTACTTGGTATCGGTTATATCAGAGGATTTTCCGCAGGTGTGTTCCGGACCGGTTTCCTGCAGGGATTATACGGAACAGGAGCCATCCTTGTGATAGTATTTGTAGTAAGAAGTCTTCCTACGGGAACAAGGAGCGGTATTTCCGCCTTAAGACAGATAGATAAGAGCATAGAGGAATCGGCATATGATATGGGTGCGGACTCACTTACTGTTTTTATGACCGTGACCCTGCCGCTTATAAGGGACAGCTTTTTAAGCGGCCTTGTAACAGCATTTGTAAGAAGTATTACGGCTATAAGTGCGATCATACTGTTAGTTACCCCTCAGTACCTTCTTATCACTGTACAGATCAACGAATTTGCCGAAAAGGGTTCCTATGGTATCGCCTGTGCGTTTGCTACCATACTTATCGTGATCACATATGGTTCGGTATTTATCATGAATTTTATAATAAGCCGTTTTGGAACAGGCAGTAAGATCAAAGAGGAGATTAGATAATGGGAAAAGAAAAAAAAGGTATAAGACTTGAACATATTTCAAAGATATATCAGGATCCCAAGACAAAAAAAGACTTTTACGCTGTTAAGGATGTAAACCTTGATATAGAACCCGGAAGCTTTGTTACTCTTCTTGGCCCTTCAGGCTGCGGAAAAACGACTGTGCTCCGTATGATAGCAGGTTTTGAGAGCCCTGATGAAGGCGAGATATATTTAGCGGACGAACCAATAAATGCGCTAACCCCCAATAAGCGTGATACTGCGATGGTTTTTCAGAGTTATGCACTGTTACCGCATTATAATATCTTTGATAATGTTGCCTATGGTTTAAGGCTGAGAAAGCTTGATAAGGATACGATAAGACGGAAGGTAACGGATATTCTTAAGCTTGTCGGTCTTGAGGGAATGGAAGCAAGAATGACAAATCAGTTGTCCGGAGGACAGCAGCAGAGAGTAGCTCTTGCAAGAGCATTGGTGTTAGAGCCTGGAGTTCTTCTTTTTGATGAGCCTTTATCAAATCTTGATGCCAAGCTAAGGGTTACGATGCGTACTGAGATCCGTCGTATCCAGCAGGAAGCAGGGATCACCGCAGTCTATGTTACCCACGATCAGAGTGAGGC
>JAILEM010000109.1 GCA_024687745.1 Lachnospiraceae bacterium
AGATGTGAATTTCTTAAATCTTGTCATAACGATTCCCCCTTCTGATAAGATCCTTTGTAAATGTCTAACATATCAACTATAACGTATCATATCAGGCCATTTTTTGTAAACGTCAATTCCGGTCTTAGCTGAATAGTAACAGCCATTCATTTGTCAACGTGAGTTATTCTGTAATATAATTTCCCTTAGATCGAAAAACTTTAATTTACCTCATTAACCAATTTGTTAAATCTAGTACTTTTATTCCTTCAATGTCGTAATCATCGTGCTTTGTGTTCGCAATCAAAATCTTAGGATATGCATCTTTAATCGCTCTCAGTGGAGACAACTCTCGTTCCAACGTATCTTGGTCAGAAATATTATCGGATACCTGAATATAAATCTTTTCATTTTGCTTCATTATAACAAAATCTATTTCCTTCTGGTAAAGTTTTCCGACATAAATCTCATAGCCTCTTCTAAGCAATTCCAGAGCAACGATGTTTTCATACGCTCTGCCATAATCCATATTTCTTGTTCCAAGCATTGCATATCGAAATCCCAAGTCGCTAAGATAATATTTGTCTGATGTTTCTAAATATTTTTTCACACGTATATCATAGCGCTTTACTTTATAGAACATAAAAGCACTACAGAGATATTTCATATAATTTCCTATAGTAATATGATTAGTCTCAACCTTGTTTTGCTTAAAAACGTTGCTTATTTTGCTGGCAGACGTGAGATTGGAAATATTGTCCATCATATAATCTGTTAATGAATCTAATAAAGCCTCTTCCTTAATACCATATTTATCTACAAGGTCGCGTTTAATAATTGTAGTATAAACATCCTTTATATATGATGCTTGGTCCTCTTTTTTGCTGTATACATACGAACCAGCTAGTCCACCATTCATAACATAAGAATCTAAGATATCTACTGTATTAGAATCATATCCATAATACTCACAATATTCTAAAAAACTAAATGGATATACAGGGATTTCTATAAATCTGCCGGTAAACAACGTCGATAAATCAGAGCTTAATAGAAATGCATTTGAACCAGTAATGTAGATATCGTATTTTCGACTGTTATATAAACTATTAATAGCGAGCTCAAATTTCTCACACATTTGAACTTCATCCACAACGATCACATTAGATTTGTCACCGACAAATTGACTTTCACAGTAATTATACAGTTCCTTATAGGTCTTCATGTCATCAAATTTTAAATCTGCAAAATCAACATATATAATGTTGGCATCCTCATTTGCTCGAATCCATTCCATATATGCACGTACTAACTCTGATTTTCCAGAACGTCTTAATCCCGTTATTATCTTAATATCAGGCGTATTTCTTAACCTTACCAGTCTATTCAAATAATCCTTACGTTCTATAATCTTCATATCAATCTCACTTTCAAAACTTTAAATTCTTTTCACTTTTGAAAATATTGTATCATCCACTTTCAAAACTTACAATAAATTTCTTTTTTGAAAATACTGTTTAAAAAAGCAGCTATCCATTGAGATAACTGCATGATCAATAAAAGCTTTCATTCCTTAATCTTCTAAATAATTCTGATTTCATAATTCCGACAATACTTTTACCTCTATATTCCGTATCTACTACTACATATTCAGGCTGTTATCATTCAGAAAGAAATCATATAATCCCATTAATGTTATTCCCTGCTCGTTTCTCCATAATGGCGAGTTTCCATTAACCACTATAATCTTCTTGAAAGAATCAGGAATCCTTATGAGAGAGGCCTGCTCCTGATCAATTTTTTCCCGGCTCGAAAGAGCAAAAGCTGATTGTATATAATATCTCTCGCTGCCCCGATTAATCACAAAATCAACCTCAAGCTGTTTTCGCGTATTTTTCCCATTCTCGACAACTCTTGTTTCCACAAAGCCAACATCAACGTTATAACCCCGGTAAATCAATTCATTATAAATAGCATTCTCCATCAAATGAGTTTCTTCATATTGCCTAAAATTTAGTAATGAGTTTCTAAGACCAAGATCGGTATAGTAATACTTTGAAGGCGTTCCTATATATTTCCGTCCTTTAATATCATAACGTTCTGCTTTTTGAATAATAAAACTTTCCTGCAAGTGAGTAAGATAACTGGATATGGTTGGCATAGTAATGCCCTTATTACCATTGCTGTTAAATGTATCTGATACCTTTTGGGCATTTGTAAGTGAACCTATCGAAGAAGCAAGTAGTTTCATCAGTTCTTCCATGCCTGCTTCATCTCTTATACCGTAACGTTCAACAATATCTCTCAGATATATTTCCCTGTTAAGTCTTTCGAGATATGTGCTTTTGCTTTCCTCGTCCGGCTCTTCCAGTATATGAGGCAGCCCACCATAATATAAATATTCCTGCCAGGCATCCTGCTTATCCTTTCCTGATGCCGGATAGAACTCCGAGAATGAAAGTGGCGCTATATGTATCTCATCACCTCGTCCTCTAAATTCTGTCATTATATCCGAAGAAAGGAATTTTGAATTACTTCCCGTCACATAGACGTCGACATTCTTTTTCCTCAAAAGACCGTTCAACACTCCGTATAGCCTTATAGGAACATCCGGATCCTTCATTTCCTCTTTGGAAATAGCATATTGTGCTTCATCTATGAAAACATAGTATTTTTGCTTACTGTCATTAATTCGACCTTTTATATACTCGTATAATTTATGCGGATCGCAATATTCAGCATAATCATCATCATCTAGCGAGATAGCAATGATATTTTCTTCCGGTACACCAGAATTGATCAGATGATCATAAAACAAGTTAAAGAGAAGGTACGATTTTCCACACCTTCTGACACCTGTTATTATCTTTATCAGCCCGTTATTCTTGCGTTTTATGAGCCTGTTAAGATACATATTTCTATTTATTACCATTTTGCACTCCGTTTTAGATTTTTGGAATAAAATCCATTTTCTTAAAATACATATATCACGACGTCATCTGATTCGCAAGAATTATTTAATATTTATGACAATATTACCACTTTTCTAAAATACAGGCGCTTATTTTAATCTGTTAATCTGTTCATGGCAAGTAAAATTTTGATTTTATGTTCTAACGCTTTATCATTCTTTTGTATGATTATCCTCCGACATAATCGACAATCACTCATTAAGTGAAGGCAATACTTTTTGCTCAATAAATTCAACTCTGTCAAAGATTCTCGGCTTAAATGTACCTGTCATTCCAACCGATACATTTTCCTCTTTGTTTACATAGATAATATTTCCGCT
>JAILEM010000122.1 GCA_024687745.1 Lachnospiraceae bacterium
CATGACAATCCGGACGCTGATGCCATTGCATCCGCTTATGGACTGTATCTTTATTTTAAGAGTAAAAAACTCGAGACGACCATCATCTATGGCGGAAGGAATGAGATACAGAAGTCAAACCTCAAGCTTTTGGTGGATACCTTCAGGATCCCTATGATGTTCTGCGCAGAAAGAGATCTTTATTTCAGGGGACTTCTTATAACCGTAGACTGCCAGTACGGCGAGTCCAATGTCACCCATTTTGGTTCAGACAAGCTTGCGGTCATAGATCATCATCAGTCAGATTTTAACATAAAGACCGATAAAGAGCTTATAGATATAAGGTCTGATCTTGGAAGCTGCTCCACCCTTGTATGGGATCTGTTAAAAAAAGAAGGGATAGATGCCAACAAGAACATGAAGCTCTCGACCTGTCTTTATTACGGGCTTATGACTGATACAAGTAACTTTATCGAAGCAAAGCACCCGCTTGACAGGGATATGATGGAGAACCTTACCTATGACAAGGTACTGATAAACAGGCTCATCAACTCCAACATGTCCTTAAAGGAGCTTGAGGTTGCGGGTATTGCCCTCATAAGATATGTCTACAACAGGGATAACAGATTTGCGATGATCCACGCCCAGCCCTGTGATCCCAATATCTTAGGACTTATCTCTGATTTCCTCCTTCAGGTCGATGTCATAGATACCTGTGTTGTTTTCAATGAGACTCCGGACGGGTATAAGCTTTCGACAAGAAGCTGCATAAAAGAAGCAAGGGCCGACGAACTCATCGATTTTCTTACAAAGGATGTAGGAGACGGTGGCGGACATCTTGACAAGGCCGGCGGCTTTATATCCAAATATAAGTATGACCTTCAATATAAGGATATGGATATAGATTCCTATATCGGTATGGCCATGAATAAATTCTTCTCCTCAAATGATACGATCGACGCAAGAAATATCGATGTGGAAAAGGAGAATTTCAAAAAATATACCAGAAAAAAGATCACCATGGGTGTGGTAGATCTTACAAAGCTATGGGAAACAGGCACTCCCGTCATGGTAAGGACCAAGGCAGGGGATGTAAATACCAGGATAGACAGCAATGCCTATGTAATGATAGATGCTGCGGGAAAAGCCTACTCCATCAGTAAAGAGAGATTTTCAAAAAGCTTTAAGCTTGTAAATACTCCCTATAAAAACGATACGGACTATATTCCGACGATAAAGAACCGCTCAACTGGAGCCATGAAGGGACTTGAAAAATTTATAAAGCCCTGCAGGTCCACTCAGGAAAATATTATCATGGCAAAGGAGCTTGATAAGACGGTTAAGCTTATAAACGACTGGGATGAGGAAGGTTATTCCATAGGGAACAAGGGCGATTTCCTCGTTGCCAGGGCAGATGACAGCAGGGATGTTTCCATCGTAAGGAATGAGGTCTTTAAAAAAATATATGAGCCCTATGTGGCAGAAACCAAATAGAAAGGTAGTTTTAAATGGAACAGTATATAATAACGGGAATGAGCTGCGCAGCCTGTCAGGCAAGGGTAGAGAAGGCGGTATCCAAAATTGACGGGGTAAAAAACTGCAGCGTAAGTCTTCTGACTAATTCGATGGGAGTTGAGGGAGATACAGATCCTTCGGTTATAATCAAGGCAGTGGAGGATGCCGGGTACGGAGCTTCACTTAAGAGCGAGAGTGAGGCAAAAGGATCAAAGGATAAGAGAGGAAGTTACCTTAAAAAATTGCAGGCAGACGAGGAAGCACTGGAAGATAAGGCGACCCCGGCGTTAAAAAAGAGGCTTATAGCCTCTGTTGTTTTTTTAGTGGTATTAATGTATTTCTCGATGGGACATATGATGTT
This sequence comes from Lachnospiraceae bacterium, assembly GCA_024687745.1. Classification (GTDB taxonomy): domain Bacteria; phylum Bacillota; class Clostridia; order Lachnospirales; family Lachnospiraceae; genus UBA2868. The sequence continues at coordinate 1,856 of JAILEM010000122.1, forward strand.
AAAGCTTCCGCTTCCTGATTTTTTTGAAGGAAACTATATAGCGGTCGGGCTTATGCAGATGTTAATGGCAGCCATAGTCATGATAATAAACCGGAAGTTTTTTGTAAGCGGATTTAAGGCGATGATACATAAGGCTCCGAATATGGACAGTCTTATAGCGCTTGGTTCTTCTGCTGCTTTTACATATTCCGTCATAATGCTCTTTGCGATGAGCAGGGCTGTTTCCGATAATGACATGGACAGTGCAAAGGGATACATGAATGAGTTTTACTTTGAAGCAGCGGCAATGATCCTTACTCTTATAACAGTTGGAAAGATGCTTGAGGCCCATTCCAAGGGGAAGACGACAAATGCCCTTAAGAGTCTCATGAGACTCTCACCCAAAACAGCTAATGTTATAAGAAATGAAGAAGAGGTTACGGTATCTGTTGATGAAGTTGAAGTCGGTGAAATATTTGTTGTAAGACCGGGGGAGAGCATTCCGGTGGATGGCAGGGTGATCGAGGGAAACAGCGCCGTCAACGAATCGGCCCTTACGGGAGAGAGCATTCCTGTTGACAAGCAGGAGGGAGATGAAGTCTCATCCGCTACCCTTAATCAGTCAGGCTTCCTTAAGTGTGAGGCCTTAAGGATAGGTGAGGACACCACGCTTTCCCAGATCATACAGATGGTTTCTGATGCCGCCGCAACAAAAGCCCCTGTTGCAAAGCTTGCCGATAAGATCTCCGGAATATTTGTTCCTGCAGTCATACTGATCGCACTTTTAACAGTCCTCATCTGGCTTATGCTTGGAGCTGAGACGGGATTTGCCCTTGCAAGGGGGATCTGCGTTCTTGTTGTAAGCTGTCCCTGCGCACTCGGACTGGCAACCCCTGTATCCATAATGGTTGGAAACGGTGTCGGTGCAAAGAACGGGATCCTGTTTAAAAATGCGCAAAGTCTTCAGGAAGCAGGAAACGTTAAGATAGTTGCACTTGATAAGACGGGTACCATAACAGAGGGTCAGCCAAAGGTTGTGGATGTAAAGGCCTTTCCTGAAGACGAAGCGGAGAAGCTTCTTTCGGTAGCCTATGCCCTTGAAAAAAGGAGTGAGCATCCCCTTGCCGGAGCGATAGTTGAATATGTTGAATCAAAATATAAGGATATTGCCTCATTAAAGCTTAAGCTGACGGACTTTGAGGCTGTTGTCGGAAACGGTCTTAAGGGATATCTTACCTTTGAAGACAGTAAAGCATCAGATCCTGAAGCTCTAAATGCAGAAAAAGGGCATGAGGTCATTGCCGGAAGCTATAAATTCATAAATAAGATACTCTCTTCAGATAATGAAAATGCGCAAATAAGTGATACGGATAAAGAAACGGCTAAGCTTGTAAGCGATTATTCCGATCTTGGTAAAACGCCGATCCTCTTTGTTATGGACAATAAGCTTATTGGTATAATAGCTGTTGCCGATGTCATAAAGGAGGACAGCTTAAGTGCCATAGAAGAGCTTAAGAATATGGGGATCCATGTTGTGATGCTGACAGGGGATAACGAAAGAACCGCACAGGCCATAGGTAAGGAATCGGGAGTCGATGAGGTTATCGCCGATGTCCTGCCCGATGGTAAGGAGGCGGTCATAAGAAGGCTTGAGGAGTTTGGTAAGACGGCAATGGTTGGAGACGGTATAAATGACGCACCGGCACTTACAAGGGCAGATACCGGAATCGCGATAGGAGCAGGCACTGACGTCGCCATAGATGCTGCAAATATAGTCCTTATGAAGAGCACTCTGTCGGATGTTCCTGCAGCGATCAGATTATCAAGAAAAACCTATAAGAATATAAAGGAAAACCTCTTCTGGGCGCTCATTTATAATTCTCTTCTCATACCAACGGCTGCCGGTGCATATTCAAAGCTCCTTGGGATAACCATGAATCCGATGCTCGGTGCACTTGCAATGAGTCTGTCGAGCTTTTGCGTTGTATCCAATGCCTTACGTCTTAATACCGTAAGGATACATGATGCTTTACATGACAGAAGGATCAAGGATCCGGTAACCTCAGTAAAAATGAATAATAGTTCTGTACTTAATGGGGATAATGATGATAAAATAAAAGATAGTTCCAAATTATCAGAAGGTGAGGAAAATAAAATGACAAAGACTGTAAAGATCGAAGGAATGATGTGCGAGCATTGTGAAGCAAGGGTTAAGAAGGTCCTTGAAAAGCTGGATTTTATAGATGAGGCAAAGGTAAGCCATAAGGACGGAACAGCAGTTGTAACACTGAATGCTGATATTGATGAAGAAGCAGTAAAAAGTGTTATCGAAGATAATGATTATAAATTTTTGGGTATTGAGTGAAGCAAGGCAGTGATTTAAGGTTACAGCTGACAGAATTTGGTAAGGCAGATGGAAAAGATTGATTATGATTATTTAACGGGTCTGTATAACCGTAAGGGAATGGAGGAATATTTTAATACTCTTAACGTGGATGAACCTGTACAGGTCATGTTTATAGACCTTGACAATTTTAAGACCGTAAATGATATGTATGGTCATGCTTCGGGCGATGATACTCTCATAGGCTTTGCGGCCATGATACAGTCGGTTGTACCCTCTGATGCCGCATGTTCAAGGATAGGCGGTGATGAGTTCGTTATTCTGATACCCGGATTCTATTTAAGGGATAAGCTTGCAGATATTGCAGCAGATATACTTCAGAGTATCAGAAGAGAGAGGGTTAACAATTCTGCCTTTGAAGTGATAAGTGCAAGTATAGGAATAGTCTGGGAAGTATATCCCGGGGAGGGACTTGACGAACTACTTAATTACAGTGACGCGGCCATGTATAAGGCCAAGCTTCTTGGAAAGGATAATTACGTATTCTTTGATGAATATGAGGATAAGATACTTGCAGAGAAGGAAATGGAGGTAACAGCCGCTACAGCCCTTAAAGAAGGCAGGTTCATCATCAAGTACCATCCGGTCATCCATCTGCAGAGCTCTAAATTATTAAGAACGGAAGCCTGCTGCTTCTGGAAAAAGAATGAAAAAAAGATATGGGGAAGGAATGATTTCAGGCCTGTACTTGAAAAGAGCGGTTTCATACAGGAGGTTGATCTTTATATCTTTGAAGAACTGTGTAAGGTTGTTTCCCGTTTCAGAAGGACGGGAAGAAAAAATGTTGTTATAAGCGTACAGTTTTCATATATTCTTTTTTTGCGCGATAGTCTCATAGAGACTCTTAAGGAGATAATGGGAAGATACGGGGCAAAGGCTTCTGACTTTGAGTTGAATCTTGAAGAGATGGTATTTGGACCCAGAGGCTCTGACAGACTTATACTGAATATGCAAAAGCTTAAAGAGGAAGGCTTTTCCATTGCACTTACAAGGTTTGGAGAGGATTTTTCAAGCTTTCGTTATCTTGAAGACATGCCTATTTCTGCCATTAAATTTGATGCGGGATATATAGAAGAAAATATAAGAAATAACAGAGGAAAAAGGATACTGAAGACTCTGTTTGAACTTGGAAAGGATATGAAGTTTCTGGTCATAGGCTGTGGAGTATCCTCTGAAACGGAAGCGAAATTCCTTGCGACAAACGGCTGTGACGGTGCTTCGGGCAAGTATTATTCGGATCACCTTGAGCTTGAAGAATATCTTGACTTTATAACCAATGAGCTAAGGGAAAATGAGACGTCATATCAGTTCAGGTTCAAAAATGACTTAAACAGTACCGATGGAAAGCATAAAGGAATCATTGTCGGAGATGGCGTGGAGTTTTCAGAGGGTATCTCCGACGAGTGGGGAGGATTAAGCTTCCTTGGAGGAGAGACAAACACAAATCTGGTAAGCTTTTCGACAGACATGATCAACGGAGGCAGCTATACTGTTTCGATGTGGGTTAAGCCCATGGATGTACAGAACTGGATAAGTGCCTTTTTCGTAAGATATGAAGCAGGTTTTGCTTCATTTATGCCCTCGGTGAGCGGAGGTGTAAGTGTATACAGGATACACAGGGAGGAATTCAGTGATGTCTGGCATGATGTACTGATCCCCGGAATTCCTGTCAGAAAATGGAGCTTTGTGACGGCTGTATATGATGCTTTTAATGAAAGCTCGAGACTTTATATAAACGGTGAACTTAAGGGGACGATAGTCGAAGTACCAAACCTTACCCAGAGCAGTATGCTCTATCTTGGAGGAGACATCTACCAGGTTTCCTACAGAGGATATATATCCGCCTTCCAGATATACAAGGAAGCAAAGTCGGATGAAGATATAGAAAAGATGTATAAGGCATTTACCGGTCAGCCGGGATTCAGAGGCGATGATGAAGCCGATGAGATCGCAGAATACCCCCTGCATGATCCGGCTATATACGAGGACAGTGACGATAAGAATCTCTATCTTTATACAACAGACGGAAATGCGTGGATATCCGGAGATATCGCGCATTGGAAGCCTCTTGGAAGAGTTGTCAGGGAGGTACCCAAGGAGGCAGTTGAATGGACCGGTTCCAGGGCCATATGGGCGCCCGATATAGTCAGAAGGAGCAATGAATACAGGCTTTACTGTTCCAACTCAAGCTTCGGTTCCCAGAGATCCTGTATCTTTCTTGCAACATCCTCCAATCCCAGAGGCCCCTTTGTTGCAAAGAAGGTAGTCATAAAATCCGACGAAACCCTTGACATTAACGCGATAGACGCAAACATCGCAATAGATCATGAGACGGGAGACCACTATCTCCTTTACGGCTCCTTCTTTGGAGGGATACGTCTTATGCCTCTTGACAATTCCACGGGACTTCCCCTTAATGCGGGAGCAGACGGATCGGGAGTCGGGTCCTTAAAGCTTATGCCCTCGTATAAGGAAGGGATGACATTTAAGGATCTTTCAGAGGAAGAGCTTGAAAAAAGAACGGGTATCTGTCTTGCCAGACGTCCTTTGTGGAATGACGGTTCGATAGAGGGCCCCTACATGATATATCACGGGGAGACAGGATATTATTATCTCTTTGTTTCATACGGCTCCCTTTTCAGTGATTACAATATAAGAGTTGGAAGAAGCAAAAAGATCACCGGCCCCTTCCTTGATTTTAACGGAAAAGACCTTAGAGCGGATTCTGATGAGGATTGCTCTGTGGGCCTTATGATAGACTGCGGCTACAGATGGCTTACCGGATCACCCTATATGGCACCCGGTCACAATTCCGCTCTTGTCCGTGAAAACGGAGATATGTTCATTGTATCGCATATAAGAAAATTAAGATTCTGCGAAGAGGATGCAGGCCCGGGCCTTTTACAGATAAGAAAGATGTTTATGACTCCTGACGGATGGCCCATAGTTGCTTCGGAACCATATACCAATGAGGCGCTCAACAGGATAAGGGATGAAGTGATACCCGGAATGTATGAGAGGATAGAGCTTAGACCCTCCATACCACAGGGTATAATGCATTCGCATCCCATGGAGCTTAAAAAGGACGGAACGCTTATGATCTGCTCCGTAAGAGGAACCTGGAGAAGAACAGGTGATTATACTCTTGAATTAAAATACGGACCGATAACGGAGTTTGTTCATCTTGAGAAGGGTCTTGACAGAGACGGAAACAGGACAACGGTCATAATGTCAGGCCTCTCTGACAAGGGAATCTGTACCTGGGCAAGGAAGAGAAAATATTTCTGATTTTCTATTCGTATGAAAAATAAGGTCTGCCGTCCTTCCATCTGACAGGCATAAGCATTGCATGACGGTTGGGATTATATAGAGGATCTCCTGTTATCTCGGTTTCTATGCGTGCATGGAAGACCATGATATCATTTCCTTCATCATCTGTGGTAAATGAATTATGCCCCGGGCCGTAAACCGTATGCTTGGATGATGAGCTTAATACAGGGTACCTTTCCTTTTTCCAGGAAAGAGGATCTAAAAGGTCTGAATCCGCATCAGCCGTAAGCATTCCCATACAGTAATGGATACCTGTGTCGCTTGCGGAATAGGTTACAAAGACCTTTCCGTTTCTCTGTATGACGGCCGGTCCCTCGTTTACCCAGTAGCCGTGTCTTTCCCAGTCATAATCGGGAGTTGTAAGAAGAACCTGTACAGTCTCGAGGCTGTATCCGTTCTTCATGCGTCCAATATAAAGATTCGAGATCTGTCTCCCGACGCCTACCTTTTCCGCCCAGATATAATACCATTTTCCGTTGACCTCAAATACTGTTGCGTCTAAGGAGAAGGCCCTGAAAGAAAACTCATCCTCGGGTGCGCATTTTATCTTTCCCTTTTCCACCCATTCATCATTCATGGGATCATTTCCGCTGCATTCAAGGACATAGGGCCTTATTGCCCAGATATCATCCTTATCTCCGCCCGAATAGTAGATATACCATTTGCCAAAAAGGAAGTGGATCTCAGGAGCCCAGATGTGTTTACTCATGGGTCCGCTCTCATGTCTGTGCCAGATCTCCTTTTCATTTGCGTCCCTAAGGCCTGAAAGGGTATCTGAAGATCTTAGTATTATCCTGTCATATTCCGGCACTGAAGCGGTAAAATAGTACGTTTTGTCCTCTGCCTTTATAACATACGGATCAGCCCTCTGTAATATCCAGGGTTTATTATATTCATAATCTTTACTCATGAGAGTATCTCCTTGTGAAAACAGCACATTTTATTACAGAGGTTTTAAGACATCCTGCCTTCTGTATTGCGCATGTTTTCTGCTTTTATTTATTTGTATACTTAACACCCCATACCGTGGTGTTGTTTCCGACCGCGGAAAAGGTCATTACATCGACACCCGCTTCATCCTTCATGGGACAGAAGACACCGCTGTATTTAACTCCGTCTATCTCTATGTCCATGTAACAGTCTCCGCCCTCATAGGTCCATGACCCTGCAGATTCTCTTCCGGTAACCGTTCCGTCTGCGTCAAGATACATTATCTTGGGATTTGCGATCTCGTTGCTTATATCGGATCCCTGATTAAGTACGAAATATCTTCCGGTAAGGTCATCCTTATCATATCCGGATTCGGATATGGTTTCTCCCTGAGTCTGGTAGGGAAGCTCACACGGCCATCCCTCCCTGTTCATAAAGAACTGGTGGACTCTTGGCGAATGCCCTTCTCCGTTGTCATTGAACCTTGTATGATAAACAACATACATCCTTCCGTCCTCATCTATTAAGGCAGAGTTATGTCCTGTGGCCATATATGCCTTTTCAAGACTTGGAAGCTTGTAGTTTCCGGAAAGCTTTAATCCGAAATTCTGATGAAGGGCACTCTTTTCGGGGAAGGCATCATTCATGTCTGTATAGGTTCCGTCAACGGTCTTAGACCTGAATACCCTCATCTGGTATCCCCCGTTACTTGTTAAAGCACCGTAGGAAACAAAGAGATAATAATAATCCGTTTGTGGTTCATAAATTATATAGGGTCCTTCTATGGAAATATGTCCGCCGCCCATCAGCTTCTTTCCAAAGTATGCGTCAACATTTTCCTCTTCGTTCATCTCAGGATGTATAACATCTCCGGTTTCGGGATCTATTTCAAGTAAGAAGATACCTCCGCTCCAGGAACCGTATACCATCCACATCCTGTCATCCTTATCATAGAAAACAGAGGGGTCGATGGCGTTGGGATAATCGTCGAAATTATATCCGCCTGCCTTAAGATAATGCTTTTTGGCATATTCTTCATCCACATAGTCAAGTACATCGGTCTTATCGATGTTTGGCGTAGTAAATCCCGAATAAATAAGTGCCTTCTGCCATTCATAAGGACCCTCGGGTGTTGAAGAAACACCATAACAGAGATTGGAGGCATTCCAGGTTGAACTTGTGCAGTAATACATATAATAAAGACCGGTAGTCCTGTTATATATAACATCCGGAGCCCATACATGGGTATTCTTATCATCTGTTTTTATGATACTGTCCTTACTGCCCGCATAGGCAAAGGCTTCATCTGCCACATCGTAGATCTGTCCGTAGACGGGGTTTGTTTTGCTGTAACCGTCCGCGATCATCTCCCAGTTTAGAAGGTCATCACTTTTGGCCGTTGTCATATGCGATCCGAAGATGTAATAGCTTCCGTCTGCTTTTAATACCGAGGGGTCATGTACAGAGACACCTGAGGAGGAGACATTTCCTGTTTCATATCCGTCATAGGATACTACAAGATCATAATCCTTAGCCTTGCTATCCTCCCCGGAAGAAGACTCGCCTGAAGAAGCATCAGTTGACTTACCGCCCTCTGAAGAAGCGGAGGAAGCAGGAGCAGCGCCTGCACAGGCTGATAAGAACATGCTGCCGGTGATCAGTAAAGTGATGATTGATTTTCTTTTCATAAATAAGATCCTTTCATAAAACAGAGCCCGGTCTTTTCACTATGAGATCGGGGTATAACTTAGGTTAACATTTATGTCCTGATCGTAGTTGCCGAAGGTTTTGCCAAAGAGTGTCAGACCGCCTACATGCTCTGCATTATCGTCAACCGCCATCCTGAGTCTTATGCTGCTTGTATAGTCAAGGTTGAGGCTGCCTGTTGTAACATCTGAGATTTTCAGACCATCTAAGAAGGTTCCCTTCTTATTAACTACTATAAGCTTTAATAGGCCGTACTGGTTCCAGTTTGGAGGCCACCATCCCGGAGTGAAGACACCTCTTACATCTCCGTAATCCCCCGGGGATGTCCATACCCCGAGAAGAGTATCATTAATATAGAAGCTTATATCCGAAGGCCAGTTATTATCGATCCCGGGAGCTTCAGAGCTTATCTCTGTGGAAAAGGATATCTGGGTGATCCTGTTTCCTGCAGGGATAAGATTCGGGATATTGTATTCCACATATCCCTTGGTGAACCACATGATGTCAGCCTTGAACCTGTCGGGATGATCAAAATATCTTATATCATCAAGCTCGCCGATAACAGCCTTATCCGTGGCAAGCCCGCAGGTGGGATAGATTTTGTGAGTGGAAAACTGCCCTACCTTTATATCGGTAGTAAAGGTATTTGAATAGTCGATTGGAGGCTCAAGATCTATAAGTATCTTATCCTGCATAACAGAGCAGATCTTCTGGTTGCCATGGCCTACGGATTCATTGGATATCTTTACTATCCCGCAGTCCTCAAGCTTCTTGATATGTGCCGTAAGAGCCCCGTTTGTGATCTTTAGGTGTGAGGCAAGCTGGTTCATGCTCATCGGTCCGTCTTCAAGAAGAACATTTATGAGCTGTATCCTTATATCAGAGCCAAGGGCTTTGAAAATATCAACTCCGTCATTTATAGAGGTTATATGTACCATATTGGTTTCTCCTGTTTATAGTTATTTGTTTTACAGTGTTTTAAATAGCCAAAACTTTCTTATATTAATTAAAACGGAAATAAATGTTTAGTAAATTCTAAAGTATTATAGCATCCAATCTCCCCGAAGGTCAACTATATATTGGGGCAAAATGGTTATATTTTATCGAAAACTCGAAAAGTGCCGCTAAATTACTTTAGATATAATTAAAGACAAAATAAAAATATCCAAATAAAAATAAGAAAAATAAACGATTTAGTAAATATTGCCTAAAAATTGTCTTGGTTTTTATGAAAAACCCACTAAATTTAAAAATACTTAAAGAAAATCTAAAATAATTATTGAAATCCTAAAAAAGTTGCGTTATCATTAGTTTAACATTTACGTAGCAACATTCCAAAAAAACAAGGAGGAACAGCATGAAAAAGAAATTATTAGGCGTATTGTTAAGTACAGCAATGGTAGCTACAATGCTTGCAGGCTGTGGCGGCGGTGCAGCAGCGGGAGCAGCTGATGCGGCAGCAGATACAGCAGAAGAAGCTACAGAAGAAGTGGCAGAGGATGCTACTGAGGAAGCAGCAGCTGAGGAAGAGATCCCTGTATCAACCTTTGGTGATGCATCAGGAACACATCTTGAGATGTGGACATTCGTAGAACTTCACGGACAGCATTACGGAAAGATGGCTGAGATCTGGAACGAACAGAATCCCGATGAGAAGATAGAGATCACATGTACAACATATCCGTACAGTGATATGCATACAAAGCTTCTTACCTCTCTTGAGGCAGGAACAGGTGCTCCCGATATCTGTGACGTAGAAGTAGGACAGTTCCCTAACGTAGTTGCAGGTATGGATCAGTGGTTAGTACCCCTTGATGATTTCGCAGCAGATTATATGCCTACAATGGTTCCTGCAAGAATGCAGACATACCAGGGTGAGGACGGACATTATTACGGAGCTCCTTATCATGTAGGTGCTACAGCAATGTATTACAATGTTGCAGCTATGGCTGAGGCAATGGGAATCTCCAATGACGAAGTTATCGCAAAGATAGATTCAGTCGTTACATGGGAAGATTATCAGGCACTCGGTGAAGAGTACAAGGCAGCGATCGCAGATGATTCCAAGTATTGGACATCAGTTGATACAGGCGGAACAGACTGGCTCTGGTTAGCAATGGCTGAGTACGGCGATGACTGGACAGGCGGATTCGAAGGACCTGCAAACTGCCAGCTTGATTCGGTAAAGAATATGCTTTCATTACAGCAGGATTGGTTAAAGAGCGGACTTGCTCAGATATCTCCCGACGGACACGTAGATCTTGAGGCTGGCTTCCAGAACATTCTTGATCACAATATCGTATCCTTCCCTAAGGCACTCTGGTACATGAGCCGTTTCACAAACTACATGCCTGAAGAAAAAGGCAACTGGTATATAGCTAAGTGTCCCGTATTCGAAGCAGGACAGAAGTGCTCTGTAGGTATAGGCGGAACAGGTACGGTTGTTACACAGCAGTCAGCCAATAAAGATCTTGCAGCTAAGTTCTTATGCTGGGCTAAGATGTCTGACGAAGGTGAGCAGAATATCTGGGATACACTTGGATTCGACGTATGTAATACAGCAATGTGGACACAGGATTCCTTCGCACATGATGATAACAACCAGTTCAACCAGTTCTTCATCAACTATCCTTACGATGTACTTAACGATATCGGAATGGATAACATAGGAAAGATCTCTGTAGTAGCTATCAGCCCGACTATCAACGAGTATGTATGCACAACTACACTTAACGAAGTACTTGAGGATCCTGAATACAGCATAGACGATGCACTCCAGGAGTTACAGGATGCAGTGGATATGGAGCAGTGATCTGAGGTTTATTAGTAAAAACGATACAAACCTTTATAACAGAAGCTTAAAGTTATATATTCTGTAAAACTTAAGGGGGATGTCGGTCTTATCTCCGATATCCCCCATATTTTATCTAAAATCATTTATAAGAATCAGAAAAGATTAAAAAGGTGTATATGTTACTTAAAGAAAGAAGGAATTTTATATGAAGGGCAAAAATTTTTTATACTCTCAGAAGGTGGCCCCGTATGTCTTTGTTCTTCCGTTTATTTTAAGCTTTGCGATCTTCTGGATCTATCCGCTCATTACGGCATTTACGATGAGCTTTCAGGATATCGGTGCGATCAAGACAGAATGGGTTGGACTTGCTAACTATACCAAGCTATTAAAGGATAAGGTATTCATGATAGCGGTTGCAAACAGTACAAAGTATATGTTCTTTACGCTTGTACTTCTGATACCGTTCCCGATGCTTTTTGCGGTTCTTATGGACTCCAACATAGTCAAGGCAAAGGGTCTCTGGAAGGCAATACTTTACATGCCTGCACTGACATCTGTTGTTATATCCGGTACACTATTCAGACTCATGTTCACCGAGTATAAAACAGGACAGATGAACATAATCTCACAGGCACTTGGTTTTGGAACATATAAATGGCTGAAGAACGGATGGTCCGGAATGCTGGCACTGCTTGTTGTGGCATGCTGGAGATGGACGGGAGTTAACATGCTCTACTTCCTTTCGGGACTTAAGTCAATAGATTCTGCACTCTATGAAGCTGCTGATATTGACGGAGCCTCTGCTTTCCAGAAGTTTCGATATGTAACGCTTCCTCTGCTTAAGCCGACCACCATCTATGTTCTTACGATCTCTGTATATGCGGGACTTGCGATGTTCCTTGAGTCCTACATGTTATGGGCAGGAAACAGTTCACCGAACAACATAGGTCTTACCATAGTCGGATACCTCTACAAGAGAGGAATAGAGAAAAACGACATGGGTTATGCCTGCGCGGTAGGTGTTGTACTCCTGATCGTTGCACTTATCATAAACTTTGCACAGCTTATCCTTAACGGGACATTTAAGAAGGAGGATTGATCATGAAAAAACAAAGAACTCTTTCACGTTCACCCAAGAGGATAGCTCTTACGATCCTTGGAACCGGATTTTTCGTAATACTTTGTCTGATAATCGCATTTCCGATAGTAGCGGGACTTCTTGCATCCTTCAGACCCGGTACCGAGCTTATAAGAAGAGGACTTGCCCTGGATTTTGATATAAGTACGATGACACTGGCAAACTATACTTATCTGTTTGGCGGAAACGTGGATTCCCAGAAATATTTCATGTGGTATAAGAACTCACTCATTATAACCCTTGTATCTGTGGTTCTTACCCTTTTGATCTGCTATTTCGTGGCATACGGACTTACGATGTATGACTTTAAGCTTCGTAACCTGCTCTTTACCCTCGTTATAGCAACAATGATGGTACCCTTTGAGATACTGATGCTTCCTCTTTATAAGGAAATAATAAAGCTGCATTTGATAGATACATATTTTGGTGTTATAGTAATAGGACTCTGCTCCGCCTCCACGATATTCTTCTTCAGGCAGTATCTTGGAGGACTTCCCAAGGACCTCTTAAGTGCGGCAAGGATAGACGGAGCAAACGAGTATTATATTTCCGTAAAGATAATCCTTCCGCTTGCAAAGCCCGCCTTTGCATCGATGGGTATCCTTTGCGCGATGGGTGCGTGGAATGCGATCCTCTGGCCACTGCTTGTATTAAAGGGAGCGGAGAAATTCACACTGCCTATCGGATTAAACACCCTTTTGACACCGTATGGAAACAACTATGATGTACTGATCGCCGGATCGATGTTTGGAATCCTCCCTATATTCATCATCTTCCTGCTCTTCCAGAAATATATCATCGATGGTATGACAGCCGGTGCTGTAAAAGGTTAGGCTTAACGTATCAGATAGTATTTGTTTTGATTCATTATTGAAAAGGAGAAAAAATGGCAAAGCTTGTAATTAATAATGAAAGTAAAAAAAGCGTCATCAATCCTGAAATATACGGACATTTTTCGGAGCATCTCGGAAGATGCATATATGAAGGACTTTATGTGGGGGAAAACTCTGACATTCCCAATGTAAACGGAATGCGCAAGGATGTAGTGGATGCACTTAAGGAAATGAAGATACCCGTATTAAGATGGCCCGGCGGCTGCTTTGCGGACGAATATCACTGGATGGACGGAATAGGTCCCAAGGAAAAACGTAAAAAAATGATCAACACCCACTGGGGCGGCGTTGTAGAGGATAACAGCTTCGGTACACATGAGTTCTTTGAGCTCTGCAGACAGCTTGGCTGTAAGACCTATGTCAACGCAAACTTAGGAAGCGGAACCGTGAGAGAGATGAGCGAGTGGATAGAGTACATTACCTTTAACGGCGTATCCCCCATGGCCGATCTTCGTAAGGAAAACGGACATGAGGAGCCCTGGGTAGTGGACTATGTTGGCGTGGGAAATGAAAACTGGGGATGCGGCGGAAATATGCGTCCTTCACACTATGCCGACGAATACAGAAGATACCAGACCTATGTAAGAAATTATGCAGGTAACCAGCCTATCAAGAAGATCTGCTGTGGACCAAATGTCGATGACTATGCATGGACAAGGGGAGTTCTTGAGACCTGCTTTGATCATACTGAACCCAGAGCCCATGGCTTAATGGACGGTCTCTCGCTTCATTATTATACCCTTCCCGAGACAGAGGATGACTGGAATTATAAGGGATCGGCAACTAAGTTTACTGAGGAAGTATTCTATCAGACCCTTAAGAGGGGATATTTCATGGAAGAGCTCGTTACAAAGCACGGAAATATTATGAACGAATTCGATCCCGATAAGAAGATCGGACTCATGGTAGACGAGTGGGGTATCTGGACAGATGTTGAGCCGGGAACCAATCCGGGCTTCCTATATCAGCAGAGTACCATGAGAGATGCTTTAGTTGCCGGTATGTCACTAAATATCTTCAATAAGCATTCCGACAGGGTTAAGATGGCAAATATCGCTCAGCTCATTAACGTACTTCAGTCAGTGATGCTTACAGACGGCAGCAATATGATAAAGACACCTACCTATTATGTATTCAGCATGTATTCCATACATCAGGGAGCATCACTTTTATCAAGCGAGCTTCTTAACGCAGGTACGGTAGGCAAAGGAAAGAACGAGCTTCCGAAGATCCTTGAATCGGCATCAGAGGGTGAGGACGGAATAATAAACATCACACTTACAAATAACTCACTCGAGTCTTCGGAGGATGTTGAGATAGTACTCACTAAGGATCCTGCTTCCTATGATGTATGCGAGGCAAAGGTATTAAAGGGCGCAATGGATGCACACAATACCTTCGAAGCTCCCGAAAACGTTAAGGCAGAAAAGTTTGAAGGCTTTGCAAAGTCCGGAGAGAGCCTTAAAGTCACAATGCCTAAGTGCAGCGTAGTAAGCATAAGATTAAAGAAGTAGTGTAATAATTAAATTGCAAAAATCCGGCATCACCTCT
>JAILEM010000140.1 GCA_024687745.1 Lachnospiraceae bacterium
AGCGCGATTGTTACAGCAGTACTTATGATGTTCAGCTATACATATACCACGGGGGCATATGCAAAACATGTTGAAAAAATGTATTCCGTGGATGTATTTAAGAATTGTGATTATCAGACTTTGCAGGGAGAGAGCTTTACCAGTGAAGATATCGCAAAAAGCAAGTTAACCCTGATAAATGTATGGAAGACGGACTGTGGTCCCTGCGTGTCGGAGATGCCGGATCTTGAACGTATCAATAATGAGTATGATGATTCCGAGGTTCGGATAGTAGGGCTTTGTATAGATGTTGTACCTTACGGTAAAGAAGTGGATGAAGAAAAAAAAGCCGAGGAGTTAAGGATATTAAGCGAAACGGAGGCAACTTTTACACAGATACTTGCCGATGAGGAACTTTATAATTTCGTTATTTCCGTTATTCCCGGAACACCTACTACTTTTGTAATAGACAGTGAGGGTAACTATATAAAGATGACCTCCGGCGGAAAGGATTATGAAGGCTGGAAGGAATATATAGAGGAATGCCGTTTATAATAGCAACTGTAATGTAAATAAGTTTTTTTGTTTAAATAAGAGAGTGGAATGATGAATAATAAAACAAGAAATATTATAACCTTCAGCCTTCTGGCAGTATCACTTATTCTAATCGGTCTTGGTGTGAAAACGGGAGAGTATGAAGCTGTTTTAAATAAAGCGATAAATGTTTGTATGGAGTGTATAGGAATTGGATAAGAAAAAAGGAACGATAAGGCACTGGTTTCAGGCCGGCTGGTTTGCCTTTACAAACGGATATTTCAGAGGATACACAAGCGGTAAGATATATACGGGAAACACCAAGGTATTGTGTGTTCCGGGACTTAACTGTTATTCCTGTCCCGGTGCGGTCGGAGCTTGTCCCATAGGTGCGCTTCAGGCTGTGATCGGGAATCCTTCTTATAGAATTTCACTGTATGTTTTCGGGTTTTTGGCGTTGTTTGGAACCCTTTTCGGAAGGCTGATCTGTGGTTGGATGTGTCCATTCGGACTCGTTCAGGATCTCTTTTATAAGATTAAAGTAAAGGGAAAAAAGAAGAATCTTCCCGGACATAAATATCTTAAATACTTAAAATACGTGATCCTTGCCATCATGGTAATACTGCTTCCCATGCTCATTCTTAATCAGGCAGGGATCGGACAGCCATGGTTCTGCGAGTGGCTGTGTCCGAGCGGAATGTTACTTGGAGGAATTCCTCTGACAATATTAAACGAGGGCTTCCGTTCAGCTATCGGTGTCAGATTTGCATGGAAGCTGATAGTTCTTTTGGGATTGGCGGGATGCGCAACCTGGTTCTACAGACCGTTTTGCAAATATCTATGTCCTCTTGGAGCTATTTACGGATTTTTTAACAAGGTATCTACCTATCGGCTGGTTATAGATGAAGAGAAGTGTATCAAGTGCGGAGCCTGTCAGAGGGCCTGCGGTATGGATATCAAAACCTGGGAGACACCTGACAGTTCGGAATGTATAAGGTGCGGGGACTGTATGAGAGCCTGTCCCAAGAATGCTATAAGCAGTACCTGGTGTATGGCTAAGGAGAAGCTTGTCAGCAGATGTTTTGTGGATGATACAGAGACGGAGATAAAAGAAAATGCGGTTGTCACCAATGTTTTATTTGTGTCTATACTTGCTGTCATAATGGGTATTGTTGTGATCGTTGCAATGGTAGATGAGGGTCTTTTATACCAGTACTGGTTAAGATATTCACTCGAGGGTTCCGATGAAATTGGTCTTTACGCTTATATCCCTCCGATGTTTGGACTGTTATCGGGTGGAATGTTGTTATTTACGGGAATTTATGGAATACTCGGAAGACAGGATGCAAACAAGGTTAAGACTCTCAGGGAGAAATATCGTATAAGTCTTATCAGCGGAATTCTGATCTTTGTTCTATCTGCGGTATCGGTGCTCATATTTGGCGTTGATGCAATTGGGGGAATTCTTGGAATGAATGCTGAAGCCCTGGGAGGGATTCTTGGCGTTGTCATTGTGCCTCCGTTTTTAATGGGGATTTCAAGGATACTTGGCGACAGTATGGATAATGACGGAAAGATCACAAAGAAGGTCAAGCTTTTCATACTGTATTTCTTTGCTGTTTTGTTTATCGCAGCTGTGGCCTTTCTTGTGGGGGTCGACCTGAAAGCTTATTAAGGAAGGTCAGAATTCGGAACCGGAGCATAAACAGGTTTGTACGAAAAGTAAAGCACTCTAAGTATGATTTAAAGCCTGCGGAGGTTATAATAACTCCGGCAGGCTTTGTTGCTTTTACCTCAGTCGGAGCTTTATACCCCGACTGAATTAAAAGCTGAATTCAATATTCTCATCTTCAAAGGAGAGGGTATAGGTTCCTTCGGTAAGATCAAGTTCTGAAAGATCGAGCGTTAACGGATCCGTTTCCTTTAAAATGTCTTTAAGTATCCCTTTAGTAAGGATTACATCCTGTCCGTTCTTATCTTTACCCGTGACGATATATTCTTTGGTCTCAAGATCTGAGGGAAGAGCCTTTGCAGTCTCAATTGTCAGTATTCCGTTATCATAAACTGTTTTAAAGGAGTCAGGCTGATATAATGGATCGTTGACAGCATCAGTAGCAGCTTCAGTGTAACTATTATTCTCAGATCCTGTCTCGTTGCTTTTTGAAGCTGTAATTTCATCGGATACAGCTTCCTGCACACTGACAGAGTCTGAGGTGTCAGCTGCGGAGGCTTCTTCTGCGGGGGATTCTTCTGCGCTGTAGGTGTCCGATATATTCTGGGATGTATTCTCCTCTTTGTTATGTGCATCTTCAGCTTTTTCACCGGAGGCTTCTTTTTGATCATAAGAGGACAGGATATCGGATTCGGCCTCGGCAGACATATATTCCTCGCTTTCAGCATCGTCGGCTAAGGCGCTTTCGCTGCTTTCGTATGCTTCCGCTGACGCCGCTTCATTACTTTCGTATGCATCTGCTTCAGCACTTTCGCTGCTTTCATATTCAGCCATCGAAGTCCCCTCGCTGTTATTGAGGCGTCTTATGGCAGGGAAGGATACAAGTATTGCAAGAAGTATGGCTGCTGCGGTTGGAAGTGCAATAAATAATCTCTTTCTAAGACGCGGGTTATTTATCCTTTTAACGGGAGCTGCCTCGTCTTTAAGTTCAAAAGCTGCTTCCTCTATGTACTTAGGATCGATTCCGGAGAGGGCATCCATAAGATCTTTATTGTTCATAGTTCATAGCCCTCCTGTATAAGATGTTTTTTCAGCTTCTGACGAAGCCTGAAAAGCAGTGATTTGACTGCGGATTCGGAAACAGAGAGTCTTTTTGCTATATCTGTAAGTGAATCGACATAAAAATACCGTCTTACAAAAGCTATACGGTCATTGGCAGACAGGTCTGCAAGAAATCCATTGATATGGTCGGAGAGAAGAGACATATCGACCATATCTTCCGTAGTTGAAGAAGCTGCAATTTCAAAAAGCTCATCAAGCACGAGAGCGGTTTGACCCGCTCCGCGCTTCTGTGAATGTTTTTTTCTGTATACGGTGATGGCATGGTTTCTGATTATGGCAGCTAAGTAAGGAGCCAGCAGGTCAGGCCGTTCCGTTGGCATAGTGTTCCAGGCCGAAAGATATGTATCATTTATACATTCTTCGGTATCTTCAATGTCGGCAACGATGTTCATTGCAATTTTCCTGCAGTAGCCGCCGTATTTTAAATTAGTCTGCGTTATCGCATTTTCACTCCGGGCCCAGTAAAGGTCAACGATCTCCTGATCTAACATCCTGTGTGTTGAAGCTGATCATAAGTTATCGATCAGCTCTGAGAACTCCTTTTTGTATTCATCATCCAAATCAAGCTTTGACAGCTGCTCTGATATATCTCTGATGTCAATATCCTCTGTATATTCACTGTCATTTAATATCATACCGCATTCTGCAACATATGCTGCAAAAAGTATATCACAGTTTGGAGTTTTGGTGTAGCATTCGCTGCTTATAGGGAAGGAGATGAGCTTTGATTCATCCTCTTTAGGTTCTTTGTATCGTATTGACACATTCATCCATTCATCGGATATCCTTCCTTTATCGGACAGATCGGTATTTTGATAGCGAAGGGGGAGATTGGTGTCATTTTCTTCATCATTCATCTTTATCTCATATAAAACTGTCATTGAATGTCCGCTTCCGATCTCACCACCGTCTTTTTTATCATCATTGAAATCCTTTGCTGCCATCTGGCGGTTCTCATAGCCTATAAGGCGGTATTCCGATACATATTTAGGGTTAAATTCAATTTGAAATTTTACGTCCTTTGCCACTGTGAAAAGAGTGGAATTGAATTCGTCTATAAGAACTTTTTTTGCTTCGGAAAGACAGTCTATATATGAATAGTTACCGTTTCCCTTATCGGCCAGAGTCTCAAGGGTTGCTTCGTTGTAGTTACCTGTTCCGAAGCCGAGGACTGAAAGGAAAACGCCGCCTTCCTTCTTCTCGGAGATAAGATCCTCTAACTCATCTTCAGAGGTTATACCTACATTCAGATCTCCGTCCGTTGCCATTATGACACGGTTATTTCCGCCTTCTATAAAGTATTTTTCCGCCAGCTTATAAGCAGATAGTATGCCATCTCCGCCGTTTGTGGAACCTGATGCCGTCAGATCGTTTATGGCCCTTTTTATCTTTGTGTGCCTGTCTCCGGGTACACCTGCGATCACTATATCTGATGATGAAGCATACGTAACTATGGAAACCCTGTCATCCTCATCAAGGTCCTCAACAAGCATATCGAGGCCCATCTGAAGAAGCGGCAGCTTATCGTATGAATCCATCGATCCGGAGATATCTATGAGAAAAACTATGTTTGATGGAACATTATCGATATCCTCAAGATTTTTTGCTTTTATGCCAAGATTTACAAGTTTATTTTCTCTGTTCCACGGACAGTCGATGATGGAAGCATTTACGGCAAAGGTATTATCGCCCCGGGGCTCTTTGTAATCATAGTTGAAGTAATTAATAAGTTCTTCCGTTCTTATCGAGCCGGAGGGTATATCATAAAGGCTGTAACCGTCGTTGATCATTCTTCGAAGATTTGCATAGCTTGCCGTATCTATATCAGCTCCGAAGGTAGAAAGGGGTGAGGAAAGGGTATCCGTAAAGGAGTTTTCTTTCTCGACCCGATAAGTTTCTCCGTAACCGGGATCGGGTATAGGATAGTAGATGTCACAGCAGGCTGCCTGCTTTGAGCAAGATGATTCTCCCGCTGAAAGTGAATCATAGGTGCCAAAAGAATTATTTATATCCGATGCAGCCTGGTTGTCACATACATACTCTTCACAGGCTGACTCAGATACTTCAGAATCGGAATATGAGGCTAACTCATATACCGAATCGTCCGGGGAGGAGGCTGTGGCTTCAGCCGGAAGGTCTGAGTATGAGGCAGCCTCTGTCTCTTCCGAAGCTTTTGGATATTCAGGTTCAATATAAGCCGGTGCTGTCTGTGAGCTGCTGTTATAAGATCTAAACAGATAGCTGCATCCGGTGATGGATGAAATTGTGATGGCTCCGATAAGTAAAAGTGCAAGTTTTGTCTTTTTCATGGTTTATTCCTCCGTTTTATTTTTTTCAGATAATGATTTTTGTGCTTCTGTCTATATAGACGTAAAACATAAACGGAGGTTTCGAATGATCTTAAATTTTTTTTAAAATTTATATTATTTAATCTTCACAGCGATCCTGTTGTTTAACTCAGTCGGGGAAATCCCCTGCCTCTAAGCTTTGGCCAAGGTGGGGGTTATGACAAGCTATACTGAGTCCTGGTACAAGCTCCGATTTAAGTTAAGACGATCCGCGAGGATGCACACGGATTCGGATAGAAAATATGTCTTCAAAGCAGATCCGAATCCGGCGCCGGGGACAGGTGAGCTGTTCCTGACAGGCATAAGGGTATTATCAATTGACAACAGAGCCTATTTTTTATACTATATTATATGTATAAATAGATTTTTCAGAGGGTTTTTATGTCAGGAAATATGTCTGCAAAGCAGATTCGAATCCGGCGCCGGGGACTGGCTGGCGAGTCTTG
>JAILEM010000146.1 GCA_024687745.1 Lachnospiraceae bacterium
AAAGAACTGACCGTCTCCAAGCCATCTGTAGCTGCTTCTTACCCATCCCTCCATTACCGTTACGGGTTTGCCGTTTTTTAATGAAAAAATGCTGTAGATATAGCTCTGCTTCCCATTATCAGTATAATCATCATCGCATCCCACAATAAGCTCAGGCACACCGTCTCCGCTTATATCCTCGATTGCGTATCCAATATCCTCCTCCAATACAGAATCTCCCGGATACATAAGCTTTTCAATAAGTCCGTTTGAAACATATTCCGAGGCCGAATCGTAATCACTCCCTGCCTTAACAGCATCAGATATCACGCTAAGGACCTCATCATATGCACCCTCATAACTACTCTTCTCAACTCCCGCCGATACATCAGTCCCTGCGATCAATACAAAGCTCATCAGGGCGGCCATAATCCTAACCAATCTCTTCTTCATTTCCTTCATCCTCTCTGTCAGAATAAAATAAAAAATGGTAAAAAGTCTGCAAAAAAATGCCAAAAAGCATATAAAACAGTAAATATCGATATCAAATATAATTTAGTTATAACACCATCATTATACAAAAGACTGCAATTCCCAACAACCTCTAATTTCCCCCAAATTATGCTATAATGATAATGAACGGATCAATATACCGTTATCATAAACAGGAGAAGATATTCAGCCTTGAATAATAAATTACCCGCAGCCAAAAAAGAAAAGCAACCCGGAATAAAAGCAGAAAAGCAACCCACAGCCAAAAAAGAAAAGCAGCCCGGAATAAAAGCAGAAAAGCAACCCATCTTCATCCATATTGCAAAGGATCCTGTCAAAATTTTGCTTGTATTCATCCTTGCCCTCGGGATCATCGGATGCAGACCGGATCCACCGGAAACCCCTGAATCCAAAAGTGTCGAAACAAAGGGCCGGGAAATAATGCAGCAATGGATAGATGATAACCTTCCGGGTGCTGAGATAAAGGATTGCTCTCCTTTTTATGACTGGGAAACAGGTTCCGGCGGATACCTTACAGACTATGCTACCGGTGCTATCGTAAAGGACGATAATATAACCCTTTTTTCGGTAAATACACTTACAGGTGCCGTATATCTTGGTGAAAGGAGAGATGAACTGACAGCTGAGGTCTCTGAATATGTTTGTGAGGCGATGAACTTAACCCCTGAAGGATCGGCTATTTCCTGCTATGTTATGGCTCCTGCCAAAGATGGCGGCTCAGAGAAAGAGACCATACATGACTATTTTGATCTTGGACTTCCTGCAGGAACAGATAATATAAGAGAATTTGTAAGAGATCCGGATTCAAGGCTTAACATCCTTTTAACCGGCAGATTTGATCTGTCCGATAATTCGAACATATCTGTATATGGTCTGGAGTGGTTGGATAAACTCTCTGAGGAATGCGGCATAATATTTGATGATCTTGAATTTGCTGATACTGACAGCCATTTGTCCGTATCCACAGGCAAAAGTGCCGGGTTTTACGAAACAGGAGTTCTAAAAAAAGAAGATCTCACCCTACATCTTGTTACTCACTACCGCGAAGAATCCGTAGATGATCCCACCCTGTCCGCTCGATCCGGAGCTAAGATCATCAAAGAAGATAACTACCTTGATCCTGACAAAGATATCATTATTGAGAAAAATGCGGATAGCTATACCTACTCCATAGAGAATAAAGACTGGGAGTATGGATTTTATATTTATGCAGAAGCAGGCTCAGAGGCACTAAAGCATGACTACCTCCATATCCCCGACGTTAATGATGAATTTTTGTATCCCAAAGATAAAAATAACGAATCCCGGATCCCTATGAACTGGTCAAAGCAGGATGACGGGTCCTATGCTCTCACTGAAAGCACTCATGGAACCATCCCGTTATTTAAAGGCAGCGGTACGCTTAAGATATCAGATTGATCTTCATATAGCGAAAATTCCTTATTCCGGGGAGGATCTTCTTATAACGGAAAAAACCTTATAAAAGAAACGATCTCCTTATAACAGAAAAAACCTTATAAAAGAAACGATCTCCTTATAACAGAAAAATCCTTATAAAGAAACGATCTCCTTATAACAAAAAATTCTTACCAAAGGAAAAGCAGCCCTATAATGATAAGATCATCAATAGGACTGCTCTCCAAGAGTTGATAAACATATACTATATCCTCGCTAAAGGATATGGATGCAGATTAATTCATAAGAAGCTTATCGATCTCTTCAACAAGTCTTCCTATCTCGGGCTTTGACAGCTGGGCATTAGCTCCAAG
>JAILEM010000166.1 GCA_024687745.1 Lachnospiraceae bacterium
CAAGACTCGCCAGCCAGTCCCCGGCGCCGGATTCGAATCTGCTTTGCAGACATATTTCCTGACATAAAAACCCTCTGAAAAATCTATTTATACATATAATATAGTATAAAAAATAGGCTCTGTTGTCAATTGATAATACCCCCTCCGTCACACCTGCAGATGGTATATACCGGATATTTTTAATATTTTTTAAATTTTTTTAAATTTTCAGAAACCTTCGTTTGTATTTTGCGTCTATATAGACAGAAGCGTAAAATAAAACCCTTTATCAATTAAAACGGAGGAAAATATCATGAAAAAGACAACGATCGCAGCTTTACTCATCACAGCCATATCTTTAACATCAATAACCGGTTGTGCCTCATTATTTAAAGGCTACAACAATAACAGTTCACAGTCATCTCCTGCCTATATAGAGCCTGAATACCCTGAGGAGTCAGGAACAAATGAAAAAGGCTTCTCTGACAGCTCTTCAGACACTTCCTTAGATACTGAGACTTTGTCCTATGAGGCGGCAGAATACGAGGCATACGAATATCCTGCCGGGGACCAGGCAGAGGAATATCCGATCGCAGAATCAGCTGCATGCGAATCATCCTCTTATCTGACCGGTTCATCTGACTCCTGTGATAATTATTACAGCAAGGAAATGTACAGTTCCAAACAGGAAGCCTGCTGTGATATATACTATCCGCATCCCGACCCCGTTTATGGTGAGAATTATAAGAGCATAAAAGAAAACACATTTACAGACACCCTCTCCTCACCTCTTTCTACCTTCGGGGCAGATATCGATACGGCAAGCTATGCAAATCTGCGAAGGATGATAAATGACGGCTTAAGCCTCTGTGATATTCCTTCAGGATCGGTACGGACGGAGGAGCTTGTTAACTATTTCAGTTACGATTATAAGGAGCCCCGGGGCGATGATACCTTTGCAGTAAATGCTTCTATCATCGACTGTCCCTGGAACAGGGATAATAAACTCGTGAATCTCGGAATAAAAGCAAAGGAATATGATAATATCGACGATATTCCCTCAAACATCGTTTTTCTGATCGATGTTTCCGGATCGATGGACAGCTATGACAAGCTTCCCCTCCTTCAGATGGGATTTGATATGCTGATCGACGATCTTGACGAGGATGACAGAGTCTCCATAGTCACCTACGCTTCATCATCGGATATAGTTATCGCAGGCGTACCGGGAAATAAACACCCAAAGATCAAAAGAGCCATAAACGACCTGACCGCATCGGGTTCTACAAACGGAGGAGATGGAATACTCTCTGCCTACAAACTTGCGGAAAAATATTTTATAGAAGGCGGGAATAACCGTGTAATAATGGCAACTGACGGAGATTTAAATGTAGGCGTAACCTCTGAAAATGAGCTTGAGGACCTGATATCAAGGAAGAAGGAAGGCGGTGTTTTCCTTTCGGTACTCGGTTTTGGAACAGGAAACTACAATGAGGTCACACTTGAAACCTTAGCCGACAAAGGAAACGGAAACTATTCCTATATCGACTGTCTTTCAGAAGCAAAAAAAGTACTCCTCGATGAATTTAATTCCACACTCTTTACGGTTGCAAAGGATGTGAAATTCCAGGTTGAATTCAATCCCCGATACGTGTCGGAATACCGTCTTATCGGCTACGAAAACAGGCAGATGGCAGCAAAGGATTTCAATGATGATAAGAAGGACGGTGGAGAGATAGGAAGCGGACATTCGATGACTATACTGTATGAGGTTAAAATGAACGGAGAAGACAGCAATGAAAACACATCTCTCCGTTACCAGGATACCGATCTTTCCGAAAAAGGAAAGCTTTCCGATGAATGGATGAATGTTTCGATAAGATATAAGGAGCCTGAAGAAGACAGATCACAGCTCATCTCCTTCCCCATAAGCGGTGAATGCTACACTAAAACCCCAAACTGTGATATACTTTTTGCAGCATATGCAGCAGAATGCGGTATGATAATAAATGACAGCGAATATACAAAAGACCTCGATATCAAAGATATATCAGAGCAGCTGTCAGAGCTTTCACTAAATGATGAATACAAAGAGGAGTTCTCAGAACTGATAAGAAATCTGTGATCGGTTCTGACACGGAAGATGTTAGACAACGAGATCGTAGACCTTTACTGGGCAAGGAATGAAAGTGCGATAACCCAGACCAACCTAAAATACGGCAGCTATTGCAGGAAGATAGCAATGAACATAGTCGCCGATATCGAAGATACTGAAGAATGTATAAACGATACATATCTTTCAGCCTGGAATACCATGCCCACTGAGCGTCCAAGCCTCCTTGCTCCTTTCCTTGCTTCCATCATCAGGAACCATTCGATCACACTCTACAGAAAAAAACATTCAATCAAGCGCGGAGCGGGACAGACCGCTCTGGTGCTTGATGAACTGTTCGAAGTCGCCTCCTCTTCCACTACGGAGGACATGGTCGATATGTCTCTTCTCTCAGGACATATCAATGGTTTTCTTTCAGGACTGTCTGCGGATGACCGTATCATCTTTGTAAGACGTTACTTCTATGTGGATTCTCTAAAGGATATAGCAGACAGATTTACAATGTCTGAACCTGCCGTCAAATCACTGCTTTTCAGACTCCGTCAGAAATTAAAAAATCATCTTCTTAAGGAGGGATATGAACTTTGAACGGTAAAGACCTTATGGATTCCCTCTCGGGGATCGACCCGAAATACATAGATGAAGCGGCATATGAGCTTAAGGATAATCAAACCTTTGGAAAAAGCAGCAATAAGTTACGCATGAAAAAAAGCTTGTTTATCGCGCTTCCAACGGCAGCTGCCATACTGCTTGCGATACTGGTTTCCTTCCCTGCCATAAGACGCCTTAATAACAGTGAGGCTTCCTCTGCAGATGCATACAAAGACAGTGAAGCTGCTGCAGAGTCACCGGAAGTATACGAGAGTGCTGAACCGGCTTATGAAGAAACTGACACGGACAGTGAAGCTGCTGCAGAGTCAGCAGAAGCATACGTAAGCGCTGAACCGGCTTATGAAGAAACTGACACGGGCAGTGAAGCTGCTGCAGAGTCAGCAGAAGCATACGTAAGCGCTGAACCGGCTTATGAAGAAACTGACATGGGCAGTGAAGCTACTGCAGAAAGTGCATATGAAAGTGAAGAATATCTACCTTCAGAAGCAGCCGATTCCCATACCTCCGATGGGGTATACGAAGCCGACAAGCAGGCAAGCATGAAAGAAGCTTCAGAGGAAGCAATTCCTTCCGGGGATGCAAATGAAATGAGCGAAGCCATGGCTGCAGCGGAATCAAAAAGCTCCTATGATACCGCCTTCAGTAACGGTATCCTGACGATAGAATATGCCGGGAATCTACCTTCTGATATTGAGGACTCTGAGTATACCATAACCGGAAAGGATGAAAACGGTCAGGATAAACTCTATGGTAAAGGGGTACTTAAGGACATCATCAGACAGACCGATCCGTTAATGCTGGATCTGACAGATCACGAACTCACCGCCGGAAGCTACACGCTCTCCTTTGCAGATGAGGTCATTAAATTCAGCTTCTGATGAGGAATACTATATTGTCATCTGGCAGATACCGGTTCAATCTTCTGCCCCTCATACTCTGCCGCGCTCAGATCATTTACTATCATCTCATCCTCATTCATCCCGCTGAGTATCTGAGTATATGAAGAATCCTTCGCACCGATACCGACATACTTCTTCCTGACTGTTTTCTCATTGTCCACAACGAAGAGATAATTACCGTTATCATCCGTATACAGGCATTCGTTTGGTACCCTTAGGGCATCCTTCGTTTCTTCAAGATTTATGGTAACATCCGCTTCCATACCTACTATCATCGGATCGACAGTAAAGAGTTCTATATCGACACTTGCCTTGGCCTTGCCCGAAGCATCCGCCTGAGCGTACTGGCTGATGTTTTTTACCCTGCCCCTGTACTCTGTTTCTCCTATATTTATGACCGCTGTCTGTCCGATCTTTACGGAGGAAATATCATACTTGGATACAAGGAGCTTAACCTTATAGCTGTCTGCATTCTGCATTTCAAATACCGGAGCACCTTTTTCAACATTTGCGCCGTTATCCACATAACACCTGGTTATAACTCCGTCCGAAGGGGCGATGCAGCCGCCATTAGCCTTTTCAAGTTCTGTAAGTGCCTTATCAAGCGATAACTCGTCAAGAGCTTTCTTCTGTTCATTTCCAAGTATCTCATCATATGCCTTTATCATGGACTGTGCGGTATCCCTCTCAGTCTTTGCATCACCCATAAGCCTCGTAACGGTTTCGAGATCATTCTGAAGCAGGATATACTGATCGTATGTTGCGGGATCCATTCCCTCGAGCGGAAGGCAGACCAAATCTCTCTGATTTTTTGAGATAGCACTGTTCGTTTCCGATATCTGATCCTGGATATGCTTTGATTCCTCTGCAAGCCTCTCAACATTTGTACTATCCTCAAGAAGCTCCGCTTTTTTTAGCTCGACCTCGATCTTTGCAAGCTCTGACTGCCTTGAAGAAACCTCATCCTGCATCTTGATTATATCATTCTGTATTATCTGGGACTGTCTGCTTCTGTTGTAATTATTCTCATACTTGTCCGAATCAAGAGCCATTATATTAAACTTAAGAGTAGCATACACTACTTCACACTGGCTTATACGTTCCTTTGCATTCTCTAACCTGCTCTGGTTGGTTGCCCTGCTGCTTTTTATCGAATCTATGATCTTCTGTTCATATTCTATATTGGTCTGTGCCACATTAACAGCATCCTTCTGATTCTCACCGGCATAAGAAAGGAGCAGATCACCTTTTGACACTCGCTCACCTGTATTTACGTATTTATCTGCGATCGTTCCGGAAACATCCGCATATACCGTAATAGCTTCATTTCCTTCGATATTTCCTGTTATATTCAGCTTGGGTGAAATTATTCCCTTATCAGCCTTCTTTACAGTTACTTCTTCAGGAAGCATATAATAGTATACTCCGGCACCTGCTGCGCCAAGCAGCAGCAGGATTAATATCACCCTTTTTAAAATCTTCATTATTCCACTCCTTTTAATGCTTCTACCATATTTATCACGTTAACTCTTGTCGATATAAGTCCGTTTACAACCACAGATACAACAAACGAGAACAATACAGTCATTATATAAGGCTTTTCGGAAAGCTTTAAAAGCAGATCTCCTGTCGTGTTTATCTTATCAACCAGCAGATTTATATAAACACGACCAAACGGTATACCTGCCAGGGATCCTATACCCGTTATTAAAAGATTCTGCTGCTGCAGTATCCATCTGATCTTTTTTGTCTCAAAACCAAGCACCTTAAGTGTTGCCACATCCCGTACCTTCTCCATAAATGAGAGGATACCCATGTTGAAGGCTGTTACAAAAGCGACAATAACCGCAATGATAACCGTTATGTATATCATATCGTTATTATTTTCATTTGCCTTGCGGTATGCATGAACCAGCTCCTTTTTAGGCAGCACACCCGAGACATCACTCCGAGTCGTCTCGTAAGACTTAGGCACAGTCATGTTGGTATATATTATCTCAGGTTCAAAATAACCCCCGATTTTTTCATAACAGTTTTTGCTTAAAACTATCCCCTGATTATCCGGTGCAGTATATAAGCCGGCTACATTTATCGAATAAGCCTTTTTCTGACTTGGTAAGCGGAAATTTATTACATCTCCTTCTTTTGCGTCAAGAAACTTTGCTGCTCTTAAGCTTAACAGAGCCCCATATGCGGGAACCTTGACAAAATTTCCTTCTTTATCCTGGAAACGGTACAGATTTCCTTCATCTGCCACCGTCAGACTGAATATCTTGCTATTGTTTCCCTTAGTTATCTCAACATCCGAGATCATTACCATCTGCCCGTCAAACTCGCAGGCATAATCATAAGCCCTTGCATATTCGCTGCCGCCGGAGAGGTTCAGGGTATATTCGGCCGGCCTTAACTCCTCAAAAATCCAGTTCTCCTGTATGGACAAACACTCCATTATCCCAAAGCTCCCCATCAGCAGGGATGATCCCAGAGCAACACCGGCTATTCCCATGACCGAACGAACCTTGTTTATATTAATATCCCTTAAGTTCCAGCGGGTTGCAAAGCTTAACCTCTTCCAGATAAATGATCTTTCGATCCTCCCTGCACTGCTTACCCTGGGGGCATCAGGCTTTAATATCTCCGATGCATTAAGTATAAGCAGCTTCCTGCAGGATAAGTAATTAAATACCGTGGTCAGTATCACCATACCGATCAGTACTGCAGGAACAGTATATGGCAGTTCCATTTGTCTTATCGGTGAAGTATAAAGTTCCTCGTAATCCTCGAATAACCATTTTCCGAAGATCTCATATCCCGAAAGAATTCCCAGTAAGCCTCCCGCTGTCGAAATAACCACCGAATACATTGTGTAATGCACTACTATCGTAGCTTTTGAAAAACCCAGAGCCTTAAGGGTTCCTATGACTGTCCTCTGTCTGGCTGTAAGTCTGGCCATGGTAGTTATCGTACAAAGTATGGAAAGAAGTATGAAAAGCGGCGGGAACAACGATACCAGTATCCCGTCAAAATTACAGGACGTCATTATCTCCTGATAACCCTGCTGCTCGCTCTTCCTTATTATCCTTAAGGATGATTTTGAGATGCTCTCCAGTATCTTGATCTTTGCCCTGCTTATGCTTTCAAGGTCACTCTCTGTAAGATACATCTGATTTTCGACATTTGTAAGGTCGATAACCAGCTTATCAAACGTTATGTCCTCAAAAGGATATTCGGAAGCATCAAGGAAGGCATAACAATACTCATTATAAGCAGCATCGGCAAAGGATTCGTCTATGATGTAATGCAGATGCTCCGGCTCCGCAACGATCCCGTTCACAGGCTCCGTAAAGGTCTTTCCACCGCATTCTATCTCCAGGGAATCCCCTACCGAGATCCCGTTCCCATTTGCAAAGTACCAGTCTATCCACAGACCTCTTTGATCCTTGGTAAAGGGTTCTCCCTGAATGGTATACAGGGTGCACACATCATTGCTTTCAATAAAATTGAGTTCTATCTTCTTATCTTCTATGTTTTTTATTTTACCCTTGATCGATGTTCTTCTCTCGGCATGTTTTATTTCCGGAATCCTCTCAAGATCGTTTACATCCTCTTTGGTAAATCCTTCCGACAAAAGGCACATATCCATGAAATTCGTGGCCTTATAATATCTGTCCGTACAGCTTAAGATACTCTTCCTGTCAGAATCAAACGAGGAAAGCATAAACATGGACAGAAGACACATGACAAAAATGGAAAAAAACTGTGTCGCATTGTTTCTAAGATCACGGAACATCTTTTTAATCAGATTCTTCTTCATATCACTTACCAGTTAAGATCATAGGCGTCTTTTGGCGATCCGACTTTTTCTATATCCACAACCGTTCCGTTCTTAACATACACGACCTTATCCGCAACCTCAGCAAACAAGCTGTTATGCGTGACCATCACTACTGTTTTTTTGTGAACCCGGCTCTGCTCCTGTAAGATCTTTAAAACTTCCCTTCCCGTATTGGTATCAAGTGCCCCGGTGGGCTCATCGCACAGCAAAAGCCTCGGTTGCTTGGCCAGGGCCCTTGCGATAGATATTCGTTGCTGCTGACCTCCCGAGAGCTGGGACGGAAAACTGTCCTTCTTGTCGGCAAGTCCTACCATATCAAGAGCCTTCAACGGGTCCATTATCTTAATTCCAAGCTCCTCCATAAGAGCAACATTCTCATAAGCCGTAAGAGTGGGAACCAGATTGTAAAACTGGAAGATTATACCCACCGCAAGAGAACGGAATCTTCCAAGCTTGGCATCATTAAATGAAGTGATCTCCTCAGAGGAAAAAAAGATCTTTCCGCTGGTCGCTGCGTCAAGACCCCCGAGAAGGTTAAGAAGCGTACTCTTCCCGGCACCGCTTGGTCCGAGTATGACAACAAGCTCACCTTCATCAATAGTGAGATTAACGTCGTGAAGAGCTTCATAGGTAACGGAACCTGTCGTATATATCTTCCCGACATTTTCAAATTTTATAAGAGTTGACATCTATATGCTCCGATTTTTTTTCATAAAAGATATAATAACACATATAAATATATATGTTAAAAAAAATTTGAACGAAGTCAGATCAAAATAAATGATTCAATGTTACAGATACTGTATGGAGTTTACTGTGAAAGACTTCCGATCAATAGGCTTTCAGATCCAGTGATACAAGGTAAGCTGTTGCGGCAATAAGGAGGATCGCAAAAAAATACAGGATAAAGAGCTTAGCCTTCTTTGTTACCCTTCCGTCATTATCCATGCTTTCGCCAATAAGCTTTGAAAGTCCCATTAAGAACGGCGTCACGAGGACTATGCCTAAGATCCCCACAAGAGCATCTGCATTCATTCCGAGAATTCCACCGAGTGCCGTATAACCGAATATGATCGCCGATATCGCAGATAAAACAAAGATCATGATACCGAGTATAAAGCTTATACGATATTTTTCCTTAAGTGTCTTAACCCTGTTTACATCCTCTCTTCCAAGTATTCCATAGATTCCCGTAAAGACCATCAATGCTCCCGACATAAGTGACAGCACCGGAGGTATATAGGTATATATGCCATATTCATCCGAACCCTCAATTGAAAATCTCATCCAGTACTGGTACAAAAGTCCTTCATCAACAATGCATACGATCACGATAATGCCCATTATGATCGCAAGTATCGACATAAATAAAACATTTGTGACAGC
>JAILEM010000212.1 GCA_024687745.1 Lachnospiraceae bacterium
TATCAGGCCGCAGCAGAACATTACCGGTCCTATCGAAAAGTCTATACCTCCCGTGGCTATAACAAATGTAACCCCCAAAGAAAGAAAACCCAGAAAGTATACATAGTTCAACACACTCATTATTCGGGCCATGCCCACAAATCCCGGAACGAGAAGCGAAAAAGCGATATACATAAGGATCAGTACCAATAACAGTATCAGTCTGTTAAATCCTACCTTTTTCACAAACCCGTTTTGCTTGATCTTCTCCACGTAAGTTCCTCCAATCTGCCAATCCTCTCATTTATTCATCCACACTGTCTGTGTAGATCGATCCCAACGCATCCAACGCGGCTTTTTTGAAAGGATCCAATTCTTCCCCTGCCTCTATCTTTTCAGGGATAGTTTCGGCAATCTCATGTATTTCATCAATGATCTTCTGTTCCTGCTTTTCTTTGGAGATATGCCCTATTCCCCATAATACCGAGTTGTAAACCTTGTCCCTCTGGCATATCTCTATATACAAAAGTGTCATATTATAAAGCTCATCATATAAGGCGTTTGCTCCTGTTTCCCCATAAGCTTCGCATTCCGCAAACTGCCAGTCTTTTTTGATCGATTCTATTTCCTTTTTCAGGCGTTTCTTTTCACCGGGAAGATAGACTCTTCTTTTGAGCGACTGCAGATTGACAAGTCCCCGGATAAAATAGTCGATGTCATATCCGTTCTTTTTGTCATATCTTTTTTCCCAGAGCTTCTGTCTTATCTCGACATCGCTGCTTCCGGGACTTTCCGCTTCCCTGTTCTTTAATATCTCTTTTCTTTTCTTTCTGTCAGTCTCCCGCCTGTATTCATAAGTCCAAACAGCTTCCATGGTGTAAAACCCCTGTCTTATTCTGCATCGGGACAGTCGGTTATTGTTCCGTTCTCATCCCAGAGATCATGCCAGTCGCTTGCTCCGGGCCACAGGAAGACCTGACCCTTAACAAGTCTGTTGTTCTTCTCAAGAGTTGCGATCTTAGCCATTTCCTCATCTGTAAGTGGCTCTGTGACCGTAGACTCAAGATTACTCGTATATTCCATCTCGTGGATAGAAAACGGGATAGGGATCTGCCCTCTCTGAACCGCCCATTTAAGAGCTATTATCGCAGGATGTACTCCATGAGCTTCAGCGATCGCTTTAAACTCGGGAACCTGCATATCAGCTATATCCTCCGCAACGATATCTCTCTCGGGACGCTGGGGAGATCCGAGAGGCATAAAGCCTATCGGCTGTATGTCATGTGCCCTGAGATAATCGAAAAGCTCCTGCTGCTGGAAGCAGGGATGAAGCTCAAGCTCACATGCTACCGGCTTGATACGGAACTTATCGATAACCTGCTCAAGCTTGGGTATTGTCATGTTTGAAATACCTATATTCTTAACAAGTCCTTTATCGACTAAGCTTTCTATCTGACGGTATGTATCCATGAATTCAGCTACCGAGAAGGGCTTGCTGTCCGGATTTCTTGAATCAACGTCACATCCGGGTGCATGATAATTGGGGAAAGGCCAGTGTATGAAATACAGATCGATATAATCGCACTTAAGATCCTCTATACTCTTCTTTGCGGATTCTTCTACTCTTCTGTGCATATCATTCCATACCTTGGTCATTATGAAAAGATCCTTACGTTCAACAATGCCTTCCTTAATGGCATCATCAAATACCTTTCCTATCTGATCTTCATTTCCGTAACATGCCGCACAGTCAAACATACGATATCCGGCACGGATAGCACCTGCAACCGCGTTTGAAACCTGCTCTGCCGTGAAACGGTCCGACCCGAATGTTCCCATTCCCATACAGGGAACCTTCTGTCCGTTATTTAGTATAATCTGTGGTACTTTATTAGCATCTACACCCATTTCGTTCACCTCCATTAAGAATAATATACAATACGCGAAACGTTTCGTCAAGGAAAATCTAAATAAAAAAAAGAGGCTTTCCTGATTACCAGGAAAGCCCCCGTATTTCATTATTTTCTTAAAAAATCCCGTAAAGTACTGAAGGATCCTTATCTTATAGTCTTGTAAAGAGGTCCGTATGCCGCACAGGCGCGGAAGTCTGCACCTTCCTTGTCTGAACCGAATGCATTCCATGCTGCAGGACGGAAGATATCTTCAACAGGTACGTTATGCATACATACGGGGATACGGAGCATTGAAGCCATTGTTATTATATCGGCTCCGATATGTCCATAACTGATGGCACCGTGATTTGCTCCCCAGTTATTCATAACATCATATGCTGTCTTGAAGGGTGATCCCTCTTTTCCGTCACATCTGGGTGCGAACCAGGTGCAGGGCCAGGTGTAATCTGTTCTCTTCCAGAGAATATCAGATATCTCATCGGGAAGATTTACCGTCCAGCCTTCTGCTATCTGAAGAACGGGTCCAAGATTCTTAACAAGGTTAAGTCTTATCATTGTTGCAGGCATCTCGGCCCTTGTAAGGAATCTTGATGAATAACCTGCTCCCCTGAAGTATCCGTTATCGGCAGGACACCATTCGGTCGCATTCATTATCGTCTCAATATCCTTCTCAGTTACATCATACCATTCCTTCATAACGGCGTTGCCGTTCTCATCCTTAACCTCTCCGCAGGCATCGAGACAGCAGGCTCCCGAATTTATCAGATGAATGAAACCGTCGGCTTCCTTTGCCTTTCCGGTGATATCATATCCCGTAACACGCTTAACGGCTGATCCGCTCCAGTAGGTACGAACATCCGCAAACATCTGTGCACGGTTCGTAAGAAGCTTCATGAACATCATGCTGGCTCCGTTAAGGGTATCATTCTCTGTTGCGAGAACGAAGGGCTCTCTGGCTCCATTCCAGTCAAAGGATGTATTAAGGATAGCTTCGGGGAAATCACAGTTGGGCCAGTGATCCGTCCACTGTCTCTGTCCCTGGAAGCCTCCGCAGATAGCATTATGTCCGACAGACTCTTCTTCGCAACCCTTTGGAAGGTTCTTATTACCCTGATAAAGATCTTCTATGATACAAGCCATCTTGGCTGTGAATTCCCAGTCTTTTTCCTTCTGCTCATCTGACTTCTTAACAAAGTCGGGAT
Source organism: Lachnospiraceae bacterium (assembly GCA_024687745.1). Classification (GTDB taxonomy): domain Bacteria; phylum Bacillota; class Clostridia; order Lachnospirales; family Lachnospiraceae; genus UBA2868. The sequence continues at coordinate 3,095 of JAILEM010000212.1, forward strand.
TCTTATCAAAGCCTGGCTTGCAATACTTCTTTATCCATGCAAGAGCCTTCTGATATTCGTCTTCATTATAGATATGCTCTTCCATTCTTCTGAGTATCTCTACCTCATCAACGGATTCAACTCTCATTCCGAGATATTCCTCAAAGAAGCTCTGATCTATTATCGAGCCGCCGATACCCATCGTAACGGATCCGATCTGCAGATAGGATTTATCGCGCATCGTTGCTGCTGCTACAGCAGAACGGGCAAATCTTAAGAGCTTTGTCTTAACATCCTCGGGAATAACGGAATCATCAGCATCCTGAACATCCCTTCCATAAATTCCAAATGCGGGAAGACCCTTCTGGGCATGTGTTGCAAGTACACTTGCAAGATAAACCGCTCCGGGACGCTCTGTAGCGTTAAGTCCCCAAACACCCTTTATAGTGAGGGGATCCATATCCATTGTCTCTGAACCGTAGCACCAGCAGGGTGTTACGGAAAGAGTGATGGCAACTCCCGCCTTTCTGAATTTCTCCTGACAGGCTGCCGATTCCGCAACTCTTCCTATGGTTGTATCAGCTATGATAACCTTTACGGGTTCTCCGTTTGAATACTTAATGTTCTCCTCGAAAAGCTTTTTTACGGAATTAGCCATTCCCATGGTCTGGTCTTCAAGTGATTCTCTTACCTTAAGAGGTCCGCGACGTCCGTCTATACAAGGGCGGATACCTATAACCGGATAATCTCCAAGATATCTGTTTTTTGCCATTTTAATACCTCCTCTTACTAAAAAGAAATAAGCAGAAACGTAACGTTTCGCTCATTAAATGATATATTATAAAGCTGTAAATGTCAAGGCAGATATTGCTCACCGTTTGGACTAAAAGAAAAAAAAAGGGACTCTGCCTTATGCAAAAGTCCCTTTAATTTCACCACTTCTATCAGGTTTCAAATTCAGAACCGTTATCCATATTCAAACGGTCTTTATCATCTACCCTTCTTACTGCCAGTTAGCATCTCCTGCTGCCTGTGCAAGCTGTGCCCTACGATCATCAATAGCCTTTAATACATCATCACTTGTCATATCGCCTATGAAGAGTGCTGTAAGATCGGCGTTGATGTCCATCCACTGCTCATTGTAGTAAAGAACAACATCCTGAAGAACCATTCCCGAATGCTCATCATCATAGCTATTTAAGAAATCAAGTGTTGTCTTGGAATACTCAGGTGTCTGGCCTACCTCTACAGGAAGGTTTTCAACATCAGCTGCCTCATCTATAAGGTACTGTACGTTCTCCTGCTTAAGAAGGAATGAGAGATACTGCTTAGCTGCATCGATGTTCTTTGATCCTGAATAGATAAATCTTGAAGGACCTGTAGGATGGATGTTGAGGTACTGGTTATCGCAAAGAGGAAGAAGGAAGAGACCAAAGTCATCCTGTGTATATCCCTCTGTATTCTGGTCACTTGCAACTATGGTATTGATAGCACCGGGCTTAAGCATGCACATTGCAAACTCACCCTTTGCAAGATATCCTTCAGCATCGGCAAATTCATCACTTAAGCAGTTGTCACCGAAGTATCCGTTATCATAGAGCTCCTTTAACTGATCAACGGCAAGCTTCATATCCGCATCTTCTGCAAACGTAGCTTCATTCTTGTTAAGCTTATCAATGATGCCGGGGTTCTTCTTGTCATGAACCTGTGCATTCTCTGTCCAGAGCATAAGAAGATGCCATCCGTCAGCCATGGGCTCATATATGGGTGTTACACCGCTCTCCTGAAGCTTGTTACAGGTTTCGATAAGCTCTTCCCATGTTGTGGGAACGCTTGCGCCTGCAGCTTCGAAAAGCTTCTTATTATATACCATGTAGTAATCTGTTGTCGTATCATAATATGTAAGACCGTAATTCACACCGTCCACACTTGTCTGCTCAGCAGAAAAAACGCTGTATGCATCAGCCCAATCTTCACCTGAAAGATCTACGGCATTCTCGGCAACATTATATGTTGTGGACAGAGCAAATCCTGACTGAGCTCCCCAGATATCAGGGCCCTCACCGCTGTTGAGACGTGTAAGAAGAAGATCCTGATACTGATCTGCGGGAACTATCTGGTAATCAACATGGATACCTGTCTCTTCTTCAAACTTCTTTCCAAGTTCCTGCTCGGCATCCTCTACCCAGTCCTGACTGGCCATAACTGTGATGGTTGTTCCTGCTGCGGAAGTATCTGATGCTTCCTCTGCCGCTTCTTCCTTTTCTTCTGCAGGAGCCTCGGCTTCCACCTCTGCCTCTTTTGCCTCTTCAGCCGGCTGTGTTGCCGCAGCTGACATATCTCCTCCTGCGCTGCAGGCTGCCATTGACATTGCAAGTGCAGAACAAAGTAAAAGTGATACAAGTTTCTTTTTCATTGTTTTCCTCCTTTAAAATTTATTAAATTCCTTATTTATGGTAAACGACTTTTAAAGTCCATGACCATCATATATATCAACCCTTTACCGCACCGGCGGTCTGTCCCCCGACTATATACTTCTGACATATAAGATACATTATAAGTACAGGGGCGCAGGTAAGGATCACATCGGCACAGATAAGATTCCAGCTCATCTCATACTGACCAAAGAAGTTGTAGATCGCAAGTGTCATAGGCCACTTCTCAGAGCTGTGCAGGAAATATAAAGGCATCATAAACTCATTCCAGTTATTTAAGAAGCACAGAACGCCGGCCGTTATTATTGCACTCTTTAGCATAGGAAGTATTATCTTTATATACAGCTGCATGGGCTTACAGCCATCTATTATAGCTGCCTCATCAAGCTCTACAGGTATCTTTGATACAAAGCCGTATATAAGAAAGACCGTAAACGGGGTCTGCATAGCCATATAGAGCAGGATGATCCCGGGAGTAGTATTTGTAAGATGAAGAGTTATCATGGTCTTTGTAAGCGTTACATAGTTTACGGGGATGACCATTCCAAGCACAACATACATATACAGCCTTTCCATTCCCTTACTCCTTCTTCTCGAGAAGACATAGGCTGCCATCGATCCGAAAAGAACCGTAAGAAGAGTTCCGACACCCGCATAGATCAGGCTGTTGAAAAAGCTCTTTACAAGCTTTCCCTTTTCTATGACTGTGGAAAAATTAGAGATAAGCCACTGTTTTGGAAGCTCCAGAGTCATATTTATAGTCTCTCCGTCAGCCTTGAATGCATTGAGTATTACAAGGAGAAGCGGAATGATAACCAAAAGAGATGCAAACCAGGCAAGTATGTTTTTAAAGATTATCTGTACGATCTTATTCTTTGTAGTGTATACCATCTATATATCCCCCGATCCTTTTCTTATTCAACGACTTCGTCTTTGGTAAGAATCTTTACCATAAAGTATCCGATGATGACCATAAAGATGAACAGTACCGAGCTGATCGTAGTACCTTCTGCATAAAGACCCTTGCTCATCATCTTGTACACCGCGGTATAAAGTACCTCAGTCCTGTGTCCGGGACCGCCGTTTGTAAGGGCATATACCATATCAAATACCTTAAGACCGTATATCACGTTCAGTACGATGGTAACCGCCAGTGTCTGTCTCAGCATGGGAAGGGTTATATACTTAAACCTCTGCCAGGCATTTGCACCGTCTATCGCTGCGGCTTCAAAGTAAATATCGGGTATGGCAAGGATACCTGCTATCAGAAGAGTCATTATATATCCGGTACCTCTCCAGATATCAACAGCCATTACCGAACCAAAGGCGATCTTTGGATCAACGAGCCATTTATTTGTAAGGAAATCAAGCCCCACAGCACTTAAAAAGTTATTCAGAAAACCCGTCTTTGGATTAAGTATCGATGTAAAAACAAGACCTGTGACGAGGATAGGAAGGACTGAGGGCAGATAAAGTATCCCTCTGTGAAAGTTCTTCCATTTGATATTCCTGCTAAGTGCGACCGCAAACAAAAGTCCGAGACCGGTCTTTGCTATTACGGTCACAAATGTAAACAGCAATGTATTTGAAATATATCTGAGATAATCATTTTCGCCTGAAAATACAGAGATAAAATTCTTAAAACCAACAAAATGAATATACTGTGAATATGCCGACCAGTCAGTAAAGCTGTAGCAGATACCGAGTATTCCCGGAATAACACTCAATAAAGTATAGATAAAAACCGATACCAGTGCAAAATACCATGGATAAACTTTTTTCTTCTGCATATCCGAATAATCCTTTCGCCAAAAACTATAATAAAATTTTAAGCGAAACGTTTCGAATCATCCATGCAGGGTTTTGTCAGTTTTTTGTATTTTTTTTCCTAAAGGCAGTGGGGTTCTCTCCTGTCTCTTTTCTGAAGATCCTGCTGAAATAAAACTGATCCGGGTAGCCGGAGAGTTCCCCGACTCTTGCTATGGGTTCATCGGTCATGGTGAGAAGCCTTTTTGCCTCATTCATCCTTAATGCGGTAAGATAACGCACGGGAGACTCCTGTTTGGAACGGGCAAATATCTTACTTAGATAGGCAGAGGATATCCCAAAGTCCTCTGCAAGCTTACCAAGGTCTATCTCCTCCCTGAAATGCTCCTTTAAGTAGTTTTCAGTCTGCAGAGCGATCTCCTCAATACTCTTTCCCTTTATACCCTCTTCGTCGGGAAGTATATATTTCTGCTGCAGTTTAAGGCTTAGCTTTTCAAGCACGGCAGCCAGATCATCATCGGAAACAGGCTTTAGAAGATAATCAAACACTTCCTGTCTTATAGCTTCCTGTGCATATTGAAAATCGGCATATCCCGTGAGTATCACCGTCAAAACATCAGGATGGTTCTCATGAATAAGCTTTGCAAGCTTTAATCCGTCAACCTCGGGCATCCGGATATCGGTAAAGACCACCTGGATATTTCCTTTTTCAACTGTTTCAAAGGCCGATCTGCCCTCTGCACATTCGGCCACTACCCTGAAGCTGTCATCAGTTTCCCTTATCCGTCTGGACAGGGACTGTCTTATCATATATTCATCATCCGCCAAAAGCACGTTATAATGATCGATCCTTATCATGTATATGTCCTCCGACGGTCACAAAAGCCCCGCCTTCCTCTCTGTTTCCAAAATCAAATATAAAGGGTATACCGTCTAAAAGATAGAGCCTTATGAAAATATTAAGGATTCCCATTCCCTCGATCTTTAAGCTCGGAAGAACCCCTGTTTCGAGTATCTTATCCATATTGCTTCTAAGCTCCCTGTCGACCTTTGGATCAAAACCGGGGCCATTATCGGATACCGTGACATACCACTCATCATCCCTTCTAAACCCTTTTATCTCGATCCTCCAGGGAGGTCTTTCGGTGGTAACGGCTTTGATCGCATTCTCCGTGAGCAGCTGTATGCAAAGCTTTGGGACCATACAGTCAAGAACATCATCTGCTATGTCAAAGCTATATTTAAGATCATCCCCGAACCTGCGCTTGTTACACCTTAAAAAGATATCAACCTGCTCCATTTCCTCCTCAACTCTTATACGCTGCTCTCTGTCAGAGGATATATATCTTAAGATGGAGGTTATATCCTCACACATCTCAGATACGCCTTCGGTCATCCCGCTTTCTGCCATCTCTCCTATCATGGAAAGTGAATTATATAAAAAATGCGGATTCATCTGTGACTGGAGCGCAAGCATCCTTGCCTGCATCTCCTGCTCCTTTAATACAAGCATGGATCTTGTGGCATTTTCCTGTTTTTCAAGACTGTCATTGATCGAATCGCGAAGGGTGTCTATCTCAACGATACCGGAATCTCCTATCATAAGCCTGGGAGAAGTCTCTCCCTCTTTTTTGGATTCTGACAAAAAGGCATAGATCTGTCTGATCGGGCCGCTCGTCCTTTTCGAAATAGCCGCAGCTATTGCAAAGCATATCGCAAATACCGCTATTACAGCAACGATCATTATAATGAAGGATCTGTATACCGGTTCCATAAAAACAGAATTATCCACAGCCATGGCAACGGTCAGCCCGTCCTCTTCATCCTCGGCAAAGCAAAGGAACTGTTTTTTACCATTATTTGTATTTATTATCTCTGCACTTCCCTTATCCCTGTGTCCAAAATAAAAGTATTCGGATTCTCTCGGATACAGCTGTCTTCCGTCATTATCATAAATTACTATGACAGGCTCCATGCCGTTTCCGGTATAGCTTATGCTGTCGAATATCTCATCATAATATGCCTTGACCTCGAGAAAACCCGACTCGACGTGCATATCATTGTAAAACATCCTGCATATGGAAAAGTACAGGGTATCATCATCTATACCCGCTGCCCTTGATGCAAGCTCATCCTTTGCAGGCGCATATATATATTTGCGCCCGGATCTCTCCTTTGTTTTTTCATAAAAGGAGCGCTCCTTTACGCTTCCCTCAATATCTCCGTTATAATTTCCCACTCCAAAGCCTTTATCTTCCATATTGTAGATATTTAACTGTCTGGTGGAAAAATCAAATCCCTTTAAGGAGATCATCGTTCCCGAAAGCTTCTGTCTGTTTCTGAATACTTCGAAAGAGGATTCCGATCCTGCATAATTCAGGAAATCGTCCTTAAGCTCACGTGATGCTATGGAATAAAGGAGTATTATATCCATCTCCTTTACTACCTGCCTTAAGCTTCTTGCAATGGATGTACAGTCAGCCTGAATCTCATTCACAGCCCTGTCCTTAAGGGTCTTATACTGCATGATCGAAAAAACAGCCGTTGTAAGGAGGAGAGTGACAATTGTCAGTATTATAAGCGCTCCAAGGAGCAGGGATCTTATGCTTTTATTTTTCATAATACAAACGATAATGCCCCTCCGGTATAATCCGCTTCCTGTCTGTATTCTCCATTCACATATATCTTAAGCATCCTTACAGACTTCATTCCCTTAAAGCTTCCCCTTCTCTTTCCGACGGTAAGCATCCTTTCCTTTTCGGACCATCTAAGATCTATGGTTTCATACTCCCCGTCTTCATAGGCATATCCGTCACCTTCATCATCATAGTATACAAATTCACCGTCATTTCCCGTATATACATGAAGCTCCAGGGGGCTGCCATTTTCTTCGGACGCATAGGAAAGTCCCTTTCTCATGGGTATTATGCTGCCACTCCTTACAAATACGGGTATCCTGTCGATATGTGCATCCGCCTTTATATCCTGTCCGCCTTCATATTTTTTACCATCCCAAAGACAATACCAGTCATATCCCTTCGGAAGATAGATATCCGTTCTCTTATCCTTTTTAAGGATAACACCGTCCGTATCATAGTACATAGGCTCTGTGACGGGACATATAAGAAGACCTCTTCCAAACATGAATTCATCTGATATTTCCTTAGCCCTTTCATCCATTGAAAAATCAAAAAGCAGACTTCTCATTATCGTATCCGAATCAAGTCTCACCGCTCCCGCAAGTGAATAGATATACGGCATAAGGGTATATCTCAATCTTATAAACTTTGCTATGGCATCGTAGAAGGGATCTCCCTCTTTTCCGAAATTCCATATCTCCCTTGGAGTATCCGTACCGTGAGACCTGAACATTGGAAGGAAGGTTCCCATCTGAAGCCAGCGCACATATAATTCACAATAAGCCGGATCCTTAACCCCCTCATCATATTTACCTGCCCAGAACCATTTGGGTGTGGGATCCTCATTACAGCTGCATCCACGGTTTCTCCATTCCTTACCGACAGTAAAGAATCCTCCTATGTCAAGTGTCCAGTAAGGGTAGCCGGACAGCCCCATATTTAAGCCCTCTGTTATCTGACGCCTTAAGGTTTCCCATGAAGCACAGGTATCTCCGGACCAGAGCATAGCGGCATATCTCTGTCCCGATGCATATCCCGAACGTGTAAGGTTTAAGACTCTCTTTTCCTTTGTGGTCTTCCTCTGGTTCTCAAATATTCCCTTTGCATGTGCCAGAGCATAGGCGTTCGCCTTTTCCGGCGGGAGATATTTCTTATGCTCCTCCCCTACTATCTGAAATCTCTTCCAGGGTTCCCTCTTTATCTCCCCTCCCCAGTCAGGACCCGAAAAAGGCTCCGTAGAATCACACCAGAACGAATCAAAGCCCTTATCAAAAAGGCCCTCTTTTACCTGCTTCCAATATACTTCCCTGGCCTTTTCATCAAAGGCATCATAGGTGGCAAGATCATTTAAAAGCTGTCCGTTTGCAGTGAATTCTTCATAATTTTCCGTGCCCGAATTCATATTGGGCCAAACGGATACCATGGTATGCACATTCATATCATGAAGCTTTTTCGAGCATTCCTTCATATTGCCGTATCTGTCCTTATCCAGGATCTTATTTCCCCATTTATCCTTCTCCCAGGTATTCCAGTCCTGTACCACGCAGTCAAGGGGTATGTCAAGATCCCTGTAATGCCTTGCCACTTCAACAAGCTCATCCGCGGTATAGTACTGTTCCTTAGACTGAACATAACCATAGGCCCACTTTGGAAGCATGGCAGCGTCCCCCGTAAGATATCTGAACCCGGCTATTATCTCATCCACACTGTCTCCGCACACAAAATAATAATCAAGAGCGGATATCGCATCAAAAAACATATAGGAACCGTTTTCCGTATCGGAAAAGGTCATAAGAGACGTACAGTCAAAAAGTATCCCATAGCCCCTGTCGGATATAAATACCGGCATGGGGATCCTCATGTTATGCTGATACATATACTGAACATGACCCCTGTAATCGTAAATACCCTCTTCGGCCTGACCTAACCCGTGTATCCTCTCTCCTTTAAGAAAATCAAAAAACAGTCTTCCCTGCCAGGCCTTATGATCCTCTACCTCCTTAAGGTTCCTTATAAAATTTCTCTCTCCGTCAACCGTCTTTACCCTGTCGATCACAGGTTCTTCATCTCCTGTCGTATAAAGCATCACAGGTATCTGAGTAAATTCCTTTTTCCCTTCTCTTAAAAGGGTTTTTTTATCCGATGACCTTATCCATTCAGTCAAAAGCTCATCATCCCTGATAAATGCCGTCAGTTTTCCCGCATCTACCGTTATACTGCCGTTTGAAGGATCCTGTGTATAAGATAAAAGCCCCTGGGCAGAGCACCCTGTGCCTTCATCCCTAAAGTCTTTGTCACGCTTACATATGATCATCGAAGGATCCTCCTTAAGATCCTTTGACCCGTATCTGCACCGTATGATATTATCCTTTATGTAAAACAGCTCCATCTGCCATTTTTCATTCTTCAAAAGGATTCTGTCCCCATCATTATCTGTCTTCATATTTCCTCCTTTTTTTCCCTGACTGCCTTATGCCTTTCGGGAAGCGGTCCCATATGTTTCTTATATAAACGGTAAAAATTTGACATGTTTCTGAATCCGCATTCCATTGCGATAGATGACACCGACCTGTCCGTTGTCATAAACATCTCCTTAACATGATTAAGCCTTAGCATCGTTACATATTCACTGAATTTCCTGCCGGTCACATTTCTGAAGTAGCTGCTGAAATAATTCGGACTCATATATGCCAGTGCCGAAACCTCTTCAAGAGACATCTGCTCTGTATATCTGGAATTTATATAATAAAGAGCCTGTTCAAGCCTCTTCATTGCGCGTTTCTTTTCATTCAGGCTTATATCAAGGGTTATATCCTCTTTTTCATAATGCCTTATCAGAAGTGTGAGTATCCTTAAGATATCCGCCCTGATCATTCCCTCATAGCCCTTTTCCCTCTTTCTGGATTCCTTTGCTATCTCATCCATGATCTCATATATCTCAACTGTTCTGTGGTCCTCGGATGAGATAAGGTTCTTAAAATGACTTCCGAGATAAAAAAAAGGCTTCAGATATTCATCTTCCGATGATGATACCGGATCGGATACAACCTCAGGCGCAAAGGTAAGTACCAGTACCTCCATCGAATGTCCGCCTACTACCCACCCATGAGGCTCCACCTGGTTAAAAATGATAATATCTCCGGTCTTTACCCTGTATTCCGTACCGTTGATATAATATGTACCAAAACCCGAGAGCACACAGGTGATCTCACAGAAATCATGATAATGAAATCTGTCGGGATCATTGTCCTTTTCAGTCAGTGTATGCTTCCGTATAAGCACGGGAAACGCCTTTGGAAGTTTTGTCGTATCCTTGGTTATGATCATAAAAAGTGCCTCCGATATCCTTTTATTCTATCATCGGAGGCACTTTATTTCCATATGATTTTATGGGATCGTGATTGGTTGCCGATCAAAACAGACCATTCACTTTATTATCCTTCTTACCCCTCAAGTACATTAAAATGCATATACCTGGCAAGCTCCTTTATCTCCTTCGTATAATCTCCGAATATGAGTACCTGGTGATGTCCGAAGCCTGCAAGATTATGCATATAGGTCCTTGCATCATCCATCTGGATATAGTAATACGGACTGCAGTATATCTCATCATACTCCGTTCGGATCACCTCCCCGGTCTTTATACAGATGGTATCACCTGCTGGATTGAATCTTCCGAGAGTAACCTTATCCTGTGTATTTTCGGTAAAGTCGACCTGAAGCTTTCCGCCAAAGCCCTGTCCCGTAAATGCCCAGAGTTTATAATTAAGAGGCTTTGTTCCGTATCCGTTCATCTGAAGAGCGGGTACTGCATGATGTATCCTAAGCATCTCGTCTGTCTCATGATTGGGATTACCCATGAAGCAGGGACGGTTTGCGGTATACTGCATTATGCACATCGCCATGAGTGCATTGAGATCCTCTTCGCATCCGCTCGGTATTCCCTCATCCTTCATGATCGAATGACACATACAGGGAGTGAACTTTCTCTGCTGGGGTATCTCGGATGTGCAAAGCTCATGACAGGCTGTTGTAAAGGCATTACACTGATATATATCCATCATCTTCTTTGCAGCAAGGTAGTACTTTATATCATTTATGAACCATTCCTTATTTACCTTTGTATCGCTCGAACCACCGATTATCTTATCGGCTATGGGCTTTGCTTCTTCATCGGTTATCTGATCCATGTATTTTGTTATCTCATAAAAAGGAAGCTTGATCACTTCAAGACCGTATTTCTGACGAAGTATCTCAGGATCACGGATAAGACTCTGTATACCGAAGGTAGGCTGTGCTGCGGCCGAAAGGCAGAGAACTCTTGTATTGGCTATTGCCTTACGTACCCAGAGAAAATGAAGTATCTCATTTAAATCCTGTATATCCATTGCAACATAGGCTTCAACACCGATATTATTGCAATATGCGGCAAAATCTATCCCTTCATTACCGTTCTGCATAATAACTATAGGCTTTTTATAGCGCTCAAGCTTGGGAATACGCCACCCCATGCAAAGAAAGATATCTGCTTTTTCCATATCCTTCTCTATCTCTGAATATACCTCTTTTGAAACTACAAATTTTTCTTCATAACGGGCATCTATCATGGGCATAAGCTCTGCCTCGGGAATAACCTTCTTAAGCTCCTCGCCCATCTGTGCAAAATACTTATCGGCTGCCGCTGACTCTGCCTCCTTTGTCATATCCTCGGGACGTCCCGCACGACAGGGCCCCTCCCAGAAATGAGAATGCACAAGACATCCTACTATAGGGCGGACAACCAGTTTTTCTTCCATTGCAAGTTTTTTCATTATAAAAATCCCTCCTGTTAAGTTCATAACCTTCTTCTGAGAAAAGTATAAACGTCACGGGGAGGGTATTCTTCTGTTTTTTTTTAATAAATGTGTACTTTCTTACGATAAAAGAGAAATGAGTCTGTCTATCTCACTTAAATGATCCCTGTGAACGGCAAATCGGAAGAAGGAATCTCCTTTCACACCCTTTATCATATAATCATGGTTTTCTATCTTAAAAAAAGGTTTCTTTAACTGTTTTAAATACAGAAAGGACCCTTCCATAACTCTCAGTGATAATATATCTTCATCCGAAAGCGGATCCCCTGTAAGGATATCAAAAGCATCCCATCCGGATTCCGTACAGTTTTCAAGTGATCTTCTTCTACCCGTTATCTCCATGTATCTCCTTTAATGCCTCACACAGGCTGTCTATATCCTCTTCCTTTTGAAAGATCGAGAAGCTTATCCTTACAGTACCCTTTTTCCCGCTTCCTATATACTCATGCATAAGGGGTGCACACATCAGTCCCGAACGTGTCACTATACCGTAGCTGTTCTGTAAAATATATGAAATATCTGAGGGCGGCAGGATTTCCGATGAAAAACTAAGAACCGGTCCGCTTTTTTCTTCCGGTGAAGGAAAAACAAATATCCCTTTTATTTCTGAGAGTCGTTTTTTTGCATACTGCCTTATCTCACTCTCTCTCTTTTCAATATTCTCTATCCCCCTTTCGAGAATGAACCGGGCGGCTTCCGAAAGTGCAGCTATTGCAAGGGAGTTCTGTGTACCGGTCTCGTATTCGTAATCTCCTCCATCATATCTGAGCTTTTCCGAATCACGTCCCGTTCCACCGTACTTCATGGGAACAAAGGGAATCCCTGACCTTATATAATAACCTCCGCTGCCCTGAAGTCCCAACAGGCTTTTATGTCCTGTAAAGGCTATGGCATCCGCACTCCATGCATCTGCATCGATCCGCATGCAGCCGGCACTCTGGGATGCATCGATAATATAGATAAGTCCGTATTTCTTTGCTATTTTTCCAAATGCCTCTGCATCCTGAACGGTACCGTTAACATTTGAACAGTGATTTAAGATAAGAACTTTGCCTCTTCCCGTTTTGGCCAGATCCTCAAAATGACCGGGAGAAACCACACCCTCCTTATCACAGGGCAAAAGCATGGGTTCTCCCTTTATCCCCGGAAGATTGTAAAGAGGTCTTAAAACACTGTTATGCTCCGTTACCGTTGTAATTATCTCAGAAGCGTTTACCCCTATACCCGAAAGTAATGTATTTAAGCTCTCTGTAGCACCGGATGTAAAGAATATCCTCTCACTTTCTTCTACACCGAGGATCAGAGCAAGCTTCCTTCTGCATTCCAAAAAAATATCCCCGTTATCAGAAACGCCCGCACTCCGGAACTGTCCGGAGGGCAGGGCATTTATATTTTTAAGTGCAAGTTCTTTAACACAATCCGGCTTGGGGTAAGATGTGGCCGCATTGTTTAAATAAATCCCGCTCATTCTTCTTAATATTCCTTTACCTCAAACGATCTTCCAACAGCCTTACGGAAATCATAAAGATCCTTAAATACTCCGTCGGCTATCATCTGTGCTCCGAGATTTCCAAGAGAGCTGCCCTCTCCCGGTCCCGCATACACCTTTCTGCCTGTCATCCCGGCGGTAAGTCTGTTTAGATAATCCGCATTTGAGCCGCCACCTACTATATGGAGACTGTCATATTTCTTTCCCGTAAGAAATTCGAGATTATCAATTCCCTTTGCATAACACTCTGCAAGAGAACGGTATATGACTCTTGCAAGCTCACCCGGTGTTTCAGGCTTCTTTCCACCGGCTTCTGTAACAGCCTTCTGTATCTCCTCTGTCATGGAGGAAGGAGCAAGGAATCTGTCATCATTTGCATCAACTGTTGTATCGCAGTCTGCCTTCTCTGCCAGATCACAAAGCTCTGCAAAGGAATAGACCTCTCCCTTTGCCTCGAGCTCATCCTTTACAGACTGTATCATCCAAAGTCCCATGATATTTTTAAGGAATCTGTATCGGTGATCATATCCACCCTCATTGGTAAAGTTTGCCTTTCTTGCATCCTCGCTGCAGTTAGCCTCCTTAAGCTCACAGCCAAGGAGCGACCATGTACCTGAAGAAAGATAAAGTGCCTCATCAGACTCTGAGGGCACAGCAATAACCGCAGAACCCGTATCATGGGTGGCGGGAAGCACTACCTTACAGTTAAATCCGACCTCATTCTGTATCTCCTCCTTAAGGTCACCCACAACAGTTCCCGGCATTGATAGCTCTCCGAACAGCTTTTTGGGATATCCGAGTTTTTCGATAAGATCAAAATCCCAGTCATTCGTCTTTGCATCCACAAGACCTGAGGTTGTGGCATTGGTGTATTCCTGGCACTTTTTCCCTGTAAGAAGGAAATGCAGATAATCGGGCATCATCAGCATGGTTTCAGCCTTTTCAAGGACTTCGGGTTCACTCTTTTTTGATGCCATCAGCTGATAGATCGTGTTATATATAGCTCTCTGGATACCTGTTCTTTTATATAATTCTTTTTCGGGTACTATCTCATATACTGCTTCATCCATCCCGTTGGTACGGTAATCCCTGTAAGCATATGTGGGAGCTGCCAGTTCATCGGAGGCATCAAGAAGAGCATAATCTACTCCCCATGTATCTATTCCCATAGAAACGGGGATCTTGCCGGCTGCCTTGCAGGCCTTCATACCCGCTATGATCTCCCTTAAAAACCTGTCGGTCTCCCATACCCTGTGACCGTCTTTTTCAACCGAACCGTTATGAAATCTGTATATCTCCTCTATGACAATCCTGTCGCCATCCACATGGGCAAGTATATGCCTGCCCGAAGACGCTCCTATATCAACTGCAAGATAATACTTTCTGTTCATTTCCTCTCTTCCTCCGTTCATTTATTTATCTTTTTCTGAGATCACGTACCGAATCACCCTCGTTTAACGAAGCATAGAGTAAAACTCTCTGCAGTGCGGCTGAATTTTCATTCTGAAGCTTTGACATCAGTATCCTTACCGCTTCGTTTGCTATGCTTTCCATAGGCTGTACCATTAAAGTCATCTTAGGCTTCATCACAAGAGTAAGTGTCAGTTCATCAAATCCTACAAGTGATATGTCTTCGGGGCAGGATATCCCGGCCTCGTTTATCGCCATCACGACTCCCAAAGCCACCTCGTAATTACTCATAAATATAGCCGTAGGCTGTGACTTCTTCGGAAGCTTTAGAAATTTCTGCATTCCGTTATAGCCAAGAGAAACGCTGTGAAGCCTTTCATGATATTCATATTCCCCGGATATCGTTATTCCCGCGGATCTCATGGCCTTTCTGTAGCCGTCGCGTCTCTGCTTACCGGTATATTCCTCCGAATAGATCGCGGCTATCCTTTCATGTCCTCTTTCTATAAGATATTCCACGGCATTTTTTGCCGCCTCCTCATTATCTATGGTCACACAGTCAAGCTGTGTACCTGTGATCTTCCTGTCTATCGTTACTATCGGAATATTTGCTTTTTTAATGGGTTCCAGGAAGGTATCATCAGAGGATACAGGAACAACAAGCAGTCCGTCCACCTTCTTATCTGCCAGAAATTTGACATTCTGTTCTTCCACAGACTTGTCATTACTCGAATCACAGATTATCATACCATATCCGCGCTGTCTGAGAAGAGTTCCTACATGATGAGTCAGAATACCTGCAAAGGTTCCGGATATGTCATAAAGCAAAAATCCGATGGTACGGGTCTTTTTCGTAATAAGACCTCTTGCCATCTCGTTTGGATGATAATCAAGCTTCCTTACGGCATCATCGATCTTTTTTTTGTTCTCGGGTCTGACATTTCCTCCGTTTAAATATTTCGAAATCGTTGATAGTGCAAGCCCTGTTTCTCTTTTAATATCTTTTATCGTGGATTCCATATTTATGCGCCTTTCAGCAAAGCGAAATAAAGCGAAACGTTTCTGCTTTTAATATGTTACCACAAATCATATGATTATAAAAGTAGGGATTTTCAAAAAATTTCAATATTCCTTTGAGATATCCTCTATACCATACATTTCCAGAAATTCCCCAAGATCCTCCTCATTTCTTATAAGGCAGATTTCTTCAAATCTTCCGGTCTTAAGATCCTTAAATCCTGCTACCTGCTCTCCGTTGCAGATACTGCATTTAAGAACAGGTTTTTGGGTTTCATGATCATATGTCAGCTTTTTCTTTGCTTTCTTTTTACCAAACATGCAGATCCACCTCTTTATTATACGGACAATAGATAAATATCATCTCTTTGATCTTTTCTTTACGGGCCTCTTCCCGGCATTATTTTTCTTTGAACTGTTTTTATTATCGGTTTTTTTCTTTACAGAATACCCGAATTTTCCAAGCTTTTTCCCAAGAGCAAAATATTCCCCGTGGGAATAAGTAACAAGCCCCGTCTTTTCAAGTGCGAACCTGCCCTTTTCATCCATATAGCTCTCATCCACACTGACTCCTGTAACCTCCCCAAGGAACATATCATGAGAACCAAGGTGTTCTGTTTTTACAAGGCGGCAGTATATATTGACCGGACTTTCCGCTATTGCCGGGGTATCCATAAACTCTGATATATATTCCGTAAGTCCCGTCTCCTTAAACTTGTCAAAGCTCTCGCCCGATCTTACCCCGCACCAGTCACAGACCCTGCAGATATCCTCAGTAACAAGATTTATCACAAACTCCTTACTCTCGACTATGATATCGTGGGAATATCTCTTGGGCCTTACGGATATTGATACCATAGCGGGATCTGAGCATACGGTCCCAGCCCAGGCAACAGTTATTATATTGGTTTTTTCCTCTCCCCGTTTGCAGGTAACCATCACAGGCGGCACGGGATAGAGCATATTACCGGGTTTCCACGATTGTTTGGCCATAAGTCTGCCCTTCCTTTATTTAATTATCATATTCGTCAGGATCATATTCATACCCGTCCTCATCGTCAGGATCATAATATTCTTCATCATCCTCATCGATATGGTCATCATAATATTCATCATCCTCAGGGTAGTAATCATCATATCCCTCAGGCTTACGGATAAGGAGATCCATAATATGTGTATGATAAAGGAGAAAAATGACAGTGAGCATGAAAAGATGTGTATAAAATGCTCCTACTATATAATAGTTTCTCTCAAGCAGATATGAGGCCTCAAATCCAAACAGGCACAGGCCTCCCGAAAGAAAAAGCCCCATCACAAGAAGCGGAAGGTTTTTAAATATATTTTTCATTGCTTCAAGAAAATCATGAAAGGATGCATCAAAATAAACAAAACGTCCAACCATAAGGCCTAAATAGTACATCATTACCGGATTATACTCATTCTCATCCCCTATCATGTTTAAGACTATGAGAATGATGATGACATAAAACATCGCAAGCATCCTGACAGAGGCCTTCTCTCCCCTTGTCAGATGCTTTAAGGGTATGAATATCCTGTCAAGTATCGTATTTAATACACAGGATAAGCATATAAGGAGTAAAAGCATAAAATCCCTGCCTTCTCCCCATAAACTCATGAGAATGGTGATAAATGTCCCGGGCGAGGGTACTCCTCCCTGAATCTGGGAATATATATGATTGATTATCACATACGCACAGGAAAAGGACATAACAGAGGTTCCGGAAATAATGAGTTCATAAAACTTCTGAATATGTATATGAGCCCTGTCATAAAATTCGATCTTCCTCTCCTCCTTTTTATAGGAAGATGAGGATAATCCGGCATATATGATAATGACAGCTATACAGATCACTATACCCAAAAAAGCCATAAGCAAAAATACCAGCTTTTCCTTAAGGCCAAAATCCGGGTTTATATAAGCTTCAAATGTCATCTTTACAGATCTTCTTTCAGTCAGAGGTCGCTATATCAGTCATCAAAGACCTCATCTATGACCTTCTTAAGTGTTTTTGCAGACTCCCTTAAAGCAGCTTCCTCTGCATCATTCAGGGATATGGGAACGCTTCCTTCGACACCGTTCTTACCGATTATCGCAGGCATGCTGATCGAAATACCTGATATACCGTGGTTGTCATGCTGAATGCTCGAAACAGGAAGTATGGTCTTTTCATCCCTTACAATAGCCTCACAGATCTTACGAACAGACATTGCTATACCGTAATAGGTAGCTCCCTTTTTTTCGATTATCCTGTACGCACTGTTCTTCACATCCTCTGCTATCCTTTTCATGGATTCCTCATGTTCAAAGTATCCTCTCATTTCACAGAAGCTGTTTATGGGGATCCCCGATACATTGGCACTGCTCCAGGCAGCTATCTCACTGTCTCCGTGCTCTCCTATGATAAAGGCATGGATCGAGCGGCTGTCAACCTCAAGATGCTCACTCAGAAGATACTTAAACCTCGCAGTATCAAGAGTTGTACCCGAACCGAACACCCTGTTTTCAGGATAACCCGAAAGCTTCTTTGCCGCATAGGTAAGTATATCCACGGGATTGGCAACTATCAGCATTATCCCTTCCTTATTAACCTTCGATATCTCAGGTATAACGGATTTAAATATCCCCACATTCTTTTTTACAAGATCAAGCCTTGTCTCTCCGGGTTTCTGGCCGGCACCGGCAGTTACCACTATAACGGCCGCATCACTTATATCTTTATAGTCTCCCGCATAGATCTGCATCGGTCTTGCAAAGGGAAGACCATGACTTATATCAAGTGCCTCTCCTTCTGCCTTATCCCTATTTGCATCAATAAGAACCATCTCAGAGAAAAGTCCGCTCTCCATAAGTGCAAATGCGGAGGCACTTCCCACAAATCCGCATCCTATAACTGCTGCTTTTCTGCTGTTTATTTCTACCATTGATCTGTTTCTCCTTTACTCTTTATTTCCTGTCATCATATTATACTATATATGAGACAAAGGGCAAAAGATAAAATATTGTCAGATCCTCATATAAGGTAATTATATACGGTAACAAACTGCAGGGCATTTCCCAAAAGGACAAAAAGATGAAATATCTCATGAGAACCAAAATAAGGACTTATATCATTTAATCTTTTAAACTTAAGTGCATATATTATCCCGCCTGCCGTATATACTATCCCTCCAAGGAGCAGGAATAAAAAGCCCCTTATATCAAGACATTCAAGAAGAGTTGGAAAACGGAGCACACAGAGCCAACCCATACTTACATATATCACTGATGACAACCACTTAGGACAGGTCACCCAGAACAGCTTAAAGATCATCCCTGCGATCGCAAAGCCCCATACCAGCAATAATAAATATATTCCGCCCTTGTCCTTTAGAACCGTCAGGCAGATAGGCGTATAGGTTCCTGCTATCAGAACAAATATCATCAGATGATCCAGTTTTTTTAATACAAGTCCATGGTTCCCACAGGTCTTTACTGTATGATACAGAGTACTTGCCGCATATAGGAGCATCATGCTTACCATAAAGACAACAGCCGAGAAAACCTCAAGACTCTCTGCTCCCCTCTCAAGATAATGTCTTATCAGGAACGGACCGCTTATAAATGCGGCAGCAAAGCCTATAAAATGTGTTATCGCACTTCCGGGATCTTTTATCTTCATAAGAACTGATTCGGTAAAGATCTCACCTGCAGATCCCATATCCATTTTATGCTCCTGTGATATATCATCCAGTCTGCCATGACCTTTTACCATATTATCATCTCCCTTTCATAAGTTTTTCAAAAACCTCTCTATGAGTATAATATAACTTATTAGAAAACCCGTCAAGAGTTTTCCAAAAACTTATCCCAGAATATGCTTTAGTTTTTACAGGTTTTATGTTACCATATATGCGACAGGAGGAACTGATATGGATAAGAGTAAAATAAATGATCTTAAAAAGATGGCCGAAAGCTTTATACTTCCTTCATATGAGGACATCCCCGATGTGGGACTTTTTCTTGAACAGGTAGTCCGTTATGTTGCAAAATATGCCGAACCGACAGGTATTCAGCCACTGACAGGATCTATGATAAGCAATTATGTGAAAAAAAAGATAATAAGCAACCCTGTCAAAAAAATGTATGACAGGGACCAGATAGCATATCTTTTGTTCATAGCCTTCACCAAAAACGTTATCCAGCTCGAAGACATGCAGATGCTCTTTGATATCCAGAAAAAGGATCATGATATAAAGGATGCCTATAAATACTTCACGGATCAGCTAAGAGACTGTATCTTCAACGTATTCAGAGTAGAAAACAGGAACACTGACACACAAAAATCCGAGACATCGGATCCTGATACCGTTTTTGATCACAGAACTCTTTTAAAAAACATATGTATCACGGTTGCACACAAGATCTATCTTGACAGCTGTATCCGCCTATATACTGAAACAGGATCAGAATACCTCTGATATAGGCATTATATTTTTCAGTTTTATTTCTTCCGAGTCAGAGGTATATTCCAAAAACTCCTTCTCTGTTAAGGTATCAGCCCATTCATATGCCCATACCGGTATGTTTCCGCTTTCCTTATAAGCTTTATCTATATCATCTGTACTTTCGCCTGCCGAAAAAAGGTAATATTCAGTATCTGAAGAAGAACCGGCGGGCGAATATGACTTTTCAACAACAG
>JAILEM010000214.1 GCA_024687745.1 Lachnospiraceae bacterium
CCCGCAGAGGAGGGTGCACCGACAGAAGATATCCCCGCAATGGAAGAACTACCCGATGATATTATAGACGATGGAGAGCTTGCGGATCTTTTGAGTTCACTTGATGATCTTGGAGCTCCATCAGGTGACAGCGGTTTGAGAGGCTTATCAAATTTAAACGGTGATGATGCGTCGTTTGAAAACACAGACGGATCAGAAAACACAGATGGAGCAGAAAACGCTGACGACGGCAAAAATGCAGACGGAGCAGAAAACACAGACAGTGGCGAAAACGCGGATGCCGGTGATAATTCAGGTTCGGAAGCCGCAGCTGCATCGGGAGATGGTGCAGGTATTGATGGCGGAACAAAGGTAGATGTTTCAGATGATGCTCTGGATCAGGAAGATATAGAAAGACTCTTAGCTGAGGCCGCCGGAGATACCGGTGAAGATATGCCTGATTTTGAGGCGGAAAACCTTGATGATATCTTAAACGATATGGGCGCAGATCCTGATGCCGCAGAGATCGGCGATCTGCTTAACAAGGATGAAAATAACGAGGCTATAGATGCATCGCTTGGTAAAGAAGATGATGATTATGATCCCGTTGCAGCTATCCTTGGAGACTCAGAAGGTGGGGATTCGCCAAAGCTATACTCTGAAGAAGAGCTTGCGGCAATGACTCCCGCTGAAAGAAGAAAGGCCAAAAGAGAGCAGAAAAAGGCTGAAAGAGCGGCCGCCAAGGAAAAGAAGAGGCTTGAAAAAGAGGCCAGAAAGAAAAAGAAGAAGGGTAAGGGCGAGCCTGAAGGTGATGAAGCAGCAGGCAGCGACGCTGATGAGCTTCTGTTAAGTGAAGAAGATCTTATAAGGGATATAAGCAAGACCGGCGAAGAAGAGAGTGGTAAAAAGAAGGGATTTTTTGCCAAAGTTTTCAGTGCCCTTACGGAAGAAGTCGATGATGAGGATGAAAAGTTCGCTGAGCAGACCGCTGTAGATAAGGCTGTTTCAGGTGCCAATGATAACGAAAAGATATTGGCGGAGCTTGAAGGAGCGGAGGAAGCAGCTGCTCCCAAGAATGAAAAGAAGAAGAAGGAAAAAAAGAAGAAAGAGAAGAAGCCAAAGGAGAAAAAGAAGCCTAAGGAGAAGAAACCCAAACAGAAGAAGGAGAAAAAGGGCGGAGGGCTGCTTGAATATATAAAGACAGGTCCTGTCGTTAATATTCCCAAGAAAAAAGTGATCCTTACGATGTTTTTGTGTATCTCACTTGGTGTATTTATCGGTATATCAGCGTATGTTCTGCCTTATTATAAGGACATCAACAGTGCTTATGAGTCCTTTGAAAATGATGACTATGCATCAACCTTCCTTGATCTTACCGGCCATAAGCTGAATGCGGAGGAGCAGGAGCTGTATGATAAGAACCTGGTTCTTTACAGGGTACAGAGAAAGTATCAGTCATATGAAAACTATTTGGCTCTTGGTATGAGACTTGAGGCTCTTAACTCTTTAGTCCAGGCAATTGAGACGATAGACAGTGATTATGACAGGGCCGTTCAATACGGAGAGTCGGAAAAGTATAATTTCTTATCACAGAAAATAGTCGATGCCCTCAACAATACTTTCCATGTCACAGTCGATATGGCAAGAGAGTGGATAGGGATAAAGGATAATGCTTTATATACCCAGACACTTAAAAACTATGTATCTAATGATTCAGGCAGTATGCCTGATAATGCAAACCCGCCGGCGCAGATGTCAGATAATGAAATAATTTCCGGTGAGGAATCGGAGTTTATGGAGATCCAATGATAGCGATTATTGATTATGATGCCGGAAATATAAAGAGTGTGGTAAAAGCCATGGAATATCTTTCCATAGACTATGTTTTTACAAGGTCAAAAGAAGAGATACTCAAGGCCGATAAGCTTATCCTTCCGGGAGTTGGATCCTTTGGGTCGGCGATGGAGAGACTTAACGATATGGGGCTTACGGAGATCATAAGATCATCCGTGTCGGAAGGAAAACCCTTCCTTGGGATATGCCTTGGCTTGCAGCTTCTGTTTGAGGACAGTGAGGAGTCTCCGGGAGTAAAGGGACTTTCTGTACTTAAGGGGCATATAAGGAAGATACCTGTCGGAGAGTATAAAAAAATACCGCATATGGGCTGGAATTCACTTTCTTTAAAGGGTGACGGAAGACTTTTTAAGGGTATTAAAGGCGATCCGTTTGTTTATTTCGTTCACAGCTTTTATCTTGATGCGGATGATAAGGATATAGTAAAGGCTACCACACAGTACAATGTAAATATCGATGCTTCGGTTGAGCAGGGCAATGTTTTTGCCTGTCAGTTCCATCCCGAGAAGAGCTCGGATACGGGTCTTAAGATGCTTAGAAATTTCGCAGAGCTGTAAACTATTATGCGTTTGGATTAAAATTTCGCAGAGCTGTAGACTTATATGCGTATGGTTTAAAGTTTCGCAGAGCTGTAGACTTTCAAAGCCTGAAGAGCCTGCGATCCGGAAACATATTTGTTACATTTTGTTTTATCTTATCTTGAAAGGCAGTGTCATTCATATATGTATACTAAAAGGATAATCCCCTGTCTGGATGTGCATGGCGGACGGGTGGTAAAGGGAGTTAATTTTGTTAATCTGAGAGATGCCGGCGACCCGGTCGAGATCGCTGCGGCCTATGATAAGGCTGGGGCGGATGAGCTCGTTTTTCTTGATATAACTGCTTCAAGTGACGCAAGGGATACAGTTACGGATATGGTCAGGGCTGTTGCGGAGAAGGTTTTTATCCCGTTCACAGTGGGCGGCGGTATAAGAAGTGTTGATGATTTCAGAAAGATCTTAAGAGAAGGTGCAGATAAGGTTTCCATTAATTCATCGGCGATAAATGATCCTGAGCTTATCAGCAGGGCGGCCGACAAATTCGGAAGCCAGTGCGTGGTCGTTGCGATTGATGCAAGGAGAAGAGAGGACGGTTCGGGTTTTAATGTCTTCAAGAACGGAGGCAGGATCGATACAGGTCTTGATGCCGTTGAGTGGGCATTTAAGGCGCATCGTCTGGGAGCGGGCGAGATCCTCCTGACAAGTATGGATAAGGATGGGACAAAATCGGGATATGATCTGGAGCTTACAAGGATCATTTCCGAGGGTGTAGATATTCCTGTCATTGCATCAGGAGGTGCCGGAAGTAAGGAGCATTTTTATGAGGCCTTTACAGAGGGTAAGGCAGATGCGGCTCTGGCGGCCTCACTTTTTCATTTTAAGGAGCTTGAGATAAGAGAGCTCAAGGATTACCTTAGCGACAGAGGTATTGCGGTAAGGAGAGATGTCTGATGGCGGCTATTTCCAATGACTGGAAGGAGGCTTTGAACCCCGAGTTTTCAAAGCCATATTATAAAAAGCTTTATGATACGCTAAAAAAGGAATACAAAACGCAGGTTATTTATCCTGATACAAAGGATCTTTTTAACGCTTTTGATCTGACACCTCTTTCCGAGGTTAAGGTTGTTATAATAGGGCAGGATCCCTATCATGAGCCGGGACAGGCGCATGGGCTTTGCTTTTCAGTAAGGGATGGGGTCGATATACCGCCGTCGCTTAAAAATATTTACAAGGAATTAAACGATGATCTTGGGCTTAAGGTGCCTAATAACGGGAATCTGACAAAATGGGCAAGACAGGGTGTCCTTTTACTTAATAATGTGCTGACGGTAAGGGCGCACAGGGCTTATTCGCATAAGGATATAGGCTGGGAGCAGTTTACGGATGCAGTCATAGAGGTCTTAAATAAGACTGACAGGCCGATCGTTTTCATGCTTTGGGGAAAGCCTGCACAGACTAAGGGGGAAAAGCTCAATAACAGGAATCATCTGATCCTTAAGGCTCCACATCCGAGTCCGTTGTCTGCGCACAGGGGATTTTTGGGATGCAGGCATTTCAGCAGGGCAAATGAGTTTCTGGCAGAAAAGGGACTTACCCCCATAGACTGGCAGATAGATGATATTTGAGGTGAGTTATGAAGAGTAAATCTGTCATACGTTTTCTGGTCGCCTTTATTCTGGTGGCCGTAGCGGCGATAGTGATATACTGGGTCTATTATTATGTGTCGTATACTTCGGATGCCAATGTCATGGCAGAGTATATCAACGAAGGCAATGAATTTATGGATGCCGGGGATTACAGGTCTGCGATCGAGTCCTATGAACAGGCTCTGAACATGGATCCGGAGGAAAAGTCGATATCCGAAACCATATCGCATGCATATATACTTGAGGGCAAGGCGGAAGGCTCCTCCGATGAGGCCGTAGTTGCCTATGAGAATGCGATACTGTATGATAAGACAAATAAAACCGCCTACTGGGGAATTTCCAATATCTATGAGGAACGTCAGGATGAGGATATGGTGCTTGAGACTCTTACAAGAGGCTATGAGGCAACCTCCGATGAGAATATGAAGATCAAGGTCGACAATATTCAGATCGAGAGGGCAAGGATAGCCGAGGAGGAGGCAGAGGCTGCAAGAGAGGCTGCCGAAAAGGCTGCCATAGAGGATGCGCATAATGACCTTTTGCAGAAGCTTGAACCCTACTTTGCCAATAATGATGTTGACGGGTTAAAAAAGATCTTAAGAACCGAGGAGTACAAGGAGCTTGCGGACGAGGCGGCGGGCTCGGGGATAAGCTTTTACTACGGAAACAAGGACGAGTCGGGTAAGAAAACCGGGAAAGGTCTTGGTGTTTATCAGGACGGATATTTTTACTACGGAAACTATGCCGATGATATGAGGAGCGGTGACGGATTCTGGATGAGAGCCGTATATCCCGAGGGCTCTGCGATCGGATCTTTTATATATGAGGGAAGCTGGGAAAATGATAAGCCAAACGGCCAGGGTACCTGTACCGCCAGCTATTATTCCGAAAGAGTGGGCTCCGGAGGGATGACTAAGCAGATAATCACCGGTACTTACAAGGACGGGCTTGAAAACGGCAGCATGACCCTTTCGGGTGTGCTTAAGGCAGGAGGATCTGTTAAGTATTCCTATTCATCCGCAGATGGTGTAGCGAAGAAGGTCAGTGATGAGGATTCAGGCGTCAAGGGGCAGTACATTATCGCAAAATCCTCAGATGAGAGCTCTAACCTTACTTCTGACGGATCCAAGAGAGGTGTGGAAGGATTTACGGATTAGATTTCTGATATACAGACGAGGAGAAATATTATGGAAAAAAAGGCATTTGTAACACTTGAAAAGGCGAAGGAGATCGCCAAGGACTATCCTACGCCATTTATCCTTTATGACGAAAAGGGGATAAGAGAGAACCTTGAGGCAATAAAGAAGGCTTTTTCCTGGAATAAGGGCTATAAGGAGTATTTTGCCGTCAAGGCCTGTCCCAATCCCTTTCTTATGGAAATTGTAAAGGAGTACGGATTCGGCAGTGACTGCTCTTCATACACAGAGCTTATGCTTTCCCAAAAGCTTGGGATAGTTGGGGATGACATCATGTTTTCTTCAAATGATACTCCCGATGAGGATTATAAGTATGCGGGAGAGCTGGATGCAATCATAAATCTTGATGATATAACGCATATAGAGCAGGTGGAGAGGGTACTTGGAAGGCTTCCCGAAAAGATGAGCTGCAGGTTCAATCCCGGAGGGCTTTTTGAGCTCAGTAACGGGATCATGGACAACCCGGGAGACTCCAAATACGGAATGACTGAGGAACAGCTCTATGAGGCCTATAAGATCCTTAAGGAAAAGGGAGTTAAGCGCTTCGGCCTGCATGCTTTTCTCGCAAGCAATACAGTGACCAATGATTATTATCCAAAGCTTGCGGGTATTCTTTTTGAACTCTGTATCAAAATCCGTGAAATAACAGGCGTCAGCCTTTCCTTTATAAACCTTTCGGGCGGAGTGGGCATCCCTTACAGACCCGGTGAGGAGCCTAATGATATTATCGCCATTGGGGAAGGGGTAAGGAAGAAGTTTGAGGAGATCATGGTGCCTGCCGGACTTTCGGATGTTTCCATCTATACCGAGATGGGAAGGTTTGTTACGGGTCCTTACGGAGCACTTGTAACAAAGGCTATCCACGAGAAGCATATCTACAAGGAGTATATCGGGGTGGATGCCTGTGCGGTCAACCTTATGAGGCCTGCAATGTATGGGGCCTACCATCATATAACCGTGCTCGGAAAGGAAGATGAGCCTCTGACTCATAAATATGATGTCACCGGTTCTCTCTGTGAAAATAATGACAAATTTGCCATAGACAGGGAGCTTCCAAAGATAGATAACGGGGATTATTTATTCATCCACGATGCAGGTGCACATGGATATGCCATGGGTTATAATTATAACGGCAAGCTTAAATGCGCGGAGATCCTTCTTAAGGAGGATGGCAGCTATAAGCTCATAAGGAGGGCAGAGAAGCCCTCGGACTATTTTGCTACATTTGACTGCTTTGATGATTATAAGGAGCTTGCCAGGTGAAAATATAACAGTTTAACTCAGCCGGTGTACAAGCTCCGGACGAGTCGCTAACTGATTTATCAGGGAATGATGTCTCCCTAAGCATTATCGCTTAAACCGCTTAAAAAGCTGATGACTTCTGCATTTTTTTTTGCGTGCAGAAATTGTCAGCTTTTCTGCACAGAAAGGGGTTTTTTATGATATTAAGTGTTGCTTTGATTATTCTTTCGGGTTTACTCTTCGGGACTGTATGTAAAAAAATAAGGTTCCCGGCGCTTTTTGGCATGATCATTGCGGGAATGATCATAGGACCGTACTGTTTGGATCTCATAGATGATACTGTCTTAAATGTTTCGGCCGAGATACGAAGGATCGCGCTTATAATAATACTTATAAGGGCGGGACTAAAGCTTGACCTTTCGGATCTTAAAAAAGTGGGAAGGCCGGCTGTTCTTATGTGCTTTCTTCCTGCTTGCTTTGAGATCGCGGGAATGGTCATTCTGGCTCCTCTTATCCTTGGGATGAGCCGGATCGATGCCGCTGTACTTGGAGCCGTTATAGGGGCGGTGTCGCCTGCGGTAGTGGTTCCAAGGATGATAAAGCTTATTGATGAGGGATACGGAGTTAAGGAGGGAATACCGCAGATGATACTTGCCGGTGCCTCGGTTGATGATGTTTTTGTGATCGTTATGTTTACGTCCTTTACAGCCCTTGCCCAGGGGAAGGAGGTTTCTGTCATGTCATTTGTAAACATCCCCGTATCAATCGTTACAGGAATCCTTGCAGGGTTTGTTCTGGGATTTGTACTATTCAAATGGTTCTTAAATATTAAGATGAGCCTGATCATAATGACGGTCATCCTGCTTTCCGTGAGCTTTATATTATCTGCCTTTGAAACAGGTTTTCCCGCAATTCCCTTTGCCTCGCTGATCGCGATAATGTGTATGGGGATCTCGGTAAAAAGGGCGGATCCATCCATGGCTTCCAATCTATCAAGGCAGTATGACAGGCTCTGGACGGTAGCGGAGATCTTCCTTTTTGTGCTTGTGGGTGCTTCTGTTGCGATCGACCATGCAAAGGAAGCGGGACTTAGAGCCATAGTGTTAGTCCTTCTTGTTCTTGTGTTCAGGATGACCGGTGTATTTTTCTGCACTCTTGGTACAGGGATTGAACTTAAGGAGAGGTTTTTCAGTATGATCGCCTATACCCCCAAGGCTACCGTGCAGGCGGCCATAGGAGGGATCCCTCTTGCGATGGGACTTTCGTGCGGGGAGACAGTTCTCACGGTATCAGTAGTGGCCATCTTACTCACGGCCCCTCTTGGCGCTTTTGGAATAGACTTAACATACAGGAGATTCCTCAAAAAAAAGCAGGAATAGCTGTAATGCCATAAAACTCTCTTTCTGGTTGCGGGGCCTGGATATATATAGTAAAATCAAGGAAAACACTTATTTCTTTCTATGGGTGGCGGAATGAAACGATGAAAGGAGAAGAGTATGAAGATGAAAGGCATTATGGGAAGAATTGCCGTGACCTTTGTTATGACGGGAATGATCCTGCAGTCTTTACTGCCGGCAACCGTCTATGCTCAGGACAGCGGAAGTGAACTTGGGAAGGAACTTCTTATAAACGGAGGAGCAGAGGAGCATATCGATGAGCATCCTGTTTATGGCTGGGTAGAGCCATATACGGAGCTGGGTGGAAATCCTTACTACGGAACGATCCATCATGATACTTATCCGCATAACTGGAATACCGAATTAAGGGCTCACAGTGGGGAGCGTTTTTTCTGCACTAACCAGAATATAGAAAGTATAGGGTTATTCAGGGCCTTAGGGCGTAGTGAGGAGGATGCGACCGGGCCTGTATATATTTATCAGGATGTTGATCTTACAGGTCTTGCAGGGACCAAGCTTATCCTTTCGGGTTATGTTGGAGATCACTCATATCTTTCCATTAACCTTTTGGATAAAAACGGTGAGATAGTTGCTCATGCCGGGGATAAGTACAGAGAGATCGAGTCTGTACCTGACGGAGAGTGGGTATACAGGGAGCATTATGTACGTGTACCTGAAGAGGCCGTGACGGCAAGGGTGTTCTTAACGGCATTTTATGAATATACGCCTGTAGGAATCCCGAATACCACAATGTTTGACAGGACTGAAGGTTATTTTGATGATATATCTCTGGTTGCGGATTATTTTGTCGAAGAGCTGCCAAAGGATGAACTTCTGTATAACAGGGGCGGTGAGACAGGGATTCTTGATGAATGGAAGTATGATGAGAAGGATCTGCTGACAGATTTCCGTGATGACTTTTTGAACGCGGAAACGGACAGGGCAGAGAATTATCCTTACGATGACCTCTGGGAAGTCAAAAAGATCGCGGATGAATGGTGCGATGATATAGAGCCCTATGAGGGTGATTATCTGATCACTGCAGATCATAACAGGGGACCGAGAGGCCTGGAGGATCATCTTGATGAGCCATGGGATATCGCCCTTTATCAGGAGGTTGATGTTTCGGCTATCCCTGCGGGAACGGTGCTTGATTTTTCCGCATATATATGTGAGAACGGCTGGCTTACTCTTGAAGCCTATGATGCAGGCGGCAAGCTTCTTGAATCAGTGGGAGAAGAGGATGAAGAGATAAGACACAGTGATTTT
Organism: Lachnospiraceae bacterium; assembly: GCA_024687745.1. Classification (GTDB taxonomy): domain Bacteria; phylum Bacillota; class Clostridia; order Lachnospirales; family Lachnospiraceae; genus UBA2868. Next base: position 9,123 of record JAILEM010000214.1, read on the forward strand.
GATACATGGACTAAGCAGAGCTGTCAGATCACCTTACCCAAGGGAGCTTCCACACTGAAGGCTAAGCTTAATACCAAGTACAGTACAACACCGGTACAGGGCGGTGCGCTTGAGAGGATGGCAGGATGCTTCGATGAGATGAGCCTTAAGGCAAGCGGATGGACAAAGCCTGATGATTATGTAGGTAATTCCGTGACAGCAGGAATTTCTAAGGATTCGGGTTCGGACAAGAAGGATTCTGACGCAGCTGATAAGGATTCGGATTCAGATAAGAAGGCGGATACAGACAAGAAAGATTCGGGTTCAGACGGCAGCAGCTCAGATAAAAAGAATTCCGGAGGCATAAATGATACCTGGGGCGGAAATTCGGGACAGAAAAACGCAGAGTCAGGCAAGAAGGCTGAAGGATCAAACACCGGATCCACGGATTCAGGGAAAAAGGATGAAAGCAAGAAGACCGGAAAATACAGTGATGCAATATTATATCGTGATGCAGACTGGTTTTTGAACTGCCTTGCAGCAGAATATTTCCCGGAGGCTGTGCTCAATGAGATAGAAACTCTGGATATACAGGATAATATCGAGGGAGACTGGCTCATTTATATGCAGACCGATACCGGTAACGAGGCTAATTCGGTCCTGGATCCCGAGACAGAGGAATATGTCAGCGGTTTTGTCGCTTATCATATGAAGGGTAATATAACTGATGAAGGTTCAGAATATACATTGTACCTCGAACTCTGTGAAGCGTTCAATTATATGACAGGTGAAATAGATAATGAAAAAGCCACTGATACAATGAAGGGCAAGGAGTCGGAGGACGGTCTGGTCTTCAGCGGAGAGGTGGATCTTGAAATAGTAAGGGTATTTTCCTTAAATGACAGATTATATGCAGCAGGAACGGTGTATTATCCTACGGGTGAAACACTTCAGGTGTGTATGATAAGGGAGAAATAAGAGGCAGACAGAATCAGGAATAATAGGTGGTGAAAAACAATCATTTGTTGACCGACTATCACTTTTTGGATATAATCAAAACACTACTATCAAAAAGTGGTACGAAAAAAGTAAACGGAGGTTGCCTATGGCAGGTGGTGAAAAAAAGGGGAAGGTAAAGAAAACAGCTAATAAAAAAGGAATCGGAATCCAGGCAAAGCTACTGTTGCTTATTCTGCCGATAAT
>JAILEM010000227.1 GCA_024687745.1 Lachnospiraceae bacterium
TCATTAACTTCTCACCTCTCCATCATCATTATTTTTCAATGACATGGACGGCAAAGGGAAACAAATCCGTCAATGAATATTAGCAGCATCTGTTCTGTACTCCTCTTTCGAGGGTGGGATAGCACAAAACCATGTGGAACCGCACTATCTGCTAACCGCTCCTGCTGACCAAACATAGAACACACGTTCTGCTAATAATATACATCAAAATGCTACTGGCTTCAATACGGTTTTCGAACATACTTTCGATTTATATATTATGCCGAATTTTTTGCTTGCATGTCTTCAAGAAGCTCGTACTTGAAGCTCTCCCCTTCCACCGTAATCCGCCATTTTGCTTTACATACAGGGTTTGTGCATATTGTCTCAACAAGTCCGCACTGTATCTTCAACATTTTCCCGCCACACTTGGGACACATAGCCCAATACATGTCATTTGCTTTGATCATGAGATACTCCTCCAAGAGATTATTTTCTGCTTTTAAAATGTTTCCTTTGCTCCAGTACTGTTGCTCATATTGACATCATAAGCCACCAATCAAAAAATCTTTCGGAAGCCTGTCGGAAAATAGGCGGAAAAAAACCAGCCTATCCAAAGCAAAGCTTTGAATAGACCGGCTTAACAATTACCTGCTTATTCCTTATTTCTGTATGTTTTTCATCATATATCGGGGTATTGCGCCTACATAGCCCCTTAAATTTGTAAAGTCACAACCGTTTACTAAAATATTAGGGTGTAAGTAACAACTTGCCGTTGGAGAGCATCCCTCCTCAACATCATATTTGTAAATTTTCTCCGATTCTGAATCCAACAAGTATATGTTCTTTCCACTTTTTTCAATCAAAATCGCTGCATTTTTCCCTATACCGATCTCCCTAAATGTGTTTTTACTTGCATCGTAGAGGAACGACTTATCCTCTTGTACTGCAATAAACTTATCGGATGTACCCGCCATTCCAAGCAAGTGATAATCATTATCCCGTACTTTCAACAATTCATCATCATGTTCAGCAACAAAATTACCACTTGCCCCAAGGTATACTGGAGTCCATTCCTCTATAGTTTTTTCAATCGTCTTCCCTTCACTATTAATATAAGACAAGATTATTTCGGATTTATCAAGTGCTCTTATCCTGCAAAGACTTGAAGCTCTTGGCTGTCTTATCAATATAGGAGAATCTATTTCATCAATTTTTATGCTGGGTAAATAAATGCAATCATATTCCTGTATTTGGCCATTTTCAATAGCCATCCGAAGCATATATCCGTTCCTTGAAGTTTCCTTGCCATAAAACACAGGATAAAATGATTCTTTTTCAACTATGACGTCAACCGGTGTCTCATATCTATGATCACTATCCAACTCCTTTTTATCAATTACAGAAAGCGATTCCGTAGAGATTGCAATCGTTTCTAAATCTGTAAAAGCGACAACGTAGTCTTCATTTTGAACTAAGCTCAAAATAACTTTAGATCCTAATACTTCTGGAAGAAGAACTCTCTTAGCAGTTCCAACATCAAAAAGAAGAATTCTCGTTTCATCAGCAAGTAGATTTGAATGATGTGGACTCGTAACAGCACAAATAGTATCTCTATATTCTGAATAAACACATGAAAGAATATGTCTTCCAGGGCATATATTATAGCTTGAAATATACGTGAGCTCGTCCTTATCCAGGCTAATCAGCGTACCATTACTGTAAAGTAGGCATAACTCCCCGTTATGAGATATAAACGCTAATGTCAGCATTCTGTTATCATTCAAGCACATATTATTTGTCTTGGAGGAATATAGATTAGTAACCCTAAATGAACAGAATCCGTCCCTCACTTTGTACAATCTATAATTCTGAGTGCATGTAATCTTGTCCGGAAATGTAGCGCTTCCTATACCTGTTTCCCATAGTTTCTCTTTCTTTTCCATGCTATATTGCATTACTTGAGAATGATTATATAGGGTTAATACCTTAGAGCTATTACAATATCTAATATCCCAGTTTAATCCATAAGGGATCCTGTCTACAGTCTTAAATAAATAGTCCCCATCTGATATGTCATATACAAACAAGTCGTTCATATTGTGAAGAGCTATCTTCCGTCGATCCTTTGAAACGGTAATCCTATCACGAACCACATCCTCGTCTTTGTCCGCATTAAGTACCAGCGACGTTATCTCATCAGGTGTGCAATCAAGCTGCATCGGCTGAAAATCCATAGAGAATCTATCATATAAAAATAGATTGATATGACGTTCCCCTACAATTTGATAGTCAGTGGCTTCTTTTATCTCCTCTACAGAAACCTCCTTACGTGCATAATCCGGCCCCTTAAATAATTCATTTGCAATCGAATGGAAATACGGAGGGAATACATCCCCTTCTACATAAAGAATCTTGCCATCATCTAAAAGATGTATCTCCCATGTTGCCAAATGATGGAACTTCTCCAACGTCTCTGTAGACATGAACCGTTGTTTTAAGCGACTCGTAAATAATGGATTTATGGGAAAGGCATCCCTTGGCATTTCTTCACCCATCCGGTACATGTAGCTTATCGACTTGTCCGAAATAATAAATAATTTTTCTTGAAAATAATCATAATCAAAAAAAAGAATCTTCTCCTTCTCAGGATCCATCGTGTAGTATGAATGATATTTATTCGTCCGCGTATTATATGACCATGCGACGGTAAAATCATCAACCGGCTCAACATCCATAATGAGCAATGTGCTTAAGGATTCAATATACTTAATTCTTTTAACCTCATCATAGTATGGCCCATCAGATATTTTGTGAGTATATATACATTCCTGATTTGCAATATTCCAAATCTTCAGTTCCATGTTGGTAGCCAAACTAACAACATAGTGTTCTTCATCAGATACTGTCCATGCTTTTACAGGATAACCATGCGCTTCTGAAGCAAATGTTGTCTCACTTATAATAGATCCTGCAAAAGATGTCTTTTGGTTAGTGTATGGATTGCTGAAGTTCTTTTCATTCAATCTGCACTCTCTAAGATCTAATCTCGAAAGGTCATAACTTGATAAATCTCCATGCTCATAATATGATAGCGTACTCACCAAATTAGATAATGAAAATGCATAATCCATTCCACCAAACGCAGCTGCTCGCAGCCTATCAAACACTTGTCTGATAAGAATTCCTGTTTCTATTCCAGGAAATACACTCATAATCTCGCAGATAAGCTGTATTCTATCCTCTGACCATCTTGAAAAGCCCCAGTAAACCATATTATTCGCTTGTAAATGAGCTCTTCCATCAGATAATGCCAAATCTGTAATACCGTTTACGCAGTATAATGCGGCAAAATAGTCGCGTACATACTGATGGCAAAAATATATTCTCTCTTCTGCATCTTTATAAAGCACGCCCAAGCCATCTATCAAAAATAGCAGCATGTCATCAACATTCAGCTCTTTATATACAGAAAGTACCCTTCTAGCACCAAGAACACGTGTATTATACTGTTCCTTTAGCACTGGGTTTTTCTGGATTAATCCTTCCATATATTCTTCTGTATCTTTTATTACTGCTTCAAAATAATCTATGTCTATATGAAACAGCTCATTTGCCGCCATATAATATCCGACCTGAGGCAGAATAAAATCCAATAACATTCCGGCTATCAAGCTGGTTTTACGGTCATTTTTCTCGTTTCTGTTTTTCTTTTCAGTATACAGATTGTTGATTCCGTTGTAGTACTGGAAGAGGATCTCTCCCCTTGTCTTTGGTATGTATCCACACTTGTCCTCAGAATAAGTAAACATTTTCAAAAACAGTGGGATCTGAAGATATTTCAACAATTCGGCATTCGCCAGAATCGCATCCAGATCATCTCTTGAAAGTGTATTTCTTAAAAACTCCTCAACATCAGACTTTTTGATTCCTGTTGCTTTTACAGAAACAAAGTCTGACATTCTGATACCATATAAATCACTCTCTCGAGTTGTTAATACAACTCTGACATTACTATATTCAAGTAACGTATTAATCTCTTTGGCAATGGAAAACCGTACCTCTCCCATATCCATAGATGTGATTTCATTAAAACCATCCAACAACAATGAATACTTTGGTTTTCCGTCTTCAGGTTCAGCAGAAAACTCATCAATAATATCTTTAAAGCTTTCTGTTGTCTTTCCATTAACTGCATATCCGATACTGTTCATCAAAGAGTTCAATATCATATGCTCATGATCCGTATTTGTAGAACAATCTGACAACCGGACATATAAAGGAATTACTTCCTGTTGCTTGTTAGCATTGCATTTTTTTACATAGTTAAACAAAGCGGTAGTCTTACCTATTCCGCCTTCCCCAATTACTAATAAATTATCACTAGAAGACATATAATCCTGAAGTGGCTGGGTATTTCCTTCCGAGTCAGAAACTATAGAAAAGCTCTCGCCAAACAATTCATCATCCCTATGCAAGCTAACAGTTCTTCCATTAGACAAAAGCATTTTCGTGATGGCTACAGAACCATACTTGGTTTCAAGATAAATCCCTGTTTCTCGTAAGTCCGATTCAACTTTAGATGCATCATTTCGCTTGGTCGGTATAGCTTCGTGATAATTCTTGAAGGGATTATAATCCTCAGAATGCTTTAACTCCTTACTCTTGTCTGATGTAGTAACTGTCTTAATAAGTATATAAGCAATGATGTAGCAGGGGTCTTTCTTTGTCTTTAATAATTCATAATCGGCCTTCTCAAAAAAATACTCCTCGCACTCGACTAAATATAATAATTTTGAAGCCAGTGTATTAGGATTATTTATCTGATTAATTAAATAATCCTTATATGAATCGCATACATCGTCCACCTGATCTAATGATGCTAACTCCCTGACTTTGCCCGGAAATGCTTTCTTTTTTCTTAAAATGTCCGAAGTCTCATCTTTCATGGACTTCTTTTTTATGTCAGCGTCATCATATAGATATTTTGTCAATTCAAAAAAAAGATCTTCATTTTTCAGTGTAGTACTTTCCTTTAACACACCGAAAAAGGTCGTAAAGTCCAAAAAATTATCAGTCTTTGCTTCCATGTTTAAACCCGCCTGTTACATTTTCTAAAAAGAATACCCTAATCTATTTATATCGACATATTCCCTGTTCTTTATTATAACAAACGCTATTGTTTTTTACATTAAAAGAGCCCCGTTTCCGGAGCCCTTTCGCATAGGTTATTTCTGATAAATGTGGATCTCACCGTAGTTGATCGCACGGTTCATGTTCTCGATTTCAGCTGCCTTTACATAGACTGTAAAGCTCTGGGCTACGCCTTCCTCTGTGGTAAGCTCTGTGCCAGAAGAATCGAAGGCTGCTGCAACATATACATCCTCAACATAAAGGGTAAGCTCATCTGTAGCAGGGTCTACCGCATAGACATCAATGATCGCGCCTTCCCTTAGTTTTCCGTTTACGCCCTTATCGAAGTTTGATACTGCGATACTTGTGATCTCATAGCCCGACTTATACTTATCAAGTCTTGCATCCGTGGGCTTGATATTCCCGGAATAAAGGATCTGACCGCTTCCAATGGGGATATTGGTATAAAACCCTTTTGCCTGCAAGTCCTTAAGGGATGTATAGGCGCTTTCCGATACTGCCGTGCCGTCCACCTGGATAACTTCAAAATACTGATCTACTTCATCCGGTGTGATATAGGCATTTACTCTTATGTCCTGCGATGCTACGACTATGTTCTTAAGAAGAGTCTCACGCTCTGTCATCTTATCCATCACAAGATATATGGCTGCTACAAGCACCGCTGTAATAAGAAGCGGAATGAGTACAATCTTAAGAATGCTGGTACTCTTACCGGATTTCTTATCCTTTTTTACTTCTTTCTTTGCCTGCTTAGGGGCTTCTTTTGTATTAACCTTTTTCTCAAACATTACTTTACCTCCTCGTAACTATCTTCGTTATTGATTTCCAGTGTGCAATATAGATCTCTGCTCTTTCCTATGGGATCGCCTCCGATAAGGCTTGTAAGGTCAAACGTGACTTTCCCGTAGGCACTTGTTTCTTTTACAGTTTCACCTGTTGGAGTCTTAACATCTCCAAGAGTCCCTACCGTCTGACTCCTGCCTCCCGACTCATTAAAGGTTGTAATCGTTACTTCTCCGTCCTCCACTTCATAGCAGATAAATGTGGGATAACGGATATTTCCATAAAAGTCGTTTTCTGCCTCAATAGCATCCTTCATGCAGTCACGGTAAAGCCTATAGCTTTCATCAAGGTCTCTAAACCTTACAACTGCCGTCCCGCTTCCTTCCCAGGTCTCAAAATAGTAGATATCATCCGCAACTAAGCTAGCAAGAACTGAGTCTGCCAGTGCATCATCCACATCATGCTGGATAGTCTGCAATTTAGCACTTGCCAGCATAAAGAGCGTTATGATGACCATGATGATCGCCATAGTAAAAAGCATCACATATCCGAT
>JAILEM010000232.1 GCA_024687745.1 Lachnospiraceae bacterium
AATTATCCGGTTTATTCATTTCACGATATCCGTTTATAAATAAACAACATAAAATATTATAGCCTTTTTTGGTAATTAGTTCAACTAAAAAATCAGACTGAATTAACCTTCCCCTGTAATAGTATAACCCCTTTGAATCTCCTTCCGGGAAGAGGTTCTCCGAGAATATCCTTCTTATTTATACTCAATATAAGAGGCATACTATTATAATTAAGCTCCATTATATATACTTCTTCGGCTGTCAGCTCATTGATCTCGAGCCTTACAGATTCAATATCTGCCAGGATAGAGTATAACTCACATTCTACTCCGTATGGCATAAGATATGAATCTACCAGTGTAAATACATCTTCTTTAAGTATCTGTCTTGAAATATTGGTGTAAGTATCTATGTCCTCAAGTGCAAGCTGCTCTAAGGCATCTTCATCTCCGTTTCTGGCAGCCATTATTCTTTCATTTCTGTCAGATGATGCTTTTTTTATCATTGCCTTCTGTTTTTCGTCCTTTTTTATAGGGAGCATAACTATACCCTCTGTTGATAATGCCGAAAAACTCACTGTCATCTTATTATTATAATTTTCTTCATTTATTCTGTTTTTAACAACATCGAGACCGTTTTGAAGATAAAATATAAGAGAGACACCTACCCTTGTATCTTCACATACTCCTGCGAAAGAATCCTGTGCAACATGTCTTTCTATCGATACTTCCTCTGTTGTGCTCACAATATCACTGTTCACTACCGGATAATAAAAATCAAGTGTCAGCTCATTTTTATTATCAAACTCACCTCTAAGAGTTAGACCTGATGAACCTGCAAAATATCTTGTATATTCAACAAGAGAAGTTTCATCATTGATCTCGACAAATGTCTTTTTATCCGGTGACTGCACAACCTTATTTAATAATTCTTTTAAATCTTTTTTATTTTTTATATTACTAAAGCCTACTGCTCTTAAATATGAATGCAATATTATTACCTCATTATATCTATCAGATCAATCAAACGTAATACTGTCTCCTTCAAGTGCCAGCATCAGTGCCTTTTTCTCTTCATCACCAAGAGTGATCTGACATTCTCCCTCTACTATCTCCTTGGTGTACACATAACATCCGTCACTCGAATGAACCGAATTTAAAATAAAACCGGAAGCATTATCATCAAGCAGAGCTATACTGAAGCTTAGTTTTCCACCCATTTCCTTAAAAGCATCATACTTAACTATACCGACTCTCTGATATGTTTCCCTGAGATTCATTATTATCTTATTAATATCATTTCTGTTTTTTTCTGCTCCAACCTTTAGCCTTGCAATATCATCAAAAAGCTGTTCTATCTCCTCTTCCAGCGTTGCTGCATTTCTACCCTTCATAAAAGCCTCATAACTGGCTCTTAACTCCCCGTATTTAAAGGACTGCATCAAAAATGCAATCAGCAAAATCAGTATAAGGATAAAAAGTATTATAAAAAGAATTCCCGGATCAATATTCAGACCGATTCCTGAAAACAGTTTGCTGTCCATTCTTTACCTCTTTATTATTTTTCAGCATTTAAAAGTGCGTCAGTTATTTTTTCAAGATCATCTTTGGAATAGTACTCGATCTCTATCTTTCCTTTACTGTCATCCTTGGCACTTATCACAACCTTTGTTCCGATGACCTGCTTTAACTTTTCTTCCAGATCTTTATATATTATATCATAACTGTTCTTTTTCTTTTTCTTATTATCCTTAGGATCCTTTAATTTCTTAACCTGTTTCTCTATCTCTCTTACTGACAGATCCTTATCCATTATATCCTGGGCAAGTCTGAACTGTTCATCACCGTCTTCTATTGCCAGTAAGGCCCTTGCATGTCCCTGGGAAATGCTTTCCTGAATGACCATTTCCTGTACTCTGTGATCGAGCTTTAAGAGTCTCATGGAATTAGTCACTGCTGTTCTTGACTTACTTACTCTTTCTGCCACCTCGTCCTGCTTGAGATCATACTTTTCTATGAGATCCTTGTATGCTTTTGCTTCATCTATCGGATTAAGTTCTTCTCGTTGTATATTATCGATCAGAGCTATCTCCATTTTTTCCTGCTCGGTATATTTTCTTATTATTACAGGAACTTCCTTCAGACCTGCAAGCTTTGCAGCTCTCCATCTTCTTTCTCCTGCTATTATCTCATAATGATCCTCCATATCCTGAACGATCAAAGGGTCAATGATCCCCTTTTGTTTTATTGATTCTGATAATGACTGAAGTGTATCATCATCAAAATGTTTTCTGGGCTGATTCGGATTTGGTTCTATCTTTGTTATCTTTATATAAGTATCCGCTGTAAGATTATTGTCCTTTTTCTTATCGTTATCAAGAGTACCAACCGGTATCAGTACATCTAATCCTTTTCCTAAACCTTTTTTCTGTGCCATTTTTATTCTCCTGTTTTTACTTCAGTATTGATCAACTAAACTCCTGTATGTTTTATTACTTCATCTGCAAGTTTAAAATAGCTTTCCGATCCGACGGATTTCGGATCATAATAGCATATTGGTTTACCATGGCTTGGAGCCTCGGCAAGTCTTATATTTCTCGGTATTATAGTATCATATACATTATATTTAAGATTATTTTTGACATTTTCCACTACCTGGGCCGAAAGATTAGTTCTTGAGTCATACATTGTAAATACGACACCATCTATGTCAAGATCACCATTCATTCTTTCTCTTACCAGATTGATAGTAAATATAAGCTGACTTAAACCTTCCAACGCATAATATTCACATTGAATAGGAACAAGTACTGAATCTGATGTGGTTAATGCATTGATAGTCAGCATACTTAATGCCGGAGGACAATCCAACAGTATATAATTATAATCATTTCTGATCCAGTCTACTTCTTTTTTTAATATATATTCTCTTTCCTTATTATCTATTGTCTGTACTTCGATCGCAGCCAGATTTACATTTGATGGTATCAATGAAAGATTTGGAAATACATTTCTTTTTATTGCATCTTTTATAGAACATTCTCCTAACAAGAGTTCATAGACTGTTGGATTATCTTCATCATTTTTATCAACTCCAAATCCGCTTGTTGCGTTTCCCTGAGGATCACAATCGATCACCAATACCTTTTTCCCTCTTTTTGCAAGAGCGGCAGAAAGATTAATTGTGGTTGTTGTCTTTCCTACTCCTCCCTTTTGATTGGTTATCGATATTACCTTACCCATTAATATTTTTCCTCCCTGTAAATGTCGAATATTATGTTGGAAATTTATGCGACTTATTAATAATACATCATCAATTATATATTTTCAATGTTGCAGAATATAGATAATTCCTTACTTATATTATATTATTTTTATACATTTTTTTGTGAAACATATTTGTTTTCACTTTTGATCATTTTTCCTATAATTTCAAATATATATTATATGGATATATTTATTGATCTTATTTTTAATTTAAATTTTTATATTTTATTCTATAAATTATGTTTCACGGCACGGAAACACAATATATAGTTCATTTTTGTTTCACGTGAAACATTATATTGTATCAGTAAATAAATAACAAAGAAATGTTTCACGTGAAACATGTATTATAATAATAATTGAAAATTAACGATGTCTGAGATCATATAAAAGTGAACTGATGTTAATCTTTGCCTTTGTTAGATTAGAATCAACAAGATCGGAAATAGTCTCCAATCTGGATATTAAAGATTTATATTCCTGTTTAGAAAAAGAATAAGAAAAATCATCATCATTTTCCGTAATTATAATTCTATTATTATCCTCGACATTTTTATTAAGTATAATTTGATTTTTTAATAAATCATGATCCGAATCTATTTTATTTTCTTTTCCGGATCTACTGACCGAAGAATTACCCTTATTTTCCATATCTGAAACAACTTTATTAATTGAATCAGATTTATTTTCATAATACTTTAGCTGATTTGTTATAACAATATTTTCCTCTTCAATATCCTTTTTCTCCATCAAAAGAATATTGACCCTTTCAGAATCTTTATCATCAATTTCACGGGGAGAAAACATACTGCTCTCGTCATTATTTCTCTGAATTTCAGCAATAGTTGAATCAATGATATCAAGTCTTGCTACGTTTTCATCATATTTAATCCTGAGATCATTTGTTTCCTGCTCGAATTCATCATATAAATCAGATAAAAAATCCTTGGTTGAATTTTCAGTCATAATCAATAAATCTCCATACAAAAAATAAAAAAATATATTTACAAAGGATCTTTAGAAGGGGTCCCTTCCTTTCTGGGATATTTACCGGGAGTGTTCTTATTCTTATCAATAAATATAATCGACCTTGAAATATCAGTAAAAGGAAGTTTAAATTTATACATATTATTAACTGATCCACCCACTAAAGAAATAGCATTTTCAGCTTTTAAAACTTCATCTTCCGGATCACTGCCTTTATAAGAAATAAAGCTGCCACCCTTCTTTACAAAAGGGAGACATAATTCAGACAAAGTAGATAAATTAGCTACAGCTCTTGAAACACAAAGATCAAATGACTCTCTGAACTTGGGATTCTTTGCAAAAGTCTCGGCCCTTCCATGATAAACATCTATGTTCAAAAGACCAAGCTCTCTAATAAGATCATCTAAAAACCTGACTCTTTTATTTAAAGAATCCAATAATACCATTTTCAAATCAGGATACATTATTTTCAGTGGAACTCCGGGAAACCCAGCACCTGTACCCACATCGATGATCGCCTGGTCTTCTAAACCTATATAAGTACATAATGAAAGACTATCAATAAAATGCTTGTCGATAACATCATCCTGTTCAGTAAGAGCAGTAAGATTAATACAGGAATTCCATCTGACAAGAAATTCATAATAATTATAAAACTGATGACAAATATTATCATCATATTGAATATTTAAAGCTTCTAATGATTTTTTTAAGTGAGTATAAAAATCAGACATAATACTATTATAATCCAATCAGGAATTTTTTAAATAGACAAGAAGGACAGAAATATCCGCAGGAGAAACACCGGAAATTCTGGAAGCCTGTCCTATAGATATAGGTCTGAAATTTTTTAATTTCTGTCTTGCCTCAAGTCTCAGACTTTTTATATCATCATAATCTATATCAAAAGGAATCTTACGCATTTCAAGCTTTTTGAATGCTTCTACCTGTTTCTCCTGCCTTTCAATATACCCGTTATATTTTATATAAATATCAACCTGTTCTATAACCTCATCAGGAAGAGATTTTCTGTCCGTATCGATTTCAGAAAGGGATCTGTAATCAATCTCCGGTCTTGAGATAAGTTCAAATAAAGACGCACCGGAATTTAAAGGAGTACTGTTTAAAGATAATAGAAGGTCATTAATTTTTTCATCATTACCAACAAAGGTGTTTTTGAGTCTTTTAATCTCTTTTTCAATCTTCTTAACTTTATCAAGTAAATGTTCATATTGTTCATCACTGACAAGACCGATATCATGACCCTTCTTCATTAGCCTCTGATCAGCATTATCCTGTCTTAATAAAAGTCTGTACTCAGATCTTGATGTCATCATCCTGTAGGGCTCATGATTCTCCTTTGTAACAAGATCATCGATCAAAACTCCGATATAACCCTCAGACCTGTCTATAATTATTTTTTCCTTTCCAAGAACAGACATTGATGCATTTATACCGGCTATAAGTCCCTGAGCGGCAGCTTCTTCATAACCGGAACTACCATTAAACTGTCCTCCCGCAAACAGATTTTTTATCTTTTTAAACTCCAAAGTAGGATAAAGCTGAGCAGGATTTATACAGTCATATTCAATGGCATAAGCATTCCTTACGATCTTACAGTTTTCAAGACCGGGTATTGAATGATACATCCTTATTTGCACATCTTCAGGAAGTGAGGAGGATGCACCTGATACATACATCTCATTTGTATGTATACCTTCCGGTTCGATAAATAACTGATGTCTTTCCTTATCCTTAAATCTGACTATCTTATCCTCTAAAGAAGGACAGTATCTTGGTCCTGTACCTTCTATTACACCGGAATATAAAGGTGATCTGTCAAGGTTCTCCAGGATGATTTTATGAGTATTTTCATTAGTATAAGTAAGATAACATAACACCTGTTCTTTTTGGACAGAAGCAGGATCTGTGGAAAAAGAAAAAGGAATAACCGGATCATCTCCGTATTGAGGAGTCATCCTGGAATAATCAATAGATCTTGAATCTATCCTTGCAGGAGTACCTGTTTTAAATCTTACAAGCTCAATACCTGCTTTTTCCAAAGAATCAGAAAGATGATTAGCTGCCATAAGACCATTAGGACCTGTATAAGTGATAGCTTCTCCACAGAGACATCTGGCTTTTAAATAAGTACCGGTACACAGTATTACAGCCTTGGCATAATATACCCCGCCTGTAAAGATCTTAACACCCTTAACGGTATCATCTTCAACTATAAGCTCACAGACCTCAGCCTGTTTTATTGTAAGATTATCCTGATTTTCCAGGGTCTGTCTCATTTCTCTGGAATAATCGGCTTTGTCAGCCTGAGCTCGGAGCGAATGAACGGCAGGTCCTTTTGATCTGTTAAGCATCTTTGACTGTATGAACGTTTTATCGATATTTTTTCCCATTTCACCGCCAAGCGCATCTATTTCCCTGACAAGATGACCCTTTGAGGTTCCACCGATATTGGGATTACATGGCATGAGTGCAATACTGTTAATACTTACAGTAAAAATGATAGTATTTAGTTTTAACCTTGCAGCTGCAAGTGCGGCTTCACATCCGGCATGACCGGCACCTACAACTACGACATCATAATATTCAGAAAAACCCATATTATATACCTGCTGTTTATACTATTTTCCGAGACAGAACTCAGAAAAGATCATATCAATAATATCATCTCCGGTATTTTCACCAATGATCATTCCAAGACTGTCATAAGCATCCTTAAGATCAATAGAATAAAAATCCTCAGGAAGTCCGCTGTCTATTGAAACCATAACATTTGAAAGACTGTTTAAAGAATCATCCAAAAGCTTTTTATGTCTTTCATTTGTTATCATAACTTCATCATTATAAGATAATGATCCTTTAATAAACATATCATTTATAAGACCGGATAATTCGCTGATACCTGTTTTATCTTTAACCGAAATTTTAACAATATCCTTATCAGTGTATTTTTTCAGATCATCAGGATGGATCACACTATTAAGATCGGATTTATTATAAAGAACGATCGCATTTTTATCTTTTATAAATCCGAAAAGATCTATATCTTCTGAAGTAAGATCATCTGAGGAATCGATCATGAGTATCAAAAGATCTGAATTACCGGCACTTTCCATCGCCTTTTTAACACCTATCTGTTCTACCTTATCATCGGATTCTCTTATACCTGCGGTATCATAGAGAATTAGATTTAATCCGTCCAAAATAACAGATTCTTCGATAACATCTCTTGTAGTTCCCGGGATATCTGTAACAATAGATTTTTCATATCCTGAAAGCATATTTAAGAATGATGACTTACCGACATTTGGTTTACCTAAGATCACGGTTTTAATACCTTCTTTTATTATCCTGCCATTCTCATATCCTTTGATAAAACCTCTGATCCTTTCTATGACATTTAATAACTTTTCCTTTAATTCTGACGAATAACCGGTAAGATCATAGTGTTCGGGATCATCAAGGGCAGACTCTATCCTTGCGATTTCATATAAAAGCTCCTGCCTGATATTAGAAATATCTTTATAAAGATCACCTTTAAGCTGCCTGAGGGAATTTTTTAAAAAAAGATCATTCTTCGAATTGATCACATCAATAACAGCTTCAGCCTCTGAAAGATCAAGACGGCCGTTAAGAAAAGCACGCTTTGTAAATTCTCCGGGTTCAGCGATCCTTGCCCCGCATCTTAAAACAAGTTCAAGAATACGGCGTAAAACAAGATTACCTCCATGACAATCAATTTCAACAGTATCCTCAGTGGTAAAGCTGTGGGGTGACTTCATAGGCACAACTAATACCTCATCCAATACATCCTCACCATCCATGATAAATCCGTAATAAACCCTGTGACTATCGATGTCCTCAAAGGAGCTTCCATCTTTTTTTTTGAATATTTTCTTTATAAGAGAAAAAGATCCACTGCCTGATATCCTGACAATGCCGATACCTGAATTATTAAATCCGGTTGCTATCGCAGCTATGATCTCATTATTTATATTTTGCATAAAAACTCCATACAAGTAATAAGACCCCATCTTAAATTTAAATCATACTAAGATCATAAAATATAGGAATAAAGATCTGTATTGATATAAACTTAAAGACAGGGTCTTGGATTTCTTATTTATTATAAGTAATTACTACTTTTCTGTAGGGTTCTTCACCCTCTGAATGAGTATTTACATACTTGTCATTCTGAAGTGCAGAATGGATTATCCTTCTCTCGTAAGGATTCATGGGTTCTAAAGAAACGGACTTCTTTGTTCTCTTTACCTTATATGCAATATTCTTGGCAAGATTCTCAAGAGTTTCCTTTCTTCTTGCCCTGTAGTTTTCGGTATCTATCTTAACCCTGACATAGGTATCAGATCCCTTATTGACATAAAGACTTGTAAGATACTGTAAAGAATCCAGTGTCTGTCCTCTCTTTCCTATAAGAACACCCATTTCTTCACCGTTTAGTTCGATATTCATTTCATTATTGGATAATTCAACCTTGATATCGGCCTCAAGACCCATAGCATCAAAAACCTTACTTAAAAATACCTTGGGATCATTGGATTCGGTTATTACCACTGTTTTCTTTTCTGTCTGATCATTGTTGTTTTCGTTGTTTTCAGATACAGTAACATCATCACTTTCATCAGATGTTATATTTTCAACCATCTCTTCTGTTTTGATACATGCTTTTATAACAGCCGGTTTACTTGCAAACCCTAAAAAGCCGTTAGTTCCTTTTTCAACTACTTCATAATATAATCTGTCACTTGTAACTTCCAATTTCTGACAAGCTTCGGTAATAGCATCATCAACAGATTTTCCGCTAAACTCTACTAATTCCATCTTTAGAAAACCTCCCTTAATTATTTTCGTTATACTTTTTCACAAGATTAGCCTTTTCGGCGATACTTCCGGCCTTGATATTCTTACTTCCGGTATTTGACGAAACGGTATTATTTTTTGAATCACTGCTGCTTATTCCGGCCTTTTCTCTCATACTTACAGA
>JAILEM010000247.1 GCA_024687745.1 Lachnospiraceae bacterium
CCATGTGCAACTATAATACACCACCTGCAGGATCTTCTTACTTCATCAATAGACTCCTTTATTGTGTCCATATCACTCCAGCTCAGACATCCCGGTGTGTCGGTCCCTGCCTTCCTGCATGCACGCTGATATCCGACTCCTATAAGTCCTATACCTCCGGCCTCGTCAAATATAACAGGCGATGCCGCTTCCTTAAGGTTCATTCCTGCGCCGAGAGTCTTTACATTACACATCTTAGCCTGCGCAAGAGTATCACTCATCCCTTCACTTCCGGCATCCATTATATGATTATTACAGATATTCCAGACATCGGCCCCTATTTTCTCAAGAAAGGTCACAGACTCCGGGTTCATACTGTGTATCAGGCTTATGACCGAATTTTCCTTAACAACCTGTTTGCCTGATGATACAGGCCCTTCTACATTAACTATCAGATGATCCGTCTTATGAAGATAATCGAGTATCTCCCCGGAAACAAGTTCTGGATCCCTCCATTTTCCGTCCATATACTTATCAAAGCCTATGTCACCCGTAAAGGTCAAAGTAGATCTGTCTTTCATTTTTTCTCCTGCCCCTGCATTAATGATATCATTATCAGCCCTGTCTTAAATACCTGTTTGTCTAATTTGAAGCCTTGGAGAAAACTATCATATCTGCATCAAAGTATTCATCATACAGTCTGTTTAGGATCGTATCATCTGAAACCACTCCGTTTTCACCGGCTTCAACCTCTTTTATATCGGAACTGACATAATAAGTCGGTTCTCCGTTTGCATCATATTCAACATATGCCTCTTCATCAATAACCATTTTTCCTTCAGACAAAGTATATCCTTTTATATAATGATTTCCTCCTGCGTAAAGCTTTCCGTCCTTAACAGATAACGGATATGCGGTTCCTCCTGCGGTTACAAAACCGGCATATGTCGGTATTCCGTCCTCATTATAATAATAGACCTCAGAATCTATAGCCGCATATGTTTCATTTCCTTCATAGTCATATATATATTCGGTAACAAGCAATACATCCACGTCATTTACAACAACATTTGCAAAACCCGCCTCGGCCGGAAGCTTATCAACTATCTGTGTAAAGGTATCACAACCTGTTATATCCATGGGAATATGTTCTTCTTCAAAAGAAAGCTCTTCCTCCTCGCAGGCCTTGGTTCCGGGATCATATACAGCCTCTGCAATTCCCTGGATATCAAATCCGTCAAGATCTTTTGCAGAGGTGCTTAAAGAGTAGGATACTCCGGTTTCCCTGTTATACCATGTAATCAGATCCACAAACTCATCTTCACCAATATATCGGAAGGTCTTTCCTTCAAGGATACCCTCTCCCCAGCTTGTGGTCATTACCTCATCCTCAACTGTCCACTCATAATACATTCCGGAAATATCTTTTTTATCATCATTTGTTATCTGCTCCCTTACGGTATAGTTCATCCCGTCAAGATCAAATGATAATTGTACCAACGGCTCATCTTCCGCATCCATCCGACTCCAGATCACATTTGTCGCACCATCTGGCTCATGTATTCCGTCAGGGATAAGTTCAGCCGCTTCCTCTTCAGTTATATCCGTCCATGGATTTGCCATCCCTGTCTTATTATCCTCAGTTTCTTCCGCATCATCCTCTTTTATAACCTCAGCCTCAGAAGCTGCCTGGTCTGTTTGAGATGTACTGACTGCCACACAGCCTGCCATTGAAAATGCGGCTATACCGGTTAATAACAATACTATCGATCTTCTCATCATAATAAGTATTCCTTTCCTGTAATTTATACCCACCGATCCTGATATAGGAGTTATTTCCTTAATAAAGCTGTCGAATTCTTAATACTTTACATTATCTCAGCTCATTCATTTCCATTTCAAGATCATCATGAAAGTCCTTATCCTCATCTCTTGTGATATATTTATTGCCATTGTTGCATCCGATCGTCATTCCTTTTTTGATGGGAGCCAAAAAGAATCCGGCAACAAGCCCGGCAAGTAGGGAAAACAGTGAGAATATGATAATATCCTTTAATCCGAAAATATGTTTTCTCCAGTTCTGCATGATAAATCCTCCATTATGATATATATTTTTAAAAGCTGATATTGTCAGGACCCGCTCGCGAGTTTTGCTCCGGCCTTACTCAAATTCAATCGTTCCTGTCGGTTTTGACGTAATATCATAAAGGCAGCGGTTGATACCTTTTACCTCATGGGTGATCCTGTAGGATATCTTCTCAAGCAACTCCCAGTCTATACGCTCAATTGTCGCTGACATCGCATCCTTAGTATTGACCGCACGTATGATACATACCCACTCAAAGGCTCTTTTCCCATCCTTGACGCCTGTTGCCTTGAGGTCAGGCACAACTGTAAAATACTGCCACACCTTTTTATCAAGTCCTGCATTTTTAAATTCTTCCCTGAGTATCGCATCTGATTCACGAAGAGCCTCAAGACGGTCTCTTGTGATGGCTCCCGTACAGCGAACACCGAGTCCCGGACCGGGGAACGGTTGACGGTTTACCATCTCATCCGGAAGTCCGAGAGCTGATCCCACAACCCTTACCTCATCCTTAAACAGAAGCTTTAAGGGCTCCACAAGCTCAAGTTTAACATCTTCAGGAAGACCTCCGACATTATGATGAGCCTTGATCCCATCCTTGCTTTCAAGTATATCGGGATATATGGTACCCTGACCAAGGAATCCCACCCCTTCTATTTTTGCTGCTTCTTCATCAAAAACCTTTATGAATTCCCCTCCTATTATCTTACGCTTTTTCTCCGGCTCACTCACACCCTCCAAAAGGTTTAAGAATCTGTCAGTGGCATCAATATATACGAGATTTGCGTCTAATTGCTTCTCAAAAACATCTATGACCATCTGGCTTTCGCCTTTTCTCATAAGTCCATGATTTACATGAATACATATAAGCTGCTTGCCCACAGCCTTTATCAGAAGAGCCGCAACAACGGATGAATCAACACCTCCTGAAAGAGCGAGCAGCACCTTTCCATTCCCGATCTGTGTCCTGAGAGCCTCAACCTGCTCATTTATGAATTTTTCCGCCTGTTCCCTTGTTTCGATCCTTTCCATCGACTCCGGTCTGATATTTTCACTGTTTGCATAATATTCACTTCTTGCATCCGACATTTGGTTTTCCTCCTTATTTTTCACCCTTTCGGGTTGATCCTTACAGATACTAAAATATTTTAACATATTGTTTCCTGTTTTGACATACCCGGTTACGAGTGGTAGAATATAAGCCGTTGCAAAAAAGGTAGTACTGATCCCGGATCGGTTTACCGATCTTTATAAAAATTGGAGAAAAACATGATCTGTAATAATATACTTGAAGCAGTGGGACACACTCCCATGATAAGACTTCAGAGAATGAACGATGCTGACAGTGCG
>JAILEM010000009.1 GCA_024687745.1 Lachnospiraceae bacterium
AAATACGGGTTTGAGATCGTTGTCGTCGATACAGGATCAACGGATGCGACAAAGGAGATCGCGCTTAGGTATACAGATAAGGTCTTTGATTTTGAGTGGTGTGATGATTTTGCAAAGGCCAAGAATTTCGCTGCATCCAAAGCCTCTAATAACTGGATCCTTTTTATGGATGCGGATGAGTGGATAGATTTCATCGATATTGAAGAGATGGAGTATTTTATCCGCCATTATCAGAATGCGGTAGGAAGCGTGTTTATGGATAATATCACGGGCACACCTGATAATCCGGGTCCCCCGTCAAGGATCCATATAGAAAGACTTTATGACAGACGGAAATTCCAGTATATAAAACCTATTCATGAAATGCTCGCACCCAAATACGGCAAACTGATGGATAACCTTCAGCTCCAAACGGTTCTCGGACACAGCGGATACTGCATGGACGAGGAAACCAGGCAGAGGAAATCAAAGAGGAATCTTGAGCTGCTTTTTAAGGAACTGGAGAATGAACCTGACAGTCCGTATCTTCATTATCAGATAGGAAAAGGCTATCAGATGATAGGAGATCATGACAATGCTGTCAGATTCTTTGAAAAAGGACTTTCATATGATCCTGATCCGGAACTCGACTATGTAGTGCATATGAAGGCTTCATACGAAAGCGAACTTAAAGCACTTAAGGACATTGATGAAGGATACTCTAATAAGCATAAGATAAGTGTCATAATCCCCTGTTATAACGTTCAGAATGTAATAGACAGGTGCCTTAAGTCGGTAACGGGACAAAGCGTGGGGCTGTCTGATCTGGAGATAATCTGTGTTGATGACAGGTCCACTGATGATACGCTGTCAAAACTCCTTGAGTGGGAAAAAAAGTATTCTGATAACATCATGGTCATCCGGTGTGAGGAAAATAAAAGGCAGGGTGCAGCACGAAATACAGGTCTTGACTATGCAACCGGCGAGTATGTGGCATTTATTGATTCTGATGACTGGGTTGAATCCGACTACATTGAGAAACTGACACAGCCATTGGCCATGGATGATTACGACGTAGTAGTTGCTGACTATGTCAGAGATACTCATAACGGAGCAAAACCTGTTACATTGGATCCTTTAAAGCGTGATACCGGTAATGATCCCCGTGCCATGCTGATAGACAATGATGAGAAGCGCAAGCTCTTTATTTGTCTGCAACCGCTCACATATCTTGCCTGGGGCAGGATCATCAGACGGTCACTGCTTGTTGATAACGGTATTTATTTTGCAGAGGGTGTGGCATATGAAGACACAGCCTGGAGCCTGTTCCTTTATCTTTATGTAAAAAAGATCTTCTTTACGGAAAAGTATCTGTATCACTACTACGTAAATGACGATTCAACGGTATTAAAGAAAAATGCATCCCATCACAAAGATATGCTTGATGTTCAGATATACAAACTGGATATTCTTAAAACAGGCGGATACTGGGACAAGTATAGGGATGCCCTTATCTTTGAACATATAAGGTCATGCTATCTTAGTTTCCTTAAAGTGCTGGCGCTTAGATATGATGATCCGCCGTATGATCTGTTCTTGCAGCTGAAAGAGCATATTAATGCGAATATTCCTGATTGCAGAAATAACCGTTATATCAAAGAAGGCCTGAATGATTTCCAGAAGGCGATGTTGGATCTTTTATATGTTGATGTAGATGAAAATGCATTTAAGGAAGTGGCAAAAGCCATAGTTGCACATGGAGGATTATAACTGACAGCAACGGTATTGTAAGTTCGCCGCTATGCGTGCTATAATAGTTTAGAACTATTTGATTACGGAGGATAACATGGAATTTTTCCTTTTGGCAGGAGGACTGCTCATAGTAATATTTGGTGTAGTAATTTCAATTGTTTCAACATTCGTATCTACGATTGCGTCGGTTGTGGACGAGGATGATGAAGAGTAATATCTTTGTTTAAATAATTAGAACAAGAGAAATAAGAAACGCTCCGGTTACCCGGGGCGTTTTTTGTAGTTTGCGCGCCATGGGCGCGCTCTAACGGGTGAAAGTCCCGAGTACGCGTAGGCAACGACGAAGTACATAGCTGAACAGCAAGGGTGTCCATCGTGAGGTGGAATCTGAAGGAAGCTGCAAGCAAATCTCTGGTCCGACGGACAGAAATCACATATAAGGCTAGGCTACGAGAGACAAGTTGGCCATAAGCAACGAAGTCTAATAACTATCACATTTGTAGTAGCAGAGTAAATGTGGCGGATATATGGAGAGAAAGAGCGTGCACCTTAAGCGTGGAGGTCTCACAGAGGTTCCATTAGCCTAGTAACAACGAACTGTGAGAAGTCA
>JAILEM010000019.1 GCA_024687745.1 Lachnospiraceae bacterium
GAACTCTCTGAGGCAGAATCCAAAGCACGGGATCTTGAAAATAACCAGATGAGCGCGATCGCGGATATAAATAAGCAGCTTAAGGAGGCTTCAAGAACAGATAAAGATGATCCGGCAAAGAATGTAGAACATAAATCTGATTTGACGGATCCGGATAAAGAGATTGAAGCCACCGGTGAAGAAAAAGAAGATATGGATCATACACCCGTTGATATCATTTCTTCCGGGATAACAACAAGCACGCGGATCGCGGAAGCAGAAGGAAAAGAAGTAGATGTGAAGCTTTGATCTCAAATATACTGTCAAGGATTTTAAGAAATCGTCGGGGCAAGCCTGACGATTTCTATTAGTATTAAAAATTGTTAAAAAGGGTTAATTGTTAATTGCCATTAACCGATATATAATGTGAATGGGATAAAAGACTGTTTTATATACCGGGAGATTAACAATTATGAGGAACGAAGATAACATGCCTACAGAGAGAGAATGGCTCCTGATGGAGGAAATCTGGGATTACGAAGATCGTTTTGATGATACAGATCATGAAGAAGGGATCACATCATCAGAGATATTAAAACGTGTAAGGCTTAAAAATGAGATGACGGACAGGACTGAAAGGGTGCTCCTTCACCATCTCGTAAAGAAAGGACTTGTAAGCTATACGGTAGATGCTTCTGATAGCAGGGTCTACCACTACTATTCGCAGAAGACAAGAGAAGAATGCTTAAGGGATAAGGAACAGGATTTTATTGATATTTATTATCGTGGCAGCCGTATGGGAGCTGTAGCGTCGATGATCAATGATCCGGAATTATCTGATCAGGAAATACAGGAATTGGAAAAGTTGCTTAAGAAAAGGAAGAAGAATGGATAACACGATGCTCGTGATCTTCAGGGATCTCAAGTTAATACAGGATTTCGTGGATTTTATGTCTGCGTATTTCGTGACGCTGCTTCTTCGCTGTACGTTGATCTCTTATGGATTAACAGCTATCGTCCTGCTTATCAGGGGTACGGTTCTAAAAAAGACGGTTTTCCTTAAGGGAATTATTTGGTCGGTATTCCTGCTTCTTCCGTTTTTGGGGAAGCTAAAGGCGTATTATGAAGTAAAATCTATAGCGTTTCCGTTTGCGCTGTGTCAACAGGTAGGCATCACATTTGTCTGGTTCAGGGTTTTGTTTTATGCGGTGATCGGCATAATGCTCTTCAGGCTTATCAAGGCTGAAAAAGATATGGATAAGCTTCTGAATAAAGCCTTCAAGTACAATATTGGGACAGAGCAGGTTTGGGTGATCGATCTTCCGATATCTCCCTGTGCATTTGGGCTGATCAAACCAAAGATCATGCTTCCGAAGCAGATGACCGATGAATTGTCGGAGGAAGATCTTAAGACAGTCGTGCTTCATGAAAAGACACATATCCGCCTGGGACATTTGTGGATATTCTTCCTATGGGGAGTGATGTCAGCTGTATTTTGGCTGAATCCGTTGATAAGCTTAAGTTTCCGCTTCCTCCGGGAAGATATGGAACAGATATGTGATCATGTGACTATCACTGCAAGCGGAAAGGATCCATATGATTATGGAGAGCTGATCCTTAAGAATATCATCACTTTCAGAAATAAAACCATGCGTATTCCGGCTATGTTTATCGGAGAGAATGGAAATAAGGAGATCAGGGCAAGATTTATCAAGATAAACAACTATTCGCCTTGCAACAGGAATATATTGGTGACTATGATCTTTGCTTCCTGTGCGCTGATGTTGGGATCCTTTTTACTGATTACAAAACTATCTTACCCGAAATATGAGATACTTCCTGACATCACGATAACGGATGAAATGGGGAATGTTCTGGCGGATTGGGAGAAAGTCAGAGATGCCGGAGTTGTCGAAAGATCTGATGATAAATTTGTTGTGGATGCAGAAAAATTGAGGGCTATACTACCAAAGGGTTTTCCAAGGGATAAATATGTATATTTCTATTATGACATATTTATGAAAATACCCGGTATGGGTGGTGGTGGATATTGTGCATGGCTTGAGGATGTTCCTATGCAGGGTGAGGTCGAGGCGGTACAGGGTGGTCATGATTTAAGGGATGACATTGTAATATGGCTGGTTAAGCGTCTGTAAAAGGCTTTTTTATACATAAACCGTTAACAGAAATTAACAAATGCAGGGATGCGAATGATTTGATTTATCCGGTATATACCGGGGAAAAGAGGTACTTATGAATGGAATCGCAGGTGTTTCTTTTCGGGAAACTGCAAAGGGGCTTGAAGTACACGTTAAAAGGAGTTCGAGCAGAGCTTCTCCTGGAAAACTTAAGAAGAGGCTGCCGTACAGTTTTAAGCAGCTGTCGCGGGAAATACGGGAGGTAAAGACATCCGTATCGGCAAGACCTTTAGTTACAAGGATACAGGCAAAACTATCGTGGCTGTATAAAAAATTGAGATCAGGAGAGTATGGTGACAGTGAGATAACAGCAGCCATATTACATGCTGCAGCGATGGAAAAGATAGCAAAGAGAAAGGTCCGGCATCTTGAAGAAGAGGAGGCTGCAGAAAACGGGAACACGGCTTTGAACGCTCCGGGGGAAGAAGAGGAAATATATGGTAAAAACGAGCTTGAAAAGAGCCTTGAAGAAAATGAAGATATTTCCGATGAAAAGATGCGTCAGATGATGGAGGAGATCAAAGAACTGGAAGAGGAACTTGCCGAGGATATGATGTCAGAACTGCAGGATATGATCTCATGTTCCG
>JAILEM010000046.1 GCA_024687745.1 Lachnospiraceae bacterium
GAGGAGGAAGCGGAGATAACGGATCAGAGTATGGCTATAGGAAAGCTCTCCGGAGAGATAGAGGTAAGCCATATGGACTTTTCCTATGACGGAGATGAGACCGCCGTATTAAAGGATATCAATTTTAAGGTCGAGCCGGGAGATTATGTCGGGATAATAGGTCCTTCGGGCTGTGGGAAATCCACCCTGCTTAAGTGCCTTCTTGGCTTTGAGAAGGCAACAAAGGGCAAGATCTACTACGATAATAAGGATATTGACAGCATGGATAAGTGCGAGCTGAGAAGGCAGATGGGGGTTGTCCTCCAGGACGGACAGCTCGTAGCCGGAAACATATATACTAATGTCACTCTTTCCGCACCGAACATGAAGGCTACGGAGGTAGAGGCCCTGCTCAAGGAGGTAGACCTCTTTAAGGATGTCGAAGATATGCCGATGGGTATCTTTACATCCATTTCTGACGGCGGAGGAACGGTTTCCGGAGGACAGAAGCAGAGGATCCTTATCGCAAGGGCACTGGCTAACAATCCGGTGATGATCTTCTTTGATGAAGCAACCTCTGCCCTTGATAACG
The DNA here is from genome assembly GCA_024687745.1 of Lachnospiraceae bacterium. Taxonomy (GTDB): domain Bacteria; phylum Bacillota; class Clostridia; order Lachnospirales; family Lachnospiraceae; genus UBA2868. The sequence continues at coordinate 572 of JAILEM010000046.1, forward strand.
TAACACAGTCGACAGTCTGTAACTCCCTTGAAAGGAGGAATATGACAAGGATAATGATAGCTCACAGACTTTCAACGGTAAGGGATTGCGACAGGATACTTGTTATGGATAAGGGAAGGATAGTGGAGGATGGAAATTTTGATACCTTAATGGAGAAAAAGGGACTGTTCTACGAGCTTGCAAAGAGGCAGGAGATCACGGCATAGATAAAAGGGGAATCAGTATGAGAAATAAGGGAAAAAACAGGGGAAATAATGTAAGAAGGCTTTTTCTTATCATACCTGCAGTAATTGTGGCAGGCGCGGCTTTGATGATCGCATGCAGATCGGCAGGCTCCGGTAAGGAAAAAAATAACATGCGCGAAAGACAGATAGGACTTGGAGGTGCTTATGTAGAAGCGGGAGACGAGCTTGTTCTCAATGTCTTTTCAGGTAATGATATCTGGGATGTCGTTGATACAGAGGCAAACGGAGAAGTTTATACAAAGAGCATGTATTCAGACCCATGCTTTGTCATGAAGAAGGCCTTTGAGACCTCTGTATTTGACGAAACCGGATCAGGTTATTATTACACCTCAAGTCTTAAGAATTCCCTTGACCTTGATATGTTAAATGCCGGGAGCGATGCCGACAGGGCTGTTTATGCCGGCCTCTTACTTCCTACCTATAGGGATGTAGATACGGATGAGTATGCCTATTCCCAGAATTCATCACTTACCGGTGATACCATTTTTATACCCTCATATGCGGAATATCTTAAACTAAACGAAGAAGGGTTACTTTCTTCCTCGACTCCTCTATGGACAAGATCCTCAAAGGAGGGTACAAAGACCTTCTCCTATCTGACGGACGGAACCATTGCAGATGGAGACAGTGAGCATAATTACAGAAGGGCAGCAAATGCGGATCTTGGAATAAACAAGGTGCTCTACAGCTATAAGGGAACACTGCCTGAGCTTATTAACGGAAAGCTGTCGGAAATTGATAAGGAATCCGGTTTTTCCGGCCTGATAAAGAAAATATATAAGTCAAAAAGTTCTGATACCTGGAACATAAGACCCTTAGATGATTCCATCAAACTGTACTGGGATGATATGAACATAGATACGTCAGGTGATACCTGCAAGGTATCCGTATCAGGCCTCTATGCGGAAAATGATGATTATTATTATCTCTATGAGTCGGGACAGTCAGATACAGGATACAGTGAGGATAATGAAACAGATACTGATTATCAGGCAGATGATGATAATAATAACCCTGAGGATTATGAGGGCCACAGGACATCAGATATAGCCATAATCGTAACAGATAAGCCCTATACCGATAAGGGCAGTGAGATAGTATATTATGCGAAGGCTTCTGACATAATTGACGGCGGTGAGCTAAGCTTTGAGATAGATAAAAAGACTGCAGTAGCTGATTATATATATCTGGTAGCGGAAAACAGCCTTGCCGCGGGAGAACCTGTTGAATTAGAGCTTAAAAGGGAAGCGGCAGCAGGGCTCAGTGTCACCGAGAAAACCATCCTTAACAGTATATACGGGGCATCGGGAGATAAATATACCATAAACACAGTAGCAGGAGAAGGAGGAAGTGTCTCCAATTCAGTAACAGTAACCAAGGGAGGTAATGTTACTCTCACAGCCACTCCTTCAAGCGGCTATACTTTTGAGGGATGGTATGAGTCTGATACAGCAACATCTTCTATATCGACTTCCAGAAAACTTCTTCTTACAAACGTAAGCGCAGCTAAAAAATACTATGCAAGATTTAAGAGAGAATATATTAATCCTAAGGTTAAAAT
>JAILEM010000063.1 GCA_024687745.1 Lachnospiraceae bacterium
TATTCTGACGGTTGCGATGTATTTTCTGATAAGAGCCATCAACAGGGATACGGTCTCTTCTTATGTCCTTGCAGGTGTCTTTATGGGACTTACTCTCTACACCTATGTTCTCTCATATATAATCCTGCCACTGTTCTTATTGTTAACCTTTATCTGTCTGCTGCTCACAGGAAAGACAGACATAAAGAAGGCTCTTTTCTGTGCCATTCCCTTTATTATCCTGGCAGTTCCCCTGCTTTTAGAGCAGCTTGTAAATATAGGTCTTATCCCTGAATTCAGCCTTCTCTTCAGTGACTATAAGAGGCTTAATTCCTACAGGAGCAATGAGTTTTCCCTTGCAAATATCCCGGGAAATATCGGACTTATCTATCACTGTCTCATAAGGGATGGTATCTATTCCTATAACTGTTTTAATGAGTTCGGGCCTATATATCTCTGCCTTATACCCTTACTCATCGCAGGTGTCATAAGCGGTGGAAAAAGAGCGTTTAATGCCCTTAAAAGCCATGAGTACGACCATTTCATCCCTGTATTTATTCTGGGATTTCTAATATACTTTGTAAGAATGATGATAGCCACACCAGATAACCTATACAAGATGAATTCCATATATCTTGTCTTCTTAATATTCATTACAGAGGGGACTCTGTGGCTCTTTAAATGTCTTAACTTCGGTAAATGGGGAAAGGTAATCTGTATTACAACAGTTCTAATAACCGGGGCAGCCTTTCTTCTGTTCTCAGAGTTCTATTTCAGAAGGCAGACCGCAGTATACGGACTTCATCCGGTATTTATATCAACCATTCCCGGCGATATAGTAAAATACTCAAAGGAAGTCTACGATCCTGAGGATAATAAGCGCATCTACATGGAGCTTGAATACAGAAACAGGGATTACAGCGATATTGCGATAGCACTTATCAATCAGATAGACCCAAAGGTCTATATGGAGCATCTTAATAACGAAACGAACGAGCTTGAGGATATATATTTCTATTTCCCGGAGGAATTTAATGAAAATGAGAATGCCATATATATACTTGGCAGCAACTGGGGCCACATAGCATCCTATCTTAGAAGCATCGGATTTAACTGCGATGAGAACTGGCCGGGCTACACTATCCTCTACAGATAATATTTACCTTGACAGCGTTTACCGGCTTATGATATAAATATCAAGTGGGTTTTTTCCCATCTATATACAGAACGGTTCTATATACGTACAGAATCTGTATACAGGGGATTGGTCAAATGGTATGATAGGGGTCTCCAAAACCTTTGGTGGGAGTTCGATTCTCTCATCCCCTGTTTGATACGAAGTGTCGAGAAAAGAAAAGAATCCGTAGAATACTACGGATTCTTTTCTTTTCTCATTTTGGCATCCACTAAGCCATACTTATAATTTTCCAATCACGGGCGTATTATCCCTCACCTACTCAAGGCCGGTATTCTCATCCCCTGTAACCTTTTAGCTTTTCTTATTTTATATCCAGCTCCACAGGACAGTGGTCGGAACCCAAAATGTCAGTATGTATCTTAGCATCCTCTATTCTGTCTTTAAGAATATCCGAGACAATGAAATAATCAATCCTCCAGCCCGCGTTCTTCTCCCTTGCCTTAAAGCGGTAGGACCACCAGGAATAGATATCGGTCATATCAGGGTACTTATATCTGAAGGTATCGATAAATCCCGAATCCAGAAGCTCTGTCATCTTCTGTCTCTCCTCATCGGTAAAGCCTGCATTGTGATGATTGGTCTTAGGGTTCTTAAGATCTATCTCCTTATGGGCAACGTTAAGATCTCCGCAGACGATAACCGGCTTTGTCTTCTCAAGCTCCTTAAGGTAACCTCTGAAAGCGTCCTCCCATACCATCCTGTATTCAAGCCTTGAAAGATCCTGTTTGGAATTGGGAGTATAGCAGGTAATAAGGAAGTGATCCTCAAATTCTGCCGTTATAACTCTTCCCTCGTGGTCATGCTCCTCTATTCCAAGGCCATACGATACATTTACAGGCTCCTTCTTTGAAAAGAGAGCTGTTCCCGAATATCCTGCCTTCTCAGCATAATT
>JAILEM010000117.1 GCA_024687745.1 Lachnospiraceae bacterium
TGGAAATGCGGATTATTACCAGCTGACTGCAGATCAGGATAAAGAGATACATCTTGGAAGTATGGGGGATTTTGAATACGAAATGCCTGTGCACGAACAGTTCTTATCAGATGGTGAGAATGTTTATTTTGTCCTCTCTGCAAGGGATGGGACAGCTATGATGTTAAGCGGATCAAAAACAGGCAGGGCGGTTGCGGGAGAAGAGGACAGTCTGACGGTATTGGATCAGCTATCTGAATTTTCCATGGAAGAAGGAGATGATAGACTTCCTGAACTGTATCTTGATGAAGCTGGAGATGTAAGATCTGCATTTGTTGCACCGCATACTCCGCTTCTTGGATCCCTTGAAGAGGGAGGGGATCTGATGCTTTCATATGAGCCTGATGAATATTCAACGATAATTGAAGGATTCAGAAAAGAACCTTCAGGATCAATAAATGAAGAGGAAAGGTATATTCAGCAGACCGCGGAATATATAGACGGTAAGATATATCTTATCGTGGCACAGGCCTTAAGGACTCCCGATGAAGATATAGGATGGAGGGAAAGCTATGGACTTGAAGCACTTGAATATATATGTGTGGATCCTGAAAGCGGAAGAGACGATCTGCTAAGCGTTGTAAAGTGAACCGGATATGCGGATTTATTATATTAAGCGAGATAACAGATAACAGGGGTAATGAAAAATGAAAAAAAGACCTGAGATAAATGAAAAAACAGTAATTGAGATTTCTGATCATAAGTTCTTAAAGATGTTTGATATTCAATATGCGCAGGGAAGACATTATTTCAATGCAAGCAGAAGAAACAAAGAGGATCTGATGTGTTTGAAATCAGATGAAGAATTTAAAAAGGCCTTACCCGATGCCGTTACATGCATAGTCATAGTAAAGCTTAAAGACAAAGATGAAAGACTGCTCTTATCGGAAGAATACAGATACCCTGCCGGAAGGTTTCTCTTAAGTCCTCCTGCCGGAGTTTTAGATCCCTCCGATAAGGACAGCGAATCTCCCATAATCAATGCAGCTATTAGGGAAATAAAGGAAGAAACAGGGCTTAGAGTGGATATATCCGGGGGTGATACAGTAAAGATCGTTAATCCGCTGCTTTTCTCATCACCAGGTATGACGGATGAAAGCAATGCGATCGTATGCGTATATATTAATGATCTTGATGAAACAAAGCTCAGCCAGTCAGGGACGGAGGAAAGCGAACTGTTTAACGGGTTCAGACTGCTTGATAAGGAAGCCGCAAAGAGGATCATAAGAAACGGATATGATGATGAGGGCTATTTTTATTCAGTATATACCTTTGTCGCGCTGAGTTATTTTATCTCCTGTTGAATGTATGTGAGATATTTGTTTGCTCATTTGTCGCACTTATGGCCATAATCCGATCATTTTTTTCTATTAAAATCCTGATCTGGCCGTATAATAGGTCATAACGCACAGTTTATTACAGAGAAAAAGGTCGTATAAATGCAGCATTTATCCAAGGCAGACAGAAAAATAGACATGACCTGCGGGCCAATAATGAATAAGATAATTCTGTTTGCGTTACCGATAGTTATCGGGAATATATTACAACAGTTGTATACAACGGTAGATACACTTGTCATAGGTAATTACTGCGGATCCACATCCTTAGCGGCTGTGGGGACGAGTGCACAGCCGGTGGAGGTCCTTATCTGCATTTTCCTTGGAATAGGAACAGGAGTGTCGATAATCACCGCCCAGTATGTCGGGGCAGGTGATACGGACAGGATAGTAAGTTTAACCAAAACAGCTGTCTCTTTTGCTTTTATCTGCGGTATAGCCGTCATGATCACGGGATGGTTTTATGCCCCCTTTATACTAAAGGCCATGGGTGTTCCAAAGGATACGTATGGGGCGGCACTTGTATATACAAGGTTTGTTTTTCTCGGAGCACTCGGAAATATCGGTTATAATATGAATGCAGGTATCCTGAGGGGGCTTGGAGACAGCAGGGCATCACTTTTCTTCCTTGTTATCGCGGCATTCACAAATATCATCCTTGATATAACTCTGGTTGCGTGGATCGGTATGGATGTAAGGGGAGCGGCAGTTGCAACGGCTGCTGCAATGTATGTGTCATGGATAAGCAGTATTATTTATATTAGAAAAAAATTTCCTGAGCTTGACTTTACTTTTCTGCCTGAAAGGTTTGTGAAGGAAGATTTTGGAAAGATAATCTCCATGGGACTCCCCATAGGGATAAATAATTCTCTTTTTTCATTCGGACATGTAGCTCTTCAGACAATGATAAATTCCCAGGGATCAACCTTTATGGCAGGCTGCGCGGTGGCAGGAAGGATCACGGGATTATCAAATATAGCGATCACAGGAATGTCGTCTGCCACGATGACCTTTGCGGGACAAAACTTTGGCGCAAAGAATTACCGAAGGATAAAGGACGGACATTTAAGGATCCCCATTACTTCAGCATTGATAACCCTTGCCTTCGGAATGATCTTTATAATGATAAGGATCCCCATACTCAGCTTTTTTACCGGGGATGAAATGGTACTTATGTATGCATCACGGTATGTCTGTGT
>JAILEM010000205.1 GCA_024687745.1 Lachnospiraceae bacterium
TCACAACTACTTGATAAGCTCGATGTCCTCGAATGCTTCGAGGACGAAAACCGCAAACTGCGTATTGGCGAGCTTCTTAACAAGCAGGCTGAGATATATGAGGCTCTCGGAGTGGCATTACCGACCTCGTCATGTTAATCCGAGAATCCAGGGTTAAAGGCTTCCTGGTTATCCTTTACAAACCGCTCCCGGTCTGATTGTTCAAGTGTTATCATTTTGTTATCAAATTGCTTTTTCAAATCCTTGGAATCCGCATAAATACTGTATTCTTCAGACTTCGTTAATTACTCCATCTCAATTCAAGGATGTTTGCACTCTATTATTCTTGTTGATTTTACGGCATTTCTGATTTGCATTTTGTCCGTATTCGCCTGGTTTTTTATGACTCGCAAAATTTTTGTACTCATTTTGTACTCACGATTTTGCAAATGCTACTATACCCAGACACTATTTTCTGAAACGAACTTTCGCTTGTTAAATTAATTTACTCTCACTAAAACACACATCTGCTTTTCTTTAGATGTTGTCATAATCATAATCAAGCAGTTAAGCAAATCTGTGGTCTCGTTATACGAAAAGGACTGTCCCTGGTAAAGAATTAAATCTCTTAAATACTCTTCCGGATCAATAGCGCATTCTATACACTCATCTTCAAAGGCATTTATAAACTCATTATAGTCACGAGTAAAACCTATCCATCCTTCATCTGTAGTATGCGGATTGCCAAAAATGTCTTTGAAGTAACCATCCCAAATATGGTACGCTATATCCGGTAGAGAAATAATAACTTCTTTTTCTCCTTCAAAGCCTTGATAAAATTTATAGTCGTCTTTACGCTTTCCAGTGTCCATGATCTAACATCTCCTTCTGTTCTTTTGTACATATACCATTCTTTATTGCATAAATAGCATCATTCCATATTTTTTTATCAACCCAAATATTCTTACCACTTGGTGTCCTGCCAACAAGAACCTCTTCCTTTGCCTTTCTTGCATTGGGTCCATTCCCGATACCTGGTATTCGACGTTCAACAACCCATGTATTACCTTGATTCTTAGGGGCATTAGGTGTTCTTGTGTGCCATCTACTTAAATATTTGTATTCTCCGCGCTGCCACGAATACTTAACTTGATCATATCCTTGTTTCTGTTCTTCCTTTATTGTTGCTGTTTCAGGTACCTTTAACGGTGAACTTTTGGGCAATTCATTTTTTAAGTATTCCTGATGTGCTTTAGCTTTAGCTTCTTCAACTTTTCTTGCATATTCCTGTTGTTCTAAAGTTGTTTGTGGAGAACCACTTGTTCCATTCGCCTGTCCGCTATTTGATCCGTGCATTTTAGGCACCTCTCTTTCTAGCAGAATTTCTCAGCTTCATAATATTATCAGGAACTACAATCTTTATCCCTTTTTTGATTGCATATGCAAAAATTCTGTCAACAGCATCATTATCACCACAAATATCAAATACGACAATTGTATTAAGTGAAAGCCTATCTACCGTCTGCTTTACCGCTTCAATCAGAAAATCCCTTTCAACTTCATCATCAACATAACCCATTGTGCTAAAAGCAACAACCGTACATGTCTCTAATCCATTTAAATAAAACCAAAGACTATCAATGGTCGGATATGTGATATTGGGGATAACAATTGCTCCCAGCTCCAGTGTCAGCCACAAAGCTACAACACGAGCCTTCTTTATTCGATAATGATTTTCGATATCATCTAAGTCACCTAATTGACTATAATCAGGCGCTATGAAATCTTAACTCCTAAAAACTTCCCACACCCAAAAGGTGTATAGAACCTTAAAAATTCAATGATGTAGGCAATTTAAAAGGCATAGATCCTGTGCCTTTGGTATAATTGAATTGTCGAGAAACAACCACACCAAGGGAGGTTTTCTATGCCAATTTCAATTCTACCACAAGATCAGGACGGACAGGAACTTTTTAATGCGATTTCTTCATTTTTCCATACATTTGGTATTGGAAACCTCCTCAGAAAGTGCAATGCCCAGAAGGAAAAGGGTGTCCCAGTGCTTGATATCTTCAAGTATAAGCTCTGCAATGTCTTTTCTGGACGCAGCATGTATATGCAGCAAAAGACCGGCTCTTTCAGGGAATCATTCTCTAAGAACACGTTCTATCGCTTTTTGAACAGTCCAAAGACGAACTGGCTTCGTTTTACGACACTCCTGTCAAAGAAGGTAGCCGATAAGGTTGAGCCGCTTACCGGCGACGGGCAAATCAACGCTTTTGTTGTTGATGACAGTCTTTTCGAAAAGACGAGCTGCAAAAAGACCGAACTGGGTTCCCGTGTCTTCGACCACACCTCCATGAAATACCGTAAAGGATACCGGCTGATGACACTCGGTTGGACGGACGGGAATACATTTTTGCCGGTGAACAGTTGTCTGCTGGCCTCATCTAAAGAGAGCAATATTATCGGACCTGTCGAAAGATTCGATGGTCGTTCTCTTGCTGCGAAACGCAGGAAGCTTGCCCAAACGAAAGGTACAGAGGTTATGATCGAACTCCTCAAAAGCGCCTTGACCGCAGGACATACTGCCGAGTACGTTCTGTTTGATACATGGTTTTCCAGTCCGGCACAACTGATTGCTGTGAAAAATCTTGGCCTGGATTCTATTGCCATGGTCAAAAAGAGTTCTCGTATCTACTATGAGTACGAAGGAGAGTTGCTTTCTATCAAGAAGATCTTCGGCGCCTGTAAGAAGCGCCGTGGCCGCAGTAAGTACCTGCTTTCTGTAAATGTCATGATTGGTAAAGACGAAAAGATTCCTTCGAAGATCGTCTATGTCCGCAACAAGAAGAACAAGAAAGACTGAATTGCCTTTATCTGTACAAACCCGGAGATTTCTGAGGAAGAGATCATCCGAATTTATGGAAAGCGGTGGCAGATCGAGGTGTTTTTCAAAACGTGCAAGTCGTATCTCAATCTGATCAGTGAATGCCACAGCCTCACATATGATGCGCTGACAGCCCATGTCGCCATCGTGTTCACCCGATATCTGATGATTGCCATGGAACAACGGCGCAATGAAGACAGCCGTACACTTGGTGAGATTTTCTTCTATTTCACTGATGAGCTCAGAGATATCACCTTTGGAGAGTCCTTTCAGATTATCGTAACTGCTATGATTGACAGCGTATGCGCTATCTTCCAGCCAACCGAAGCACAACTTGAACTGTTCATTGAAATGTTCGCGGACCATCTGCCGGAGTATATCCGCAATTCATTGGCCAAGTCAGCGATGGCAGCGTAAGATACCTATCTGATTGCCTGTATTATTGAATTTTCAAGGTGCAAAACCCATTTTTGATATGGGAAGTTTTAGTAAGTAATATACATAATACTCTCTTTTTCATTTTTTTCCTCCGTAATTAATTCTCATTTCTTTATTCCATAGTCTAAACCTGATATCTAATATTGATATCTGTCATTTCATCATATAAACCTACAGCGAATGATGCCTCCTGCCGAAAAATAATCTTTCATGATCTCCTCCGTTTTGCAATTCCTTTTTTTATATTTTAGGATTTTAACACAACGGATCATTCCTGAAAAATCGATTTAATCTATCATCTGTTATAGGTTATGTTTATCGCAAAAAAACGCCGATACAGGCGGTTTGATCAATAATAAAACATTTTAGATTTCCTTGTATCTTAACAATTCTTCTATGTATTCCCCGCCGTAATGGGAACGTACGCTGCCTTTAGCGGTTATATAACCGATGATCAGCGGATCTTCTTCCTTAAGTTTGATCGATACCAACCCCTGAAGTATGGCATCTTCCCATGACAATATGCCTGTACCTATCGAGTATCCGCCAAGCTCAGCTATTATCTCCATAGTAGTCGCGCGATCATCAGAGATTATCATCTTATCATATTCATGATCCGACAGTGCTTCCTCCGTAAGGTAAAAATTACCCTCACTGCTCTGGTTAAAGGAAACGCAGGGGTAATCTTTTAATTCATCTAATGATATCTCTTTCCTCCCGGCAAACTTATGATCCTTCCAGACATAGACATAAGTTTCCCTCTTCATAAGCGGGGTGAATTCCAGCTGATAATCCTTAAACAGTTTTTTGATCAGACTCTCATTCGCTCCGGAAAAGGATATTATGCCCACTTCGCTCTTTAATTTCCTTACATCTTCGAGCACTTCTT
>JAILEM010000218.1 GCA_024687745.1 Lachnospiraceae bacterium
CTAATATTTTAAATATGTGTAAATTTTGAGCAATAACCGGAGAAGGATAATGAAAAAGATCATACCGGTGCTGGTTGCAGCAATCCTTATGCCGCTGCTTCTCATTTTGTCGGCACTTATACCCAAAGAAAGCATAAAACAGAACACCCTTGAATCCGCGGAGTATCTCTTTGAAGGAGAGCTCTTCGGTCATGCTAAGGAGGGAGTTGAAGGAAGCATCATAGACAGATATGCCGATGCGATCCTTCTTAATATCGCATATCATTTTGATAAAGAAGTTCCGCTTGAGAGTGTTATGGTATCTGCCTATTATTTTACCCCAAATCATGAGGAAAACGAAAATCTTCTGATTGCCGTAAGGGATGATATGGGGATAAATCAACAATACTTAAGATACTGGCATGGTTCGATAGCATTTGTAAGACCCCTGCTCACAATATTTTCGATCCGGGAGATATACATCATCAATGCAGTGATACTTATAGCCCTGCTGGCAGTTTTCATCGTTATGTCAGTAAGGATCAGGGAATATCCCCTCATCATTGCGATCATTATATCGCTCATTATAACAAGATCCTGGTATGTTCCGCTCTCCCTTGAATATACCTGGACCTTTATGCTCATGTTCATATGCGCAATAACCGCGGTCATTTTGCAGAGAAAAGGTATGAGGGAATACTATTGCACCTTTTTTGTGATCACAGGAATGATCACTTCATTCGTGGATTTCCTTACAACGGAAACGATAACACTGCTGATCCCGCTTCTTGTGATCCTCTGGATAGACAGGGAAAGATCAGGGAATACTATAAATTCTCCCCATCCTGAAAAGACAAAGCAGCGGACAGAAAAAGGGGATGAGACAGATGCCGGTGCAAAAAAAAATACGGTTTTGTCTTCATTTGTTAAGAGAGAAGATGTGAAAATGGCGATCTGCTGCGTTTTTTCATGGTTGGCGGGATATGTCGGTATGTGGGCATCAAAATGGATCCTGTGCTCTTTAATAATGAAGGAAAATGCCTTTCCCTATGTAATGGGACATGTCGGGGAGCGCCTGGGAGGTAATATCGGACTTGGCATCGGAGAGTACATAACAGGGGCCATCGTAAATAACGTCGGGTGCCTCTTTCCGCTTGGATACGGATCACTTGGCGTCGTCATATTTATTATCATGATACTTGCCGCCTTATATATAGCCTATGTGTACAGGAGAGGAAAGAGCGACATGAATCTTGTGCTTCTGATGGCACTTATCGGACTGATCCCTTATATAAGGTATGTAGTACTTCACAATCATTCCTATATCCACGCCTTTTTTACCTACAGGGCTCAGATGGCAACGGTTATGGCAATTGTGCTGATAGTGGTATTAGTTACGGAGAAAAAAGATGGATAACGAAAAAAAAATCCCCCTGATTTCCATCATAATGCCCTGCAGGGACGAGAGAAATACGGTAGGAAGCTGCATAGATGAGGTCAGGGAATATCTTGAGAGTCAGGGCAGAAGCTATGAGATCATAGTAGTCGATAACTGCAGCACAGACGGTTCGGCACGGGAAGCGACAGAGCACAGCGCAAGGGTTGTAAAGGAAGACAGGCCGGGATACGGGTTTGCGATACGTCGTGGAATAAAAGAGGCCACGGGAGATTTCCTTATAATAATGGACTGTGATCTGACCTATGATCCGAAAGATATAGGGCCGATCCTTGACCTGATGGAAAGAGACTTTGATATGGTGATAGGAGACAGATTTCTGGGAACCATCGATAAGGGAGCGATGTCCTTACTTCACAGGATAGGCATCCATGCACTCTCCTTTATTGGCAGGATAAGATATAAAACAGACATAAGGGATTTTCACTGCGGGATAAGAGGGGTAAAAAAAGATACTGCTCAAAGCCTTAAGTTCAGAACCGGAGGCATGGAATTTGCAACCGAAATGATAGAAAAGGCCTGCAGGGAAAACCTGAAGACAGGGCAGACCCCCGCAAACTTAAGAAAATGCCCAAAATCAAGGAAATCAAAGCTTCGCACCTTCAGGGACGGGATGCGGCATCTGCTTTTTATGATAAAGGGGTAAACGTAAGGTGTATGTAGTAAAGAAAGGAATTATATGATAATCACTGTCTTAAACTGGCTTTATATGAGCCTGGTTTTCTTTTTTACAGGGTTTGCCATAAATAAAATAACTGTAAAATTAACAGGTATAAAGATCAGGTTATCGATGATAAATGTGATAACAGCCGGCATTATCTCGGTTAATGTGTATGCGCAGATATTCAGCATTTTTTATAAGGTCGGGCTGTTGGCTAACATCATAGTGATCATTTTATCGGCTCTCTCTGCCCTGGTCTTCAGAAAAGATATCGTGGAAGCTGTCATTGATATCAGAAAAAAAATAAGTCCGGTGATCATACCTTTATACCTTATCGAAACGGTATTGCTTGGATTAATCACTGCAGGGCCAAGTACTCTTGGAGATGCATTTTCGTATCATATACAGGGTATAAGATGGATAAATGAATATGGAGTAGTTCCCGGTGTTGCCAATATACTCTCCAGATTGGGATTTAACAGTTCGGTATATTCACTGAGTGCGCTGTTTGATATGTCTATGCTTGGAGAAAAAGAGCATCTACATACCGTTACGGGTTATTTTATCCTTCTTCTTTTGTTCTATTCGACAGCTCACTTTATAGATGACCTTAATGATCTTAAAAAGAAAAAGCTCAGCTTGGGAGGCGTCATAAATCTGTCCGCTCTGGTATATGTTCTGATACAGACAGCCTGGATATCATCGCCTGTGACAGATGTTCCTGCAGGCTGCATTCTTTTTATTACTCTTATAAAGTGGGCCGATCTTATAGGAAATGATGAAAAAGAGGAAACTGCTGACAATTATATTTTGCTGTGCTTACTGACCGTATATGCGACATCGGTCAAGGTTTCTTCGGCTTTATATGTTTTGCTGGCCATATATCCGGCAGTTTTGCTTATAAGAAAAAAAGAGATCAAAAAAACCGTATCAGCGCTGATAATGGGAATAGTGATAATAGTTCCGTTTCTTTTGCGTAACGTGATCATTACAGGATGGCTTTTATATCCGTTTAAAGCAATAGATCTGTTTGATCCGGATTGGAAGGTATCTGTAGAACAGGTTGAAAGTGAAGCTTATGCGGTTACGGATTATGCAAGAAATCCTAAATATATAGACCCTGCGGGAAAGAGCTGGTTATATACATGGTTAAAGGGTAATTCATATTCAAAATGGATCCTGTTTGCAGCACTTTTCATAATGTTTGCAGCAGGGATCATATATATTTTGAGGACTCTCTTTGGTTCAAAGGGAAAAAACAAAAGGGAGGTATTCCTCCTCTCAGTCATACTGGCAAATATAATGTATTGGTTCGTTGCAGCACCGGATACAAGATTTGGATGGCCCGCAATAATGGCCTTAATGACCTTCACTCCGTTTATGTTTAAAGGACGGAAATTTATAAAAAAAGGTTTATATATACTATCATTTGGAATATTAACCATATATACTCTGTTTTACAGTTATAGGAGCGTAAAATTATTATTTGCCACACCGAAAAATACATTTGTCAAACAGGTTGATTACATAACATCCTATTATCTGCTTGATGAAAGTTACCGGACAAGCGGTGAGGAGCTAAAGGAAAAAGAGATAAACGGTCACACCTTTTATATAATTATGAATCCCGGAGATGAATACTTCCCCGCATCCCAAACTGATGTGATAAATATGAGGGGAGCTTCGATAAAAGACGGATTTAAAAAATAGTGAGAAAAATAAAAAATAATTATTGACACTAAATTAAGCTTTTGTTAAAATATCATTTGCACTGATTTGGTGCTGAAAACTTTATTACATAACTAAAAAGTTATGGAGAGGTATCGAAGCGGTCATAACGAGGCGGTCTTGAAAACCGTTTGTCTTAACGGGCACGTGGGTTCGAATCCCACCCTCTCCGTTGGTTCGAAAGATCTAAGTTATGATCTTTTGGATATATCGGTCAGTCAACTTGGAGAAGTACCCAAGCGGCTGAAGGGGCTCCCCTGGAAAGGGAGTAGGTCGTTAATAGCGGCGCGAGGGTTCAAATCCCTCCTTCTCCGCTCAGGTTTTTTTAAGAATCCGTACAGGATGTTGACCGAAAATGCACTTTGACAACTGAACAGTATAAACCATTAAATCGAAATCAAAGGTACATCGAAAGATGTAGTGGAGAGAGAACCTATCTCGAAAGAGGTAGGAGTCGATTCCTAAGAAACAGTAAAGAACGGTAAGATATGTAACATATCACAGCCAGCAAGAAAATAATAAACGTAAAATATTATTTGAGAGTTTGATCCTGGCTCAGGATGAACGCTGGCGGCGTGCCTAACACATGCAAGTCGAACGGAAATATCCCGCCGATGAAGCTTCGGCTAAGTCATGGGATATTTTAGTGGCGGACGGGTGAGTAACGCGTGGATAACCTGCCATATACAGGGGGATAACAGTTAGAAATGACTGCTAAAACCGCATAAGCGCACACTGTCGCATGACAGAGTGTGAAAATCCTTGGAGGTAT
>JAILEM010000158.1 GCA_024687745.1 Lachnospiraceae bacterium
GGTCAATTCCGACCCTGTAGTTTATCACTGGAAATATAAGCTTGATGAAATAGATTCCAGCGAGAAAATAGTGTTTGATAAACTACCTTTAAAAAGTCGAGTTAATTAATGATGGTTATACTAGCAAAAGAAAGTCCGGCATCTTACCCTGGAATGTGAACTTCCCACGAAATTAACTCTCGATACCTAATAATCCTCGTCTTCCTCATCCCATTCATCCCAATACGGATACTGTTCCAAAATACCAACTGACTTGATCAGCCTTGGGTCTGATCTTCGGGATTCATTCTCTATTTTCTGCACATGGATTGTGAACATCCAATCATCACCATAATCATAATGCAGAGAAAAGTTCTGCCCTTTCACCAGTTTAATATTATCGATCGCTATGTCTGTTGACGGACCACCATCTTCCGGATCATACTGATATCTGTCATCACTATACATCCGATTATCCATACAAAACTCGTAAAGATGTTCATGAATAAAATCAAACGAGGCAATAATAAACTCACATAACCTATCCAATGTATCCTTGCCCGATATTTCTATCGTGCGGTAAATGCTTCTTCCCTGCCCAGCAGGATATACCTTAAAAGTGTATCGTGCCATTACCGGCCTCCTTATCGGTTGATCCTTTATATATCAGCCTTCCCCTTAAGAAAGTCTATGACTTCATCCAGGCTCCGCTTGCTTTTCGAATATGCCACCAGGATCTTTTGCTTATCGGCTTCCTTTTTCTCTTCCATCAGCTTATCGTACTCATCCTGCGCTTCATCAAGCTGCATTCTCAACTTCAGTATCTTCTTTTCCTGCCGTTCAAGCTTTACATCTATATCAACTGTCCTTGCCATAATCCGCTTCTCCTAGTTCGTAAGGCGACTGAGTTGTTTTCCAAGTTCTGCCGCTTCCTTTTTGACACTCGTTGCTGTCAGATTGAAAGCTTGCAATATATCCTTCTGCGTTGCTGTCACAGCATGATCAAGGCGATAAATCCCATCTGCCTGTCGGATCAGCTCTATCTTATCCAACTCTTTTATCGCCGCAGGAACAGTCATATAGTTTTTCTTCTTATGGATTTCCTTCATACGATCCGTCAGGCAGTTATATACTTTGTTCCGTATTATCAACGCGACAAACTCAATAAAGATCTTGCTATGTGTAGGTTCGTCCTGATACACCCGCATACATTTTTCCCCAAGATAGGATTTGTCTCCACGGAAAAGTTTTTCTGATCCATCTCTGCTTTTATACAGATTAAGTGCCTCCTCGGCTGTCATTTTCGCCGATGTGATGATGCTGAAATAACCGCACAGTTTGATATCACGCGAAATGACATCCTGTCTTTCCCTCACAAACTGTAGTGTCTTTCTGCCACCATTCCCCTTATGGTAGATCAGATCAAAATACCTTGCGTATCGGGCATCTATCTTTACTTCATTGCCTTTCAGACTTTCCAGATACTCTTTCTGCTCTCGGATCGTTGTCTGTAGTTTCGTCCTCTCCTTTGCTTTTCTGAAATCGCTGTAATAAATATGGATATATCGTTCTTTCTCATCCTTTGGCAAAACATAGCCGGTCGTAGTGATCCCATTCACGTCATAGTACTGAATCGAATTTTCCCACTCGTCTTCAAATGTCCCACGGACTTCGAGTATCTGCTTGCTCACTAAGTCCTTGCAGCCTTTTACCATGATGATGAATTCATATCCATTCACATCCATGAACCTTATGTTAGGCTCGCTAAAATATCCTCTGTCCAGAATGAATCCCGCATTCTTATACCCATAAGCCTTGGCCTTCTCCAACATAAACTGCAGTTGTGATACATCGTTTATACTACCGGGGTAAGCCTCATAAAACAATGGAAGGCGGTTATTCTTATCATAGGCAATAGAAAAGTTAAAAATCGGTTTTTTCTGCTTGTCTTTCTCATGCCCATACTCCGCTAGTTCTATGTCGCCAGCCTGGCAATGCTTGTTTGTGGAATCATAAGATATATAAATCTTCTCTTTATGATCTCTTCCCGAATTCCACTCGTTCTGGAACCTGATACCATCATCCCTGCTGACCTGCCG
>JAILEM010000185.1 GCA_024687745.1 Lachnospiraceae bacterium
GAGGTTGCACTTATCGTGGCACAAAGAGGTCTTAAGGCCGGGATAATAGACAGCAGATATTTTACTGCAGTGATCATTCTCATAGTTGTAAGCTCCATTCTGACCCCTGTGATCCTTAAGGCTTTATATGCAAAGGATAAAAAGATAGAAAAACCGGCTTGACCGTATAAGGTGTTATAAAATTATATTCCTCTTATTTCTTTGTTAATTATTCAAATTATGATAATATTAATCTGTTTGGTCCCCTGATATATATGAGGCAGGGTACCTGATGTATATAAAGTATACAAACAAAAGGATAATACAGAAGATGAATCAGGATACAATAAACAGGATCAGAAAATTTTCAGAAGACAGGGACTGGGATCAGTTCCACAGTCCTGCAAATCTTGCAAAGTCAATAGTGATAGAAGCCGCGGAGCTGCTGGAATGCTTTCAGTGGTCTGATAATGATTATGATCTGCAGCATATAAAGGAAGAGCTGGCAGATATCCTTGTTTACAGCAGGAATCTCCTTGATAAATTAGGGCTTGATGAAGATGAGATAATAAATATGAAGATGACGCAGAATGAAAAGAAATATCCGGTTGAAAAAGCTAAGGGAAATGCGGCAAAATACGATCAGTTATGATATGATCATTATATCGGTGAGAAAGATTTTTAGGGGACGATCTTATTTGATCTATTGAAACTTTTGGAGGTGTGGCCAATGAAAAAAACAGTTTCTTTTATCATCTGTATGGGAATTCTTTTTGTTATTCTTACCGGGTGTCAGACATACGGGGGAGCAGGGACGGTTAAGGATGGAAGTGAAGTATCAGAGTCTGAAGGTACCAAAGGGGAGACTCAGATATCCTATGAGCAGATTTATATCGATGTGATCTCTGATCTTGTCTCATCAGAGAAGGCCGATCAGTTTGCCCTGATCGATATTGACGGTGATGACATAAAGGAGCTTGCGGCAGTCAGTTCCGAAGGATCCTGGGAGAAGGATCAGGTTTTTGTTTATACGGTATATGATGGAGAAGCTGTATTGCTTGCAAGTGATATAGCACCGGGAATGGAAGGTCATCAGATCGCCTTCTATGAAGGGAAAAATATCATCGTGATAAGTGGGGCGGCTGCAGGGGAGCGTTATCAGAGCTGTAACATAGATGAGGGAGAGCTTAAGCCCTTAAGATCAGCTGAAAGCAACAGTATATCAGGTGATATATTCAGGATAGAAGATAAGGAAGTATCCGAAGATGAATATTATGAAGGCCTTAAAGAGATCCTTATACCGGATGAGGAAATGACTATATTGGATACAGGATCGATGAAGATCCGGAAAGCTGGTTATGACAACGGATACCCCGAGTATACGGATGTGGAAGAAAGACCTTATATGACATCTGAAAAGATACAGGAAGAGTTGGAAAAATAACTCTGAATATGCTTTATATAATGATCATTATATAAAGCAAAATGATTGGAGGTTTATTATGAAACTGGCAGTTATCTATGATTCAAAAACAGGAAATACCAAACAGGCGGCAGAGTGGATAGCTGAGGGTATGAATGAGGTTGATGGTGTTGAGGCACAGGCATTTTCGATTTCTTCTGTGGATGAAGAATTTGTAAAGCAGTCAAAGGGTGTTGTGGTCGGATCTCCTTCCTATGCCGCTGCAATGACGCCTGATCTGCATGGATGGCTCCTTAATTCGGGAGGAAAGCTTGGGCTTGCCGGTAAGCTCGGCGGAGCCTTTGCCACAGAGCAGTTTACTCATGGTGGCGGAGACATGGTCATCCAGTTTATACTGACTATTGAAATGGTCAACGGAATGCTGTGTTATTCAGGTGGAGGATCCTGTGGAAATCCCTGCATCCATCTTGGACCTGTTGGAGTAAATAATAATCAGGAAAAGCATAACGGAATGGAGCTTTATAAGGATAACTTCAAGGTTTACGGAAAGCGTTTTGCAGATAAGGCATCCGAGCTGTTCTGATGACCAAGGCAGCTTTGGATACAGGAATAAAAATATGACATAAAATGATCAGACTGTCATACCCTGACCGGTATGGCAGTTTTTTCATACAATATTATCTTGACATATTATATTTGATAAAATATAATATGGTAAAATACAAGATGAAGAAGGATG
>JAILEM010000193.1 GCA_024687745.1 Lachnospiraceae bacterium
CAGCCGGTAAAACAGAGTCTTCTGCTTAGTGCAGGGGGCTCTGTCAGCTTATATCGGGAAATCCGTTACCGTGAAATGACGGGAGATCTTTTATCCTGATATCTGAGAAACCGATATCAAAAAACATTCCAATGTATCTTAAAAATGTTTATAATAGATGTTGAGGCAGCAAAACTTTGTTTCTTAAGAAGGATATGTAAATTTGAAAGCCCCGGCTTTAGCCTCTGACAAAATGATACAGGGATAAGCATAGTATGATGAAAAGAACGATAAAACCACAGGAATTTAACGATCATATAAGGGAACTGCTTAAGGATCCGAAGATAGTCAGGATGAAGGATTATACCCAGCATGGGAATATCTCCACCTATAAGCACTGCTTAAGGGTTGCAAGAAAAAGTTATGATATCGCACATAAAATGAATATAAGGATAAACATGAAGGAAATGCTTAAGGGTGCGATACTCCATGATTATTTTCTTTACGACTGGCATTATAAGGGTGATAAGCTCCATGGATATCATCATCCTCATATAGCTCTTAGGAATGCACTTATGGATTTTAAGCTGACAGAGAGGGAGAAAAATATAATAAAGAGCCATATGTGGCCGCTTACCCTCACCCATATCCCAAAGTGCAGGGAGGCATTTATCGTCTGTCTTGCCGATAAGATCTGTTCGCTAGAAGAGACTGTAAAGATGAGAAAGCATTGAATCAGAGAATAAATATTTAAGGAAAAGGAGGTTTTTTATGAGTGATGTGAAAAAAATGGCTGAATGTGCCGAAAAGGGACCGATCACGGAGGAGCTTCTCACGAAGATGAATGCGTACTGGAGGGCGGCCAATTATCTTTCCGCAGGACAGCTCTATCTTCTTGACAATCCTCTTATGAGGAGGCCTTTAAAGCTCAGTGATGTAAAGAAAAAGATAGTAGGTCACTGGGGTACGGTACCAGGACAGAACTTTGTTTTTGTACATTTAAACCGGGTTATAAAAAGATATGATCTTGATCTTATCCTTTTATCGGGACCGGGACACGGCGGCAATTTTTATATAGCAAATGACTGGCTCGACGGAAGCTATTCTGAGATCTATCCTAATATTTCAGAGGATGAGTCGGGTATGCAGAAGATGTTCAAGCAGTTTTCCTTCCCCGGCGGAATGCCCTCACACTGCGCGCCTGAGACTCCCGGATCCATAAACGAGGGCGGAGAGCTTGGTTATTCGATAGCCCATGGTTTTGGTGCGGTCTTTGATAATCCCGATCTTATAGCTGCCGTAACGGTAGGTGACGGTGAGGCTGAGACGGGACCTCTTGCAACCTCATGGCAGAGTAATAAGTTTTTGAACCCTGTATCGGATGGTGCGGTCCTTCCCATACTCCATTTAAACGGTTATAAGATCGCAAATCCGACACTCTTTGCCCGCATGTCCCATGAAGAGATAGTCGATTTCTTCCATGGCTGCGGATGGGAGCCCTACTTTGTTGAAGGGGATGACCCGATGAAAATGCACAGACTCATGGCAGAGACAATGGATAAGGTAATTGAGTCGATAAAGGATATACAGAAAAAGGCAAGGGAAAATAATGATCCCACACGTCCCGTATGGCCCATGATCGTATTAAGGACACCTAAGGGATGGACAGGACCAAAGGAGGTCGACGGGAAGAAGATAGAAGGCAATTTCCTGGCTCATCAGGTTCCCATAATGATGGATAAGCCGGATGAGCACCTTGAGATACTCAAGGATTGGCTCGAAAGCTATCATCCCGAGGAATTATTTGATGAAAACGGTACTCTCATACCGGAGCTTAAGGAGCTTGCTCCCAAGGGTGATGCAAGGATAGGCGCAAATCCCCACGGTAACGGCGGAAAGCTCTTAAGAGATCTGAGAATGCCTGATTTCAGGGATTATGCGGTGGAAGTAAAGGAGCATGGCGGAGCTGACGGTCAGGATATGACCGAGCTTGGAAAATTTATACGAGATATTTTCAGGCTTAATGCCGATGCAAAGAATTTCAGGGTATTCGGACCGGATGAAACGACCTCTAACAGGTTAAATGCCTTATTTGAGACAGAGAACAGGGACTGGAACGCAGAGCATTATGATTCGGACGATCACCTTTCGGCATATGGAAGGATAATGGATTCTATGCTTTCAGAGCATATGTGTGAGGGGTGGCTTGAGGGTTATCTGCTTACCGGAAGGCATGGCTTCTTTGCAACCTATGAAGCCTTTGCAAGGATAATAGATTCCATGGCGGCACAGCACGCCAAGTGGTTAAAGGTATGCAATCAGCTTGACTGGAGAGAGGAGATAGCATCCCTTAACCTGATAATGGCTTCTACGGTATGGCAGCAGGATCATAACGGCTTCACTCATCAGGATCCCGGATTTATGGATCATATCGCCAATAAGAAGGCAGATGTCGTAAGACTTTATCTTCCGCCTGATTCAAACTGCCTGTTATCATGCTTTGACCACTGTATCAGGAGCAGGAATTATGTAAATGTGATAGTTGCGTCCAAGCATCCGAGACCCCAGTGGTTAACCATGGAGGAGGCCGTTAAGCACTGTACCCAGGGTATA
Organism: Lachnospiraceae bacterium; assembly: GCA_024687745.1. GTDB lineage: Bacteria > Bacillota > Clostridia > Lachnospirales > Lachnospiraceae > UBA2868. The sequence continues at coordinate 2,593 of JAILEM010000193.1, forward strand.
GGTATCTGGGACTGGGCATCCAACGACCAGGGACAGGAGCCTGATATAGTATTTGCCTGTGCGGGAGAGACTCCGACCCTTGAGGCACTGGCAGCAGTTTCCATCCTTAATAAGGAGCTTCCCGAGGTTAAGATAAGATTCATAAATGTTGTGGATCTCTTTAAGCTTCAGCCTGATAACGTACATCCACACGGACTCACGGATGCTGAATATGACATACTCTTTACCGTTGACAAGCCGGTAATATTTAACTTCCACGGATATACATCCCTTATCCATGAGCTTACCTACAGAAGACATAACAACAGACTCATGCATGTAAGAGGCTATAAGGAGGAGGGTACCATCACAACACCCTTCGATGTCAGGGTACAGAATGATACGGACAGATTCCACCTTGTGATCGAGGCGATCAAGTTCCTGCCCTCACTTGGGAACAGGGGTGCATACCTTTATCAGAAGATGAACGATAAGCTTGTGGAACATAAGCAGTATATCCATAAATACGGACAGGATCTTCCCGAGGTCGCCGGATGGAAGTGGGGCGAGTAGGAGGTGTCAGGCAGTTTCATTAATTTTTCAAACCTTCCCCATTCAAGGTGGGAGGATAATAAAAAAGAGGCTGCACGAAAATACGGAGAGCCGGAAAATATGACTTTTCCGTTGATCACTCCGGATATGTCTGAGGAAGAGATAAGTGAGCTTGCGGATATCTACTGTAAAAAGATATCCGCAAAGGCTCCCTCTGCAGTCCTTTGCCAGGGCGAATTTACCTTCTCATATGCACTTACCAAAAGACTCAGGGAAGAGGGGATAACGGTAGTGGCAGCCTGTGCCGAGAGAAGGATCATCGAGTCTGAAGGGAAGAAGTTTACGACCTTTGCTTTTGTCAGATTCAGGGAATATGAATAAAGGAGATAAAGATGGGAAATCTTACTATTGAACTTAGTGGAAGGATAGACGGCTCCAATTCGGAGGAAACAGGTGCACGTATTTTTGAAGAGCTTAAGAAGGAGCATGATTCTCTTATATTTGATGCACAAAAGCTTGAATATATTTCTTCCACAGGACTTCGTGTCCTTTTAAAGGCCATAAAACAGGAAGAGGCAAACGGAAACTCCAGGGTCGTCATTTTGAATGTATCTTCTGAAGTATATGAGATATTTGAAATGACCGGCTTTGATTCCATGATGGATGTCAAAAAGGCTTACCGCAGCATATCCGTTGATGGCTGTGAGGTGATAGGAAAAGGCTTTTTCGGAACGGTTTACAGGATAGACGAGGAAACAATAGTTAAGGTTTATAAGGGTAAGGACAGTATTCCCAGGATAGAGAATGAAAAAAAGATGGCAAAGGCTGCTTTTGTAAAAGGCATCCCGACTGCCATATCCTATGATATCGTAAAGGTGGGAGAGGATTACGGCTCTGTGTTTGAAATGCTGAAGGCTAAGCCCCTGAACGATATGATAAGAGACAATGATAAGGACAGAGACACCCTTATAAGGGAATATGTGGAGCTTTTAAAACAGATACACTCGACTAAGATGGATGAGGGTGTTCTTCCGGAGGCCAAAAATGTTTTTCTTGATTCTCTGTACGAGTTAAAGGACATTCTCTCTGTAACCCAGATCGGCAATATAAGAAAGCTCATAGTCTTACTTCCCCAGGATATGAGCATGGTACACGGAGATATCCAGATGAGAAATGTGATGATCTGTGACGGAGAGCCCATGATCATAGATATGGATACTTTAGCCACCGGAGGGCCCATATTTGACCTTCAGGGATTATATGTGACCTATAAGATATTCAAGGAAGATGAACCGGATAATTCGGAAAAGTTTTTGGGGATATCCGGAGAATTGAGTGACTATATATGGGATAAGGTAATGGAGTACTATTTTGAAACCGATGACAGGGAGGTTCTTGACAGGATCGAGGATAAGATAAGAGTTCTTGCCTATGTACGTTTCCTCTATATAATATATACCTCCGATCTTAAGGAAGGAGAGCTTGGAAGACTTCGTATCGAGCACTCAAAGGAGCATATAGATGAGCTTCTTGAAAGGGTTGAAGATCTTGAGTTTTAAGGTACGGATTTACTTCTGTCAAAGATCGATTATGATGATGTTTTTCAAAAAATAGCTATATGGAGTGAAAAATCCGAAGGATTTCTTAAGGAGGCGCTCTGTAAAAGCCTGTAAGTATCAGGGTGGATAGCGAAAAAAAAGATCATCTTGACAGAGGTATCGATCGGGGGTATATTATATTTAACATATGAACAATTATTCATATGTCGAAACGTTCAGGGCTTGTTTTTATCATAAGGAGAATATAATGGCTTTAAATGATGTGGAACTCTGTGAAGTCAAAGAGGTGCACAGAGATAAGGTAAATGAGGTATGCAGCAGTCTTCCGGATGAGGATGAGCTTTACGATCTTGCCGAGCTCTTTAAGGTATTCGGTGATTCCACGAGGATAAGGATACTGTTTGCACTTTTAAAAACAGATATATGCGTCTGCGATCTGGCAGAGACCCTTAATATGACACAGTCTGCCGTTTCCCATCAGCTTAAGATACTTAAGCAGGCCAGGCTTGTAAAGAGCAGGCGGGAGGGAAAGCAGGTCATATATTTCCTTGCCGATGAACACGTGAGAACGATAATCGACCAGGGAAGAGAGCATATAGAAGAATAGTTTTAAAATTAAAAATAAAAAGCGGAGGTAGCTAAAATGAAGAAGACCTACAGGATCGAGGTTGATTGCGCCAACTGTGCGAATAAGATGGAGGATGCCGCAAAAAAGACCAAAGGCGTAAAGGATGCAAGCGTAAATTTTATGGCTCTTAAGATGAAGGTGGAATTTGAAGATGGCGTTGATGAGAAGGAAGTAATGCAGGATGTCATTAAGAACTGTAAGGTTGTTGAGGATGACTCAGTCATATATCTTGACTGAGATCATAAGACAGAGGGATACAGCCTGATGACACTTTAGTACAAAACGGGGGAGTTAAGGGATATACAGGGGATTTTGACAAAAAAAACGGAGAGCAGGATAAGATAATGAATAAAAAGCAGAAGAATCTTTTAATAAGGATAATAACGGCGGGGGTAATGATCCTTATACTTAATCTTCTGCCGCTTAAGGATTATCCTGTTTTAAGATTCTTATTATTTCTGATCCCGTATCTTACAGCGGGCTATGATATCTTAAGAAAGGCGTTCAAGGGTATAATAAACAGACAGGTTTTTGATGAATGCTTTCTTATGGCGGTAGCGACCATAGGAGCCATGGCGATCTCAGAGTACACCGAAGGGGTTGCCGTTATGTGGTTTTACCAGATAGGAGAGCTGTTTCAGAGCTATGCTGTCGGAAAGAGCAGAAAAAATATCAGTGAGCTTATGGATATCCGCCCTGATTATGCCAATATCGAGAGGGACGGTGTAATAGAGAAGGTTGACCCCGATGATGTGGAGACAGGATCTGTTATAGTTGTAAATCCCGGAGAAAAGATACCTATTGACGGAATTATCGAAGAAGGAAATTCAGCCCTTGATACGGCTGCACTTACGGGAGAGTCCCTTCCAAGGGATGTGGGACCGGGCGATGAGGCCGTGAGCGGAAGCATCAATATTTCGGGCCTTTTGAAGATAAGGACGACTAAGGAATTTGAAGAATCGACTGCCTCAAAGATACTTGATCTTGTGGAAAATGCCGGTTCGAGAAAGTCACGATCCGAACAGTTTATTTCAAAGTTTGCAAGGGTATATACTCCTTTTGTATGCTACAGCGCCCTTTTTGTTGCAGTCGTGCCCCCTCTTGTAAGACTGCTTTTTCTAAAGACTGATCCCATGTGGTCTGACTTTATATACAGGGCTCTTACCTTTCTTGTAATAAGCTGTCCGTGCGCTATAGTTGTAAGCATACCTTTAAGCTTTTTCGGAGGTATCGGCGGTGCGGGGAACAAGGGTATCCTCATCAAGGGCTCTAACTTCATGGAAACCCTTTCAAAGGTAAAGACTGTAGTATTTGATAAGACGGGAACCATAACAAGGGGTAACTTTGAGGTGTCCGGAGTTCATCACAGTGTCATCGAGGATAAATATCTTATTGAATATGCGGCTCTTGCCGAGTGCCATTCCTCTCATCCCATAAGCTTAAGTCTTAAAAGGGCGCTTGATAAGGAGCCTGATGTAAGAAGAGTTTCGGATGTAAAGGAGATAAGCGGTCAGGGAGTGATTGCAAGGGTTGACGATAAAGAGGTGGCTGTCGGCAATATAAAGCTCATGCATGCTCTTTCGATCAAATGTGAAGAGTGTCACAGTATAGGGACCATAGTTCATATTGCAATTGATAATGAATATATGGGACATATCGTGATATCGGATGAAATGAAACCCCACGCAAAGGAAGCGATAAGTGAATTAAAGAGGTTGGGAGTCAACAGGACTGTAATGCTTACAGGAGATCTTCAAAGGGTAGCAGAAAAAATCGCGGAGGAAGCGGGGATAGATGAGGTTTATTCATCTCTCCTTCCAAATGATAAGGTCTCCCATGTTGAAAAACTGATAAGGGAAGGAAGGGGAACACTTGCCTATGTCGGAGACGGAATAAATGATGCGCCCGTACTTTCAAGGGCAGATATAGGTATAGCCATGGGAGGACTTGGGAGTGATGCGGCAATTGAGGCCGCGGATGTAGTCCTTATGGATGACGATCCGTTAAAGATTTCCAGAGCGATAAAGATAGCAAAAAAGTGTATAAGGATAGTATATGAAAATATTTATTTTGCGCTCTTTGTAAAGGCGATGTGCCTTATCCTCGGGGCATTTGGGATAGCAAATATGTGGCTTGCGATATTTGCCGATGTGGGAGTCATGGTCTTATGTGTCCTTAATGCGATAAGATGTCTGTTTTCACCTAAGTGACAGTAAAATTATAGTGACAGAAAATCAATATTTTG